>JBHIFB010000011.1:0-40617 GCA_046760905.1 Candidatus Glassiibacteriota bacterium | reverse complement strand
TCTAGACTAGGCCAAAAAACAAAACTTATTATGCTAGCAACCGTCCCAATTATGTATAATACTCCCACAATTATTGCGGTCTTTCTGTTTGAATTCATATTTACTCCTTTTGTTTGTTATTATGTATAACTATGGCTTATATGGTTTCCCGATAATAGTTTTTGGGCCGCATTCCAGCGGTATAACACTCAATTGATGATACCGCGAACAAACATGAATGTCAACAGGTTTCCGTACTTTCGTATTTCTCTCAGAGTCTTATACGGTTTCCAGATAAGAAATGATACCCAGGTTAAATCGAATCCATGGGACTCCGCACTCCTTTTCCTGCTCGATTCAGTACGTGAGTGTAGATCATAATTGTCCTAACATCCTTGTGCCCCAGAAGCTCCTGAACTGTTCGTATGTCGTATCCATTCTCAAGTAGGTGGGTTGCGAAAGAGTTTCTCAACTTATGGCAACTCGCCCGCTTCATGATTCTGGCATCGTTCACCGCCCCTTTGACGGCCTTTTGAATGACGGAATAGTCCAGATGGTGTCGGTCTTGTTCATCGGTTCGGTGATTGACCCACCTTACGGCACTAAGCGCCTGATTCTGTGTGGATACACTGACCTTGAACTGGGACACATCACAGGTCCCGGTCGTCCTTACTCAACCACATAGCCGTATAATAATTCATTGACAAATTGTGAGATCATTTTAATATATAAAATAAGAGGAGAAGAACAAATGACATTCAAAATCACCCGGCAACATTCCATTTATACAGTGGTTTTAGGGAAATCCCTCAACGTACACGACCTCCTTCTTGACAAGAACTTCTGATCCTGCGGCAAACAATGGGCAGAAAATTTGGCTTTCTGACGTTATTGTTAGCTTTCATTTATTTTCTGATTTTCTCTCTGGTGGGAAACTCAGGGACAAGAGGAATCAATTATCTAATGAATAACGACACCTCGTTTAATCTTGATCCTGAGAAAAATTCACACTTACTGAATTCCACAATATTCTCTTCCTGTGACATTTCCAGGAACAATTGTGACGCAATCACACCGGATCCTAACACAGACTTCATCGCTGATGGTGCTTACAACAGTACTGATAGCACCCTCTTCTTTGTTAGTGTAGTGCCGGGAGGTGGCGGCGTGTTTCAGCTAGATCCAGCGACCTGCTCGGTTGTGTCTGGAACATATTATCCTGTATCTCCACCGGGACCATGGAATGACAGAGCCCTCGCATTTGATCTTAACAGGTACCAAATCTGGGTGGGAGGTTGGTCCGATTATCTTCTACACCAGCACGATGCAACTCCACCTTATTCATTAATTTCCGAAAACTTTGTTGGACCGATAGCTTCAGCGGCTGTAGATCCCCTAAACGATTATCTTTTCATAGGAACTAACGCCAATCCTGACATGCTCTATGTATATGACATTTCGAGTGGCGGTCTTGGAGATATGCTTGGCTCATGGGCAGTTCCATGGCAATCAGAATCAGATGGTTTTGACATGGCCGGAATGGCCTTTGATGACGATAGTGGCCAGCTCATATTGATAAACCAGTATACAAACGGTCCTCATATGGCCAGAGAGGCTTTCAATTTTGATTTGATCAATGGTCTGACGGGTGCTGGTTATTGCTCACTTGACTACACTGGCCAAAGCTGGGGCATAGGACTCATAGAGGATGGCGATCCAGAACCAGGGACATTTCTTAGTTATGTTCCTGATATTTATAACGCTGAGCCTCCGTTTAATATTGACGAATACGGGATCCCCGCTGTGTATCCACCCTATGGCCTTGTCTGCACAGTGACGAGTGATAGGGATGTCGAGCTTACATGGTCGAACGGGGAATCTTATGATGAGGTGTATGTTTACAGAGATTATGATCTAATAGAGGTGCTTCCCGGTAGTGCGACTTATTATCTCGATACTTTTCCGGGTTACGGTTTCTACAACTATGGTTTGGTGGGTGTGGTCGGTGATGAGGAGAGCGGTCAGGTTCAGTGCAGGGTGCTTATTACGCCACAAGGGAAAGTCTGTTTCAACTTCAATGAGACAGATGACGGCTGGTCACCTGGTGGATTGGCTTCCTGGGAATGGGGCGAGCCTTCCTATGTACTCGATGGGAATGCCTGGGAGACCAATTTGGGCGGAAACTATGCGAACGCATCCTGCGGTTGGCTAGATTCGCCGGAAATCACTCTCGGTAGCGAGGGTTGCTGGCTCACAATTGATTCATTTAACTATGTGGATTGCGGTGGTGATGGGTGGAATGTTCAGATGTCCACAGATGGGGGAGAAAGCTGGTCGATAATCTACCCTTATGAAGGGTACGATCAGGGTGACCCGGCAGCTGATTGTGATGAGGGACTTGATGGTGAGACAAACTGCGGTTACTTTGAGATTGAGACCTGGGACTTCGATCTAACCGACCATCCCGATGCACACATCTCCATCCGGTTCTTGTTCGAAGCGAACTATCAAACTGCTTACGTGGGTCTCATCGTGGATAGAGTGTGTTTCTATGGCGGTTCCATGCCTGTAAGGGGTCACAGGGAGGCTGTGCCGAAACCTTAGCTTCACAGTCTGTATACGACCTTCTCGCCACACCAGTCACCACTCTCAACGAGGGGACGGATCTTTCTATCGAGTGAAGACGTGTCCTCATCGTTTTCGATCTCGATACAGTTCACCGAGTCCTCGTTACGCTGTAGCCAGCCCTCGATGAGGGTAACCTTATACTCCTCATCCGGTTCCAGTTCTGGTGCAGGGGGGGAACCGAGAAACCCGGTGAGGTCTTCAATGATATTGGAGAGATTCGACAGGTCGGTTTTAAGAAGACGTCTCCAAAGAGGCTTTCCATGCATTATGAGCATGAGATCTATCTCATCCTTAGTCTCCGAGGGAAGGAATATCAACTTGCCCGATTCGGCCGGTACATGCTTTTCACCAGGGCCCCTCCTGGTTTTTCTTGCCGAAGCTCTTTTCTTTTTCGATGATGCGAGGACGGTATTGAAAACGGGACTGTATGTAGTGATGAGCTCGGCCTCCTTAAGCAGAGCTGCCAGAGCTGTACCCGTTTTTATGTATTCGATGTCGAACAGCTTCTCCCTCAATCCTTTGACCCTATCCTGTTCCTTGCCGGTAAAGTAGGAGACCACCCTCTCCCTTAGACTGAGCGCCTTGCCGACATAAATCACATCCCCCTTCCTGTCTTTCATGATGTACACGCCGGGGCAGGGCGGGAAGCACTGTAATATGTTCCTGTCGAAAGCGTACCTATCCCAGTTGATGCTCTCTTGAGCCTCGGCCATCGAATCCCTGAGTGCGCCGAGGGTTAAGATATCCATCTCGCCGGCGATTCTAAGGCACTCGATGAAGACGTCTGACACCAGATCGGCCTTTTGAGAAGCACTTTCGAGTGACAGAATCCTGACTTTGAAATGCCGGGCAAGCGTCTCGAGGTCGTGTCCTGGAAGTTCGGGGAGCAGGAATCGGGAAACCTTCCTGATCGATATGCTCTCGTTTCCGAGCATGTCAAAACCGTAAGAGGAAAGGATGTAGTTCAGGACCCTCATGTCACGGACCAGGTCGAAAGAGGCGATCACAGAGTCCCCGATAAACCTTATGAGTGAAGAGACTTCCGTGATCAATCCGCCCCTCGGCGGGATGAGTGGGGGTGGTGTGAGGCGCTTCTCGATTTTCTCTATGACATTCTCTCCGGTTAGCTTCACGACGGCCACATCCACTGCCCGGGGAAGGGCGCGGGGATTTTGACTGCATGTCGAGACAACGGAGAAGGTGACCTCACAGAGAGGTAGTTCGCTTCTTTCAGCTACAGTGTAAAGCACGTCGTCGACCAGGGTTTATGGAAATCGTTCCTGTCACTTAATGTCGCTGTCCCTCTTCGACAATTCACCTTCGAGTTCGATGAGCCCTCTTCGAGCGAGACCCATTCCCGGCCAGAGCTCCAGCGCTCTTGAAAGATACTCCTTTGCTTCTTGTCTCTTTCCAAGTCTAGCATAGGTCAAGCCTAGGTAGCAGTATGACTCGGGGAAGGATGAGTTTTTTTCGATGGATTGCAAGAACAGTTCCCTTGCCTGTTCGTAATTCTTCTTAGTGAACGACATATATCCTCTTGCGAAAAGGCCTTCCGCGTCGAGCTCCTTTCCCAATACAGAATCTGTGAGTAACTTGTCCTTTGCTCTCTTTCTCTCTATTCTGGCGAGAAGTCTATACGCCCATGTGTCATACGGATTTATGCTGAGAGTTCTATGAAATTCTCTGAGGGCCTTGATCGGTTTTCCAGAGTAGTATAGAACTTCACCCCTGTACCTGTTGGGGAGGGCACGCAACATGTTTTTAACCCTGTCGTTTTCCTCGCGGGGGATGTTTGAGAGCATGGTGGGAGATCTGAACTGAATGAGGTGACTCAGGTTTTCGAGGTTGTCAGTCTGCTCGGGAATTGTCGTGGGAAATGAAATGATAGGTTTGTCGTCTGTATTTATCGGCGCTTTCTCCACCATCTTGTCGATACCGCGTTCATCCATCAATCTCAGCGAGATGATGTTCATCGGATCATCAAGGTCATAGGCGCTGAGATCCTCCCTGATTATCGGGTTCATGAGTCTTTCCGAGAGCTGCTTGTAGTCGACTACGAGTTCCTTCCTTGAAGCGAGCACGATCGTGTGTCCGAAGTTCCTGTTCACACCGGTGAACCAGATCTCAACATTCGGAAAGACTGTACGGATTGTCTTGAGGATAGTGCAGTATCCTTCGAAAGATAGATGATGCAGGGGCAGCCACTGAACGAACAGACCGTCGGAAGTCAGGTGTCTTCTGCAGAGATTGTAGTATTCAGTTGTGTACAGCACCCATGAATCAGCCCCTGTCGGGTGCGTAGCATCAGCTGTGATTATGTCATACTTCTTCTCCGTCATGAGCAGGAAGTTTCTTCCATCTTCTATCATGAGATTTACCAGCGGATTTTCGAGGACATCATGATTCTCGATTCTGAAGAATGGGGCCGCTTTTCTTATGCCAGGAAAGATTTCCACACAGTCGATGCTCTTGAGATCATATCTCCCCAGAGTACCGGTTACAATGCCTCCACCGAAAGTGACTACGAGAACTTCTTCGGGCCGGGGATGAATGAGCACGGGCAGGAACGCGAGAAGCCTGAAGGTCTGCATGCTGATTCTGTCAGTCGGTACTTCCGGAACGCCATTTAATACTAGTGTCCGTACATCCTCGTTCTTCGTCGTGAACACTTCTATGATTCCACCTGTTGTTTCATGCTTGAAAATCCTCTCATAGCCTACAATTGGGCCTCTTATCTCGAGATCGGTCGGGAGCAGGATATATCCTGTCACTAAAATGACGGCGGGGATGAGAGACAGTGATGTTTTAAGCGACGTTCTGATTGCGGCTGAAGGCAGGATCAGGATCACTCCTGCGACCGAGTTGATAACGGCAGCGGCAAGGAGAGCTCCTCTCAGCCCCAGGTGGGGAATCAGTAGGAATGCAGGTAGCATTGACCCAATAATGGCACCGATGGTGTTCAGAGAGTAAAGGGCTCCGATTCCTCTGCCGACGGTGTCGATGCTTCTCGTGTATGCCTTACTGATAGCCGGGAAGATCATCCCGAGAAGCAGCGTGGGAAGAATCATAGCAAGAAAAGAGACGACGAACATCGCCACGAACATACCACCAACAGTGCCGGTTGCATCGACGATCCATTTCCTGATATTATAGAGTTTCCCGTAAGCGGGTATGAGAAAAAGTGAGACGATGGCAGCTGAAATTTCTATAAGTGTTATGATGAGGATGAGTTTTTGCATCCTGTCGAGATACCTTGATATTATCATGCTACCGACTGCGATGCCGGTGAGAAATGTGACTAACATGATCGCGAAAGCCCAGGTGCTGTTGCCGAGCACGAACATCAGCATGCGTGTCCAGATTACCTCGTAGGCAAGGGAGCTCAGGCCGGACAATGCTATAGCGATTAGAAGAACTGATCGGGGAATATCAAACATAGGAGCTGCTTCCGGTACTGATTCCTCCTTTTCATGAGTCTCTTCTGCGACTTGCCACCTTGATAGAAGGAGGGCGAAGGCACAGACGATGATGTTCAACGCGGCGGCGATTGTAACTGTGCTTCGCAGACCGATCACTTTTATCATGAAAACTCCTGAGAGGAGAGCTCCGGCAACACCACCGAATGTGTTCGAAGCATAAAGCTTGCCGACGGTGTTGCCGAGCTTTTCCAGACTCCTAGTCAGGTGACGTATCATTACCGGAAAAGTGCCACCCATAAGAAAAGTGGGAAGCAGGAGGAAGAGAAATGCAACCAGTGACCTGATCATCATGACGATGAAGCGGTTGGTGATGCCGCCTGCTAGCGGTATGTATATATCATCCAGATAAGCTGATAGTGTAGGAACCGCCAGGCCATAGAGCCCGATAGCGAATTCGAGGATCGAGTACAAAAGTAGTGGATTCTTACTCCTGTCAGATATCCTCCCGAGTGTGAAACTTCCAAGGGCAAGTCCTCCCATGAAAGTCGCGAGGATGACGCTCACAGCGTAAATGCTTCCACCCATCACAAGGGTGAGAATCCTGCCCCAGGCGACTTCATACACGAGCGATGAGAATCCCGAGATGAAAAAGAGGATTAAAAGTACCCTGAGATGAAAACGCAGGCTCAGGGCTCTCGCAGCTACCTTCTTCTTCCTTTTCTTCGACTTCTTCAAAATGCTGAGGCCTCCCTCCCTGAAAATTCGCCTGTTTGATGCCTTCAATTTATTCCTGCGCTTGGCCGTTGTCAATTATAAGCCTTTTTATGGTTTTGGATTTTCAGATGCTAAGGACTCCAAGCTCTGCAAAGCTATCAACCAAGAATGGTACCATGCCTTTATTAGAACGCTTGCGCTATGCTCATCTGAGCTCTACTATGTGGAAACTCCGGTAATATTGACAACCTGACAGGATACAGATAGGATATAATTAGGTAAGATTCTATTATCCTTTGAAACTTTGCAATCAGTTACTTCCTGGTACAGGGTAAGCAAGCTTCATCTGCTAAACTGACAGCTCTACGAATGAAGTTGATAATGAAGATGTACATTGCACTGATTTTTTTCATTTGTACAGTTCAATCGCTGTGGGCATGGGATAGGAGTGATCCAGGAGACGTATGCGGGGAGGGTGAGCCTCTACCCCAATTGACCTATTTGAATTGGCAGCAAAATCAACTTCCGGGTGAAGGTGTATGTGAGTCATATCCGGGCGATTCCCTAAATGTGAGGATAGTCGGCAGGTGGCCATTTGGGCCCTCTTATGCAGTGGCGGTTGATGAAGTAAGGGACATAAGCTTTTTGGGTTCAGGGGGCGGGATATACATTATCGATACATCAGATCCGGAAAACCCCCGGAAACTCAGTGACATAAAAACACCTGGCTTTGTGCAGGATCTCTATTATGATTCAGACTATCTTTATGTAGCCGATGGTCTGGCAGGTCTCAGGATAATCTCGGTGCTTGATCCCAAACTCCCCACAGAGATAGGCCACCATAAACCATCCGGCTCCACCTTTTCGTATGCCTATGGTGTTACTGTATCCGGGAATTACGCATACGTTGCTGATATCTATCATGGCCTAAGGATAATCTCAGTCGAAGATCCAGGTGACCCGTTCGAGATAAGCCTTTTCGATGAGATATCCAGAGCCACGGCAGTGGATGTGTCAGGTACCTATGCGTATGTGGCTCACGGTCTCGGAGGAATCAAGGTGGTCTCAGTTGCAGATCCCCTTAATCCATCTCTCGAGGGATCCTGTTCTTTCTATCAATCGCGTGGGTGCTATGACATCGTCGTGAAAGGATCATACGCCTATGTTGCTGAGTGGGGGAGTGGTTTCCGGGTTGTATTCATTTTCAATCCTGCGAATCCAACAGAGATAGAACACATCCACACGCCAGGAGTTGCCAAAGGATTGGACATCAGGGCTTCCTACCTATACGTGGCTGATGGATGGAAGGGCCTCAGCATATATGCAATTGCAAATCCGGAATCCCCCGTCCTCATGGGGACATTAGATACTCCCGGTGATGCCTTTGACATTGAAGTGAATTGGCCATATGCACTTATTGCCGATGAGGAGGCAGGGCTCAGAATCATATCTGTTGCTTATCCGGGTAATCCTGTGGAGGAGAGTGCCTATCCAACTCACGGGATGGCCAGGGATGTTTTCGTACAGGGTCATCTTGCATTCCTCGCAAATTCCGAAACCGGGATGTCCATAATCAACTGCTCAGATCCATCCGATCCTTTGATTGCAGGATCTGTCGATACTCCGGGAAGTTGCTATGACATCGCGGTGAACGACTCTTTTGCTTATGTTGCTGATTATGATGAGGGATTGAGAGTCATCTCGATTTCTGATATAGAACATCCTTTTGAGGTAAGTTTTCATGACACACCCGGGAATGCCTGTGGTATCTTTGTCTCAGAATCATACGTATATATAGCAGATCAAGAAGGAGGTCTCAGAATCTTCGACATCAAGGATCCAATGATACCAACCGAGGTTGGATCCTGTGAGGATTCATGCTTCTCATATGATGTCGTTGTCTCAGGAGAATATGCTTATACTCAGAGGAGTGGAGTCAGAATAATCGCGGTATCAGATCCAACATATCCGCATGCAGTAGGATATGTCGGTGTCCCTTCCTGGTGGGAGAGTGAGGTTGCGGTGAGTGCCGCATACGCATATTGTGCAGGTCTTTTTGGATTAAGTGTCATTTCGATTGATGATCCTGAAAATCCTTTCGAGGTAGGGAGCATCGGCACAGCGGGGAATGCGACGGGAATAGATATCAGGGAATCACTCGTCTTTCTCTCCACCGGCTTTGATTTGAAAGTAGTGTCGGTGAGTGACCCCGGCAACCCTGATGTGGTTGGCTGCTATGATACCCCAGGAGTACCTTATGGTATTGTTGCCACAGAGGAGTGTATCTATGTTGCTGACACTTATGGAGGTCTCGCTATCCTCGAGTACTTTGGCCCAACCTCTATCGTAGAATCGGATGAAGCCGAAGAGCCACTGCAAAAAACATTAACGCTTTTTCAGAATTATCCAAATCCCTTTAATCCGACAACAACGATTTCATTCGACACCCCCGGGAGGTGCGGTGAAAAACAGCACATTACTCTCAGCATTTACGACATCCGCGGGAGATTGGTGAAAACCCTGATCAATTCCGTACTCGAGCCTGGAAGTCACAGGGTGGTATGGGATGGGAAGGACGAAAAAGGAATATCAGTCTCATCCGGAATTTATTTTTACACGCTGAAGAGTAATGGAAAAGCGATGACGAAGAAAATGACGGTTCTCTATTAGGATCGAGTGAGATCTCATGGTAGATGTAGCATATGATGTGAAACCAGTAAAGGAGATTTGGGATAATACTTGGAATAATTATAGTGTAGGTGAAAAAATAGAAGCCATAAAAAATCACAAAGATATATCTCAAGTTCTTTATACCTATATAGGAAACAGCGGAAGAGTCCTGGATGCTGGATGCGGGCTCGGAGGCTGGTTGTACGTAGTAAGTGAAATTAATAGGGAAGTTGTTGGGGTCGACTATGTCCTGAGTTGCTTGAGAAAAATAAAGGATGAACTCACTGGCACACTCCTCATATCCTCCGATGTAACCGCACTACCCTTTAAAAGCAAGACCTTCAGGTATGTAATTTGTCTTGGGGTGATTGAACATGTTGAGAATGTCACGGATTCCGCATTGAATGAGTTGTTGAGAGTCTGTGACGATGAAGCGACTGTGATAATATCTGTTCCTTATAAGTCTCTCATATTCTGGAGAAAGCGAGTGAAGAGAATAATACACTTCCTTTTAGGAAAGCATCAGAAAGAGAACCACTTCTTTGAATATTGCTTCACGAAAAGAGAATTTCATAGGTTCATCGAGAGGAACGATCTCAAGATAATCGAACATATTCCCTACGGGCATGTCGTAACACTATTCTATAACTTCGGCTTTCTAAGAGAAAATAAGGAGCGATGGAATTATAGATTAAACAGATTCGGTACGAATCTGTGTACAATACTCATGAATCAAAAAGTATGGCTCACAGGTCACATGCAATGCATCGTTGCTCGGAGAGTCAAATGAATGCCGTAAGAGGCGGAAACCCCGGTCCCTAACATCGTTGACATTCTCAGCATGCAGCTTATCTTTAAACCATCATCAGACTGGAAATACGCCCTGTTTTGATCAAAGCCCGCGTGAGACTGAAAACGATCCAGATAAAAAGAGTTTAAGGAAGGTTTCCATGCCGGTAAAAAGTAAAAGTGAAACTACCGTAAGGCCCTCTAAATCAAGAAAGAGGAAAAAACCGAAAGAGCTCTCGGTGGCCGATTTCTGCCCATGTTGTGATCCCAGTGTTTTCCCTTTCAAAACCACCAAGGAATTGGATTCATCCAAAGACGTTGTGGGACAGGCGCGTGCGGTCAAAGCCCTCGAATTCGGTCTCAACATGAGAAGCCGTGGCTACAACATCTATGCGGCCGGCATCTCGGGGACTGGCAAATCCAGCATCATCAACCATCTGGTCAGGGAAACAGCTCGCAAGGAACCTGTTCCCGATGACTGGGTCTATGTCTATAACTTCAGGGAACCGGACAGGCCAAATGCGATCAGGCTTCCCAGCAAAAGGGGAAGAGAGCTTAAGAAGAAGATGGAGAAGCTGATCGAGGATTTGAAACAGCAGATCCCTAAGGCCTTCGAGAGCAAATCGTACGAGGAACAGAAGAGCCAGTTTCTCGATGCCTTCCAGGAGAAGCGTGGTGAATCCCTCATGAGGCTCGAGAAGGAGGCCGGTGAACTTGGTCTTCAGATAAAGAGCACACCTGCCGGGCTCGTCACGCTTCCGGTAAAAGGAGGTAAACCAATCGAGCCGCAGGAGTATGAGACACTCCCGGATGAGGAGAAGGAAGGGATACGAAAAAACCAGGAAGAGGTGAACACCAAGATCAGGGAAACGCTCAGAAAGATAAAAGCTCTCGAGAAAGCAACGAGAGAAAAGGTTGAGAAGCTTAATCAGGAAGTGGCAACCTTCGTCATCGAACCCTTCATTGAAGAGTTGAGAGACGATTTCAGGGATGTGAAGGAAGTACCGGAATACCTGAACGATGTGAAGGCGGACATCCTCGACAATGTGGGGGAGTTCTTCAAGGAGGGTACCGAGAAGGAAGGCAGTGAGAACATTCCCATAAAGACGAACCTCTTCCAGAGGTACCAGATCAACCTTATAGTGGACAACAGTCAGACACGGGGAGCTCCTGTCATATTCGAGACGAACCCAACATACACGAATCTTGTAGGATACATCGAGCGAAAGATACTCCTCGGTGCCGTCTACACTGATTTCAGCATGATAAAAGCCGGGTCTCTGTTGAGAGCGAGTGGCGGATATCTCATCATAAATGCCATGGATGTTTTAAGAAGCCCATTCGCCTGGGATGCCCTGAAGAGATCGGTGAGGAACAACGAGGTCAAGGTAGAGGATTACGCAGAGCAGTTCGGATTCCACACGGCCGGCGGTTTGCATCCTGAACCGATCCCCATTGATCTCAAGGTGGTTATCATCGGAAATCCTTACATCTACCATCTCCTGCATTCCCTTGATGAGGATTTCAGAAAGATATTCAAGGTCAAGGCCGATTTCTCACAGATGATGGATAGGGACCAGGAGCACACACAGCAGTATGGAAGATTCATCGCAAGGCTATGCCGGGAAGAAAAACTCCTTCACTTCACGAGGGAAGCTGTGGCAAGGATCGTGGATCACGGTTCCAGACTAGTGGAGGATCGGGACAAACTCTCGCTCAGGTTCAGTGATATTGCGGACCTTGTGAGGGAGTCGGTCTTCTGGGCCGGGAAAGACGGGAAAAAACTCGTTTCGCCAGAGCATGTGGACAAAGCAGTGGATGAGAAGATTTACAGGTCGAGAATGCTGGAGGAACGCGTTCAGGAGATGATCGCGGAAGGCACTCTAATGGTGGATGTGGATGGTAAGGCAGAGGGCCAGATCAACGGCCTCTCCATCTATGACCTTGGTGATTTCACCTTCGGTAAACCGACCAAAATCACGGCTCAGGTTTTTATGGGACGAGCGGGAGTTGTTAACATCGAGAGGAGAGCCAGGCTTTCCGGCAAAACACACGATAAGGGTGTCATGATCCTCGCCGGATATCTCGGTGGGAAATACGGGCAGAAGTCACCACTCACACTTTCAGCGAGTATCACATTCGAGCAGACCTATGAGGAGATCGATGGAGACAGTGCCTCCTCGACAGAACTCTTCGCGATCATGTCAAGTCTCGCTGGTCTACCTCTTGAGCAGGGAATTGCTGTCACCGGCTCCGTAAACCAGCACGGAGAGATTCAGCCGGTCGGAGGTATTAACAGGAAGATAGAAGGCTTCTTCGATATATGTCGCACCAGAGGGCTCACCGGCAAGCAGGGAGTCATCATTCCAAAGAGCAATGTGAAAAATCTCATCCTGAGAAACGATGTCATAGATGCCGTGAGTCAGGGAAAATTCCACATTTACCCGATCGAAACAGTGGATGAGGGAATCTCTATCCTCACCGGGGTAGAAGCTGGCAGAATGAGGAAGGACGGAACATACCCCAAAAATTCAGTCAACGGGAGAATCGTGGAGAGGCTTGAGAAGATGGGGGAGGAACTGAAAAAGAGTAGGGGAAAGAGGAGGAAGAAGTCAAAATCCTGACACGTTACAAAGGAAAACATTCGTGCTGAAGCCATAAGGAAAATCAGAAGCGGTTTCTGCCAAAAGATTAAAGGGGACAGAGCACAATTCTGTCCCCTTTTCTCCACCTTCTTTCTCTATGTTACTCTTTCCGGTTATTCCCGCTGGACCGGTACGGCAACAAATCCGCCTTCTGAGACGACGATGCTCTGGTCGGCAGCGATGTTCACAAGTTTCGACTTTCTTCCGCTCGGCCAGGATACCACTAAGCTGTCCAAGTTCGTTTCTCTCCCCAGGCCGAACTCGCTCAGAATGCTGTCCTGTGAGTAGAGACCAGTTCCAGTCACTACCTCACGCACATACACCCGGGTCCCTGCCCATGCCTCGATCCTTGAACCTATACCGTTCTTGTCACTCGCAAAGCCTCGCAAGCCAACGTTGAGCCACGTGTTGTTGTTCCCACCGTTGGCAAACAGCAGGTCGTCTGTGTAGTTTGAGCGTGCAACATACACATCCAGATCGTTGTCGCCGTCGTAGTCTCCACAGGCAATGCCAACTCCCAGTCCTCCAGCTAACCCGACAAGGTCACTCACCTCATCAAAGTTACCGGCCCCGTCGTTCAGGTACAGAAGCAGCTTTGTTCCTGTCGCCACGATGATGTCCATGTCGCCATCACGGTCGTAGTCCAGCATGCTGCATCCGAACGCCGATCCCGTGTCACCGACGCCGCTCAGTGCTGTTACATCCGTAAATATACCGCCTTCATTGAGATACAGCACGTCTGCTCCATCGTTGGCCACAAACAAATCCATATCTCCGTCACCGTCGACATCTCCCCAGCAGCATCCGCGGCCGTCTCCCGTATCTGCTACACCAGCTACGTCACTCACGTCCGTGAACACGCTACCGTCGTTGCGGTATAGGATGTTGCTGTCTCCGATCATGTTCACGACATAGATGTCACTGTCACCGTCATTATCAAAATCGGCAACGCATACCCCCTTCGCAGCGCCCATGTCATCCACTCCCCATGCCGTGCCTGCCTCCTCGAAGGTGCCACCGATATTGTGGTACAGCCTGTTTGCCCCGAAACGGTTAGCAGTGTAGAGATCAAGCTTCCCATCATCGTCGATGTCCAGCCATGCTGCGCTCTGGGAGTAGTCGGTCTCCTCGCCGCCGACTCCCGCCTCTGCTGTCACGTCGGTGAACACACCACCATCGTTGCGGTATAGAATGTCAAACCCATTACGACGCGTCAGGTAACAGTCCATATCTCCGTCACGGTCATAGTCTCCCCAAATACCAGCAAATCCGTTGCTTACACCTGCCAGACCGATCGAAGCCGCGACCTCGGTGAACACACCGCCATCGTTACGGTACATGCGATCGTCGCCTACCAGGTCGACCACGAAGATGTCTTCATCCCCGTCATCATCGTAATCGACGAAACTCGCTCCCTCGCTGAATCCACCTGTGAGAATACCCACAGCGCCAGAAACATCCACAAACTCTGTAAGGGCAGCCAGCTCGAAATCGAGGTAGGTAGTGTCTCCCATCGCGATAACCACATTCGGCTCGCTAACATTCATATACGGGTTTTCCGGATCAACCGTAACCGTCCATGTACCCTCAGGTACCTCCAGCTCATAATACCCCGTCGCATCGTCTATCGTTGTGTGTGTCAGCTCCAGATGGCCGGAATATACACTCACTATACCGCCTATAGGCTCGCCCGTGTCGAGGTCGGTCACATGACCCGCGAGAGCACCCGGGTTGATCGCACTCATCCAGATGTTATGATACGTCACCCCCTCCTGCGTCACCTCTACCCACTCGGTGTCAGCTTCGTAGCCTATGAAACTCGCCGCGACCTGGACACTCTCAGGGAAATCGGCCTTGATCGAATAATACCCATACTCATCGGTGTAATCGCTCTTGTCAAGGTCTAGGACTTCAACGAGCACTGATTCGATAACATCCCCTGTCGTCGAGTTTCGTACAATACCGCGGATCTCGTCTGGGGCAACTGTGTACAGTTCGACCGAGGGATCCCCGAAGACGTTGTAGACTTCGAAATAGTACTGGCAGAGCCCTCCACCGCCATAGTGCTCATAGAGCTCGATGAGAGCCTGGTCTGTCATTTGCCCGATCGCAAAGACAGAGTCTTCGAAGGCACAGCGCCAGAGTTTTTTCTCCAGGATGTCGTCCTCATCCCAGTAAGTGTAAGAGGAGGCTCCCCAGTGTGCGATCGCACCCTTGTTGGCGGCTATGAGCCAGGTCTCTCCAAAGCACTCAGTCTGTTCGAAGTCACCGGTGAGACAGGCATTGCTTATGACGAATGGATACATACCATCGTTTTCAAGCGAGTTCACATTTGACTGATCAAAAGCCGGATTGTACCAGCCCGTAGTGGAACCATGACCCGAGTAATTGGCTATTCGTCTCCCTTCATTCAGATTGTCAAAAATGTCCTGTGTATCTCCTCCGAGCCTGGCATATATCTTGTGGCAGGTTATGCCGGCAGGCTCGAGATAGTTCTCGATAACGTAGTTGTGTGTCCCCTCACTGATCTCGTAGTTATCAAGCGAGGCCATGAATACCGCATGATGCGTCCACTCTTGGAGCAGTGGAGGGTTCTCTTCATAGTACACTATCTTGTCGATGACATCTGCCAGATGTGTTGTGTTTCGTACCGTCAGCCTCCCGACAGAGAGATCCATGAGGTAATCATCAGGATTCATCTGTGCATAGTAGAGATCCGTCGCGGAGTTGCTGTCACTCCCCTGAAAACAGGGAACGAAGTCCTCATCACCGACGAGGAGGACAAACGTTGGCGGTATCTCCCAGGTATCATACGCCTCTCTGATGTATGTCTGAATCCCGGTCGGAGTAGAAGGCGAGATGTCACTCAAAGGCGTCACCGTTACATCTAATCCCTTCTGCTCTTTCAAGCTCACAAACTCATCAAGTCCCGCAGTAAAATCATCATGCGTGATGATCAGATAACCGACCGGAGACGGGGGCAAGGTCATGGGGCCGGTGAGCGGGTAGTTTATGAGCACATTGCTTAGCATGTCCTCGAAGCGCCTTGAATAAAGCCTCCCTACCGCCTGTCTGGTCAGGTCAGGGTTACCGCCACTCATTCTCACCCTGATCGTGGCTCTTGTAATGAACCTGATTTTCGACCGGACCGGGTTGTATGAAACCGCATTGAGCTTAACGAGTCCAATCCGGTGACCTCTCAGGTATCCCGAGTCCTCGACTTCTATGAGAGCATCAGGCCAGAATCGATCAACCCGGTAGCGGGATTCCTCGATAATGAAAGGGGCATCCTCAAGAGCCCCGTAGGTTTTGGGAACCGGTTCCTGAAGCGGAATGATCCTCGCTGCTTCGCCGAGCTCATCCAGGCTATACTCGACGACTTCCCTGTCAATTATCGAGGCTGTCAGCTTGGCACCGTAGGGTGCTTCGAAGAATCTTTTGAAAACCGGCAGGCGTGGGCTGCCTATAAGTGTCGTAAAGCCTTCCCCTGGGATCTCGATCCTTAGGAACATTCCTCCCTTGGTCTCGGTATCATCCACGGAAAGCCCCTGGAAATAAACTTCGAAGACGAGTTCACTCACGTCACTCGAAAGCACTTGTAAGCTCGTTTGCACGGGATCGACTGTATCGCCTGTAGGAATCCACCTCCCGGCTGAATTCAGGCCGAGTGGCAGAATGAGAACAAGCGATAGAGCGATTAAAGACAGTACAAACTTTCGCATTAATACCTCCTCCTGATTAGTTCAATAGATAGCACGCCCTGTCATACCTCCCAATCATGGCCAGTAAGGCGAAGGATATGTCACCCTATTCCCGAACTGGCCCACTAAGTTATTTTATCAGAAAAATTCCCACGCGTCAAGCGACTCAAATAATAGAAATAAACATGGAAGTTTCATTTAGAGAGGGATCTGACAGAAGATAAAAGAGGGCAGATCAAAATCAGATCTGCCCCCTTTCATTTCACAATCTCACATTACTGTGGGTAAGCGACCTTGTGAAAGACGTTTCCTCGTTCGGTCACCTCCAGAATCTGATCCGCTGCCAGGTCGCTCAACGTCTGGGTCCTCCCGCTTGGCCACTCGATACTGACCTGATCGACGGCCGTCTCCTGGGCCAGACCGAAGTACTGAGTATTATCATCCATCGAGAAGAGGCCGGACCCTCCAGAGACTTCCCTTACCATACTGATGCCGTCCACTGTCACAGTGATCCTGGCACCTATAGCGTCCCTGTTGCTCAGCCTGCCGGTGAGCTTAATTCCAAAGTAGTGGTACAGGTTCCCGTTGTTCGCATATAGCCTGTTGGCTGCGAACTGTGATCTTGACAGGAAGTAATCGACATCTCCGTCACCATCGATATCGGCAGTGGCAGCCCCTTCACCAAGCGAGGAGTCGTCTAGACCCGAAGCAGTCGGGATCTCCGTGAAGAGACCTGTCCCGTCGTTGACGTAATACCTCACTCTGGTGCCGGTCGTGAGGAGGAGGTCTAGGTCGCCGTCCTTGTCCAGATCTGTCCATACGGGACTCTTGCTCGTGCCGGCGTAGTCGAGCCCGGCTGTTGAAGCCGCCTCCGCGAAACTCCCACCTTCATTTACGTAGAGGAGATCGCTGCTAGCGTTATTCGCGACGAAGAGATCTAGATCCTGGTCGAGATCGAAATCCCCCCAAGCCACGCCGGTAGCCGGCCCATCGTCATCGAGTCCCAGGAAAGGAGCGACATCAATGAAGGAACCATCCCCCTGGTTCTCATACAGGATGTTCGGTCCAAAGTTGGATGACACGAACAGGTCCGCGTCTCCGTCATCATCGTAATCGGCCCAGGCCGCTGCCATACTTGGGCCGGTACTGGACATGCCAGCTGCCGAATCGGCTCTAGAGAACGTACCGTCTCCATTGTTCCTGAAGAGGAAATCCTTTGCAAAACGGTTGGCGACGAAGAGATCGATATTCCCGTCCAGGTCGTAATCGGCCCAGGCTGCCGCCTGGCTGTAATCGGTATCGCCGGCCACACCGGCTGAGGCGGCCATATCAGTGAATGTCCCTGAGCCGTCATTCTGATAAAGCCTGTTGGCCGCATTTCTGTTGGTGACGTAAAGGTCCTGGTCTCCATCCGCGTCATAATCGGCCCAGACGCAGCCGAAGCTGCTCGAGGCATCACCGGTGCCGGATGTCTCCGTCACATCTTCGAAGATCCCGCCTCCGAGGTTTCGGTAAAGGACATTACTCCCGGAAAGGTTGCAGACATATAAATCGACAAGGCCATCGCCATCGAAATCGGTCCAGGCAGTTCCTTGACCAAAGCCTTGATCGTCAATCCCTGCCTCCTCAGAAATCTCGGTGAAGGTTGTGACGGGAAGGATCGAGAAATCAATGGTCGTAACCTCACCTTCGAGAACTTCCACATCCGTCTCTGACGTCGGCAAATACGGCAGGTCAGGAACAACCCTGACATCGTAGGTGCCTTCTGGGATGATGAACTCATAGAATCCGGTGAACGGATCCGTATTCGTTTGCACAACCGGAGTGCCGAAGTAGAGAAGGGACACGCTTGCAGAAATAGGATCGCCCGTCTCGAAATCCGTCACGGTACCGTTCAATGTTCCCGGTGCTATTGGGTCCAGCTGAACATCGTGAAGAGTAGTACCCTCCTGGACGACCTCTACGAGGGAGGTGTCAGATACGAATCCGAACTTAGAAACTACGACGGTGATGGTGTCTGGATAGTCACTCCAAATCGAGTAGTAGCCGGCACTGTCGCTGTATCCCACGTTCTCGGTTTCAATAACCTGGATCTCCGCACCGGCGATCGGATTTAAGTCGCTCGAATTCAAGATCGTTCCCACGAGACGATCCGCAGCGGGGGTTTTGATGACCTGAGCCGGGTCTCCGAAGAGGAGGCAGGTCTCAATGCAGCCTCTCCAGGATCCGTACTCACCCCAGTCGATTGTAGGTGCCATCAGGTCCTTGGACCATGCTTGAGCCCTCCCCATCTGCCAGTAGAGCGGGCTTCCGGAAAGTTCCGGATTGAAGAGATAATCCCAAAAGCTCTTCTGCTGCAGAGCACTACTCGATTTCGTCGATGAGAAGTTACCCCAGCCGTATCCCGTGTGATACACCGTAGCGAAGGCGAGCTCCGTATCGGAGTGGAAGAGCATCGAGTGAAGCACTCCGTCATCCGCAGCGTCCATGTCGCCGCAGTGACATCCGTAGTCACTCAGAAAGAAGGGTTTTGTGTTGTGGTACAGCGATTCCCAGTCATCTGAATAGACGTCGAGCGACATATAGCAGTAGGCGTGGGCAACGCCGCTTATGAGAGTGCACTGGTCGTTGTTGATCGCGTTGCGTAGTCCTGTAATGGCCGCACTTTCGGAGCCCCCCTGCCAGCCGGGATTGGGCGGTTCTGCAGTCCACCGGACTGATAGGTCGTATTCGAGCCCTCCCATCTCCTGATTCCATGTGTCGAATCCATATTGGAACCAAAGCCAGTCAGGATACGGTTCTGGTATGGGGCCAGGCCAATAGTCGTATCCATAGATTGCACTGTAATCGATGAAATCGTCTCCCTGGCAGTCCCATCCGGTGTCTCCACCGTAAAACGCGGCGTTGTCCAGGTAGTCCACCGTATAGTCATCCTGGTAGTAGAAGGCCTTGGTGAGCCAGTTCGAGACATCGTCGCCGGTGTCACAGGGGATGCTGCCTATCCATAGCTCCGAATATAGGTCGAAACCGCTGTCGCCTTCCTCACCCCAGTCGTCGTCTTCGTCGTCATTGAAGGTGCTATCAAGGTTACTCCAGTAGAGATCCGACTCGCAGTTGGATTCATAGTAGTAGTCAAGGAGCCTCCTCTGGACCATCGCCGGCCCGTCCTGGTCTCCAGCGATAAGCACGTACTGGAGCCCCCAGTCGAGGTATGCGTCCCTGAGAAACTCCCTGACCCTTGCCGGAGTGTCATCAAAAAGAGGGTTTGGGTTGTGATAATCAGTACAGTCGTTTATATCCTCGACGGATACTTTGGTGGCCTCGAGTCCCTGCGCCTGCTTCTGACCGATCAGGTCGTCCCAGTTGTAGGCAGCTTCGAAATCGAGAAGTTGCTGACGGCAGATGATCACATAGTCATAACCGAGGCCTCCGTTGTCTTCGGGATCACACAGGCCGCCCGGATATCCTTCCCCCAGCGGTGAGTCATAGGTTTCGATCACCTCGGCGTTTGCAACCAGAGATTCCACCCATCTCCTGTCATCAAGGTTGTTGTGGCGGTAGAACCTGTTCACATTCCCTGTATGATCCAGGTTCACCAGAACCGTCATTTCGGGAAAGTAGATGAGCCTGCCCTCTGCCGGTATGTATTTCGTAGGGTACACGTTCAGTGTGAGTATGGCATATCCGTGGGAGTAGCCGACGCCCAGGCTCCTGTACAGCCTGTCAGGGAATGCCCTGTGTGAGCTGTATGCGGCCTCGTCGAAAGCAAGCTCTTCGGGAGGGGCATAACCGAATGGCACCTCGGGTTGGGTGGGGATGATCGGCTCTGTGCCCGCAAGATCAAAACCTTTTGCTGTGGCATCGACCTCAGCCATCCTGTCAGTTACGATCTCGATACTGGACACCTGAGTCCCCTGAGGAAGCAGGAGTCGAAGCGGGACAATCTGCACAACAGGTTCGCCGATTCTTTCCCCTATAGACATCGTTTTTTGCATGTAGAGTTTTGTGAATGTTTCGCCAAATACCTGTACCCTCTCAAGCCGCGGTTCCTGGAACTCCATCCGGTAGATCAGCTGGTTCGAGGCGGGCGTGATGGCAGGTTTCGACTGCGGATTAGCTGGCGCCTGGGCAGCTTGATAAGTCGGGGTACTTAAGAGGGCTGCGGTGGCGAGGGACAATGAGAGAGCAAAGTGGAATTTACTCATTTTAGGTCTCCTCGAGCAGGTTGTCAGTTCATAAACGTCTCATTTAGAGGAAGAATCTTCGCTACAGCCTTATTTTTCATTGTACCACGAGTGGGATTAGTTGTCAATGAAAAAGATAGCTGAAGTACATGCCAAGGAATCACAGCCCGCAAGAATCACTGATCTTCGTTTCTGCAGGAATTGATTTAAGCAGGATTTAGTACCTTAGTCCTGAACCTTCTTTCTACTCTTAGAATTCACCCGGGGTAATAAGATTCCAAGAATGATCCCCAACCGGATAGATGATCCCCAATCGATGACACCTTTGCCGTGAACTATAATACTATAGAGAAATGAAACCAGTGCAGAAACAATGAATGCAAGAATGAATATTAAAATGAAATCCTTCAGACACCTTTTCATTCAGGACCCCTTTCAACACTGGAGATCTCTCTGTTTCGTGGAATGTAAGCCATGTTCTTCTGAATAGGGTGATCAGCCGGTACAGGTCCTGCATTCGCCCGAGTACTCAGACTCGGCCTCGAGGTAGCGCCGGGATTTCGTGAGGCCCGGCTGTATCATCATGGACTCCGGTTCATTGCCTGATCCGTCATCGATTGTGAGGACCTGGCTATCCTGGCTTCCGTACCTGAATATAGTGATTCCCTTGCAGCCAAGCGAATGGGCGAGCAGGTATGAGTCCCTGACATCTTTCTGAGACGCATGCTGGGGAAGATTGATCGTCTTGGAGACGGCATTGTCGGTGTGTTTCTGAAAGGCAGCCTGCATCTTCACGTGCCAGGAAGGTTCTATGTCAAGGGCTGTGACGAAGAGCTTTCGCATGTCCACGGGAATCTCCTCGATCTCCTGAATGGTCCCCAGCTGAGTCACCTTCGACATGAGTTCGTCGGAGTAAATTCCGCGCCTCAGAGCCATCCTCTCGAAAGCCGGATTCCTCTCGATGAGCTTTATCCCTTCAAGCACGTTTCTCACATAGCTCACCGCGAAAAGCGGCTCGATGCCGCTCGACACCCCGGCTATGATGCTGATTGTACCTGTCGGTGCTATTGTGGTGACGGTTGCATTCCTGAGTGCCGGAAAGCGACCCTTCCACATGCTCCTGTCGAACTCGGGGAACGAACCCCTCTTCTTTGCAAGTTCGATGGATTTCTTTCTCCCCGTTTCGGTGATGAAGGAGATAATCTTCTCACCGAGCACCAGCGCTTCTTCGCTGTCATATGGAATGCCCAGCTCTATAAGGAGTTCGGCGAATCCCATGACGCCCAGCCCTATCTTCCGGTGAGCCATACTCATCCTTCTGGTTTCATCTGTGGGATAGGTATTGACATCGATCACATCATCGAGGAAATGAACGGCATTGGCTGTGACCGATCCGAGTTTCTCCCAGTCGATACCGCCATTTCTAAACATCTTGACCAGGTTGATCGAACCCAGTACACACGATTCGTTGGGGAGAAGGGGCTGCTCACCGCACGGATTTGTGCTCTCAATATAACCGGCCTCGGGTGTCGGATTGTGCCTGTTTATCTGATCTATAAACACGAGGCCGGGGTCACCACAGAGCCAGGCCATGTGGACTATGAGGTCGAATACATCCCTGGCCCTCAGCCTGTCCACCGCCTTGCCTGTTCTTGGATTGATGAGGTTGTAAGTTTCATCTTTTTTGACTGCTTCCATGAACTCGTCAGTGGCGGCTACAGAGATATTGAAGTTCTGCAGGATGTTGTCCTTGACCTTGGTGGTGACGAACTGGAGGATGTCCGGGTGGTCTATGCGGAGGATGCCCATGTTTGCCCCTCTCCTCCTCCCTCCCTGCTTGATGACCTCTGTCGCCTCGTCGAATACCCTCATGAATGAGACTGGGCCGGAGGCGATCCCGCCGGTGGAGCGAACAACATCATTCCGTGGCCTGAGTCTCGAGAAGGAAAAGCCTGTCCCACCGCCGGATTGGTGCACTATAGCCATGTTCTTAACAGCCTCAAAGATGCCTTCCATAGAATCCTCAACGGGGAGGACGAAGCAGGCCGCAAGCTGACCGAGATCGGTTCCGGCGTTCATGAGCGTAGGCGAATTCGGAAGAAACTCCAGATTGATGAGCATCCTGTAGAAGGACTCCGTGGTTTCCTCCACATGGGATTGCGATCCGTAGTTAGCCTCTGCCTGTGCAATAGCTACGGCAACCCTCATCATCATCTCACTCGGTGTCTCGATCACCTCACCGATGTCGGCTTTCCTCAGGTAGCGCTTCTCGAGGATCTTAACCGCGTTGACAGTAAGCTTGAGGTCATCCTTAACACCGAGAAGTTCCTTCGCCTCACGTATCTCCGCTCTTTTTTTCCGATAGAGGATGTATGCCTTGGCAACGCCGGGTTGACCGGCCTTGATCAGCGCTTCCTCAACTATATTCTGGACATCTTCGACTCCTGGAATGGCTTTGGGAAATCTGGATTCGAGAATTTCGAGGACTTCCTCGGTCACTTCCTTCACCAGAGCCTGATTATCCAGGTTGATCGAGGCTTGTGCCTTCGAAATGGCCCTTGTGATTTTGGTTGCATCAAACTCCTGAAGAGTTCCGTCTCTTTTCCTTATCTTTTCCATTATAATCTCGAAAGCCTCCCAAACTGCACCCACATGTTGTACGATTTAATAAAATATACCAACGGAGTGGAGTCAAATCAAGGAAGTAGGAAATCGTAGCTTGTGGGGTGCTATCCCCTTGCGTTTTATTGACATGCCGATCACAGCGTATTATCGTTCTAGTCAATGCCCGAGAGGTGATATTTTGAAGACTCCGTTGTGCAGGACCCTTTCTTGGGAAAAAATCATTTCGCTTCTTGTCTGTTACATGCTCTCGGGACCAGCCTCTTTGCCGGCGGTTGATGGCCCCTCTCCATTCAAAACGGTCTACCGGGATTTTCGCTATATTATAAGACGTTCTCAATCAATAGGCGGCCGTGATATCTTGGTGATGGCTTCGTTTGCCTCCCTCGTATCCGGATTATCTGTGAATAAGAATGGGGTGAACAGGGGGATAAAGACTCTTCTGAATGAGAACGGGAACGGGGAAGGCGGTTCTTTTCACGGATTCAAGTTCCTCGGCGAAAGAGGTGTGGTATCCGGAATAGGGGCTCTATTCATAATCGGTGGTCTCGAGGCGGGAAGTCAGAGGGAAGTTGAGACCGGGGCAATGATACTCGAATCGTACCTGTTCTCCGGATTTTTCACCCTCATCGGCCAGTTCATTCTCGCCGAGGAGAGACCGTATAACGGAGGCGATCTGAAGTTCTTCAAGGCCGACGGGCACGGGGTGTCGGGTCATTCAGCTCTCGCAGCTTCCCTCGTCTGTCCCGTGACCCATCAGTATCTAAAGAGGGATCCAGCCGATGGGAAACCACTGGCAGTTACGAAAGAGATACTGAGGGTTGTTGTGTGGGGGCTACCTCTCATGACGGGGATTTCACGTGTGGAGGATGGCGAGCACTACTTCTGGAACGTCATCCTTGGCCTCACCGTTGGATACGGGATGGGCCATCTGATCACAAGGTCGCACGAAGATGCTCGAGCTGGGGAGATGGACAATTCCGGGGCTGATTCCAAAACGAGTCCACCTTCTGGCGGGAGGCTAAGGTGGACACCGCTGAGTTTTTCATACACTTTTTAAGGTTGCGTGCATCCTTTAGCAATAGACGGTAGAAAGTCAGTATGAAGATTCATGTTGTTACACTCCTTTTGTTTCTCTTGATAACCACATCCCTGCCGGGCGGTGGAAGTCATTCTGGGACTGTCACGTTCACTATAGCCCGCCTCAAATACGGCGGCGGAGGTGACTGGTACAATGACCCTTCCATTATCCCGAACCTTTCAGCCGAGATAAATGCGAGGACAAATATAAGAGTCTCCCAGCGGGAAGCGGTGGTATCCGCCTCAGACACAGAACTTTTCCAGTATCCGTTTATTTTCATGACCGGCCATGGGAACGTGAGCTTCAGCGATCAGGAGGTGAAAAGGCTCCAAGACTATTTCGAGGCAGGCGGTTTCCTTTACGCGGACGATGATTACGGGATGGACGAATCTTTCAGGAGAGAGATGAAGAAGGTCTTTCCGGATGCTGAGATGGTTGAATTACCTCTTGATTTTCCAATATACCATGTGCCATATGATTTTAACGAAGGGCTTCCTAAGATACACAAGCACGACGGGAAGCCACCACAGGGATTCGGGATCTTTCTGAAAGGGAGGCTGGTAGTCTATTATACCTACGAGACGAATATAAGTGATGGTTGGGCGGATCCGGACATTCACGGTGATCCTCAAAGGATCAGGGAAGCGGCGTTCAGGATGGGCATAAACATAATCGTCTACGCAATGACACATTGATCCAGGTCGACCCAGGGCCTATTCTATGAGCTGAAGAATGTTTCCGTCAGGGTCCAGGAGCTGGGCGAGCTTACCTCCCCACGATTGTTCCGTCGGTTCGAGGAAAAATGGCACACCCTTGGTCTCGAGTGTAATATAGAAGGAGTCCAGATCTTCTACCTGTAAAGCAAACTGGACGTTCCTGGGTCCATGGAGAGGGGCCGAGAGATCTTTCGTGCATTTCTGGAGGGTGAGTGTCTGATCGTCAATTTCGAAAGTCACCCAGTCGTTATCGCTTGCAACTATCGGCAGACCGAGTATCTCGTTGTAGAATGAAACGGATTTATTCAGGTCACTAACGAAGAGGAATACTTGTTCGATTCTTTTTATCATGACTCTCCCCTTCCGGGAGTGAAGTTTATGTTCAAACGCTCCGAACCAGGCACAGCATTTTTAAATTGCAAGTACTATACCACTATAAACCGTCTTTTGTCGGACGGTGGGATTCTGCAACCTTTTGTATCGCAGTAAGATGAAGAAAATCAGTCGGTATCCGTCTCGTTGTAGATCGGACCGTTTCGCGAATGAAGTGGCAGAAAAGGAGGAAAACATGCAACAGACCGCCTATGGAATGAGAAAAACTCTCGATTGCCCTTTTGACGAGGCTATTGGCAGGGTGACTGAGGCGCTGAAAGAGGAGGAGTTTGGAGTCCTGACCGAAATCGATGTAAAGGAAACTCTCAAGAAAAAGCTGGACGTTGCATTCTCACGATACACGATTCTGGGAGCATGTAATCCCAAGGCTGCATACCAAGCTCTTCAGGCAGAAAGGGAAATAGGATTACTCATGCCCTGCAATGTCATCGTGTACGAAGAAGGGGAGGGGAGTGTGGTATCGATACAGGATCCGCTCACACTTTTCAACCTGGTCGGAAGGGAGGAGGTCAAACCGCTGGCAGAGGAGGTCAGGGGGAAGCTCCTGAAGGTTCTCGAAAGGCTTTGAGATAATAGATGATCGAGTATTTCCACGGAATCAGGGTAAAAGGAACAGATCTGTGGCTTGATGCATCGAGGAGAAAGCCGCTCTGTTTCATTTCGCACGCTCACTCCGATCATGTTCGCAGGCACAGAACAGTGCTCGCCACGCCCGAGACTGTAATGTTATGCAGGAAGCGTGTAGGTATAGCTGATGCCATCACGCTCCCTTACGGTCAGGAAAGGGAGATCGGCGATGCGGTCGTTGAACTTTTTCCATCGGGTCACATCCATGGTGCCGCTCAGATCCAGGTGAAAAAGGACGGCCGGACAGTTATCTACACAGGAGATTTCAAGCTAAGGGAGGGGCTCACTGCGCAGAAAGCCGAGGTCAGAAGAGCCGAGGTGCTCATAATGGAAGCTACATATGGAAGACCTGAATATGTGTTCCCGGACAGGGAAGAGGTCATTGGGCAATTATGTGAGTTTCTCAATGAAACTCTATACTGGGATAGAGTTCCTGTCATCTTCGCCTACTCACTCGGTAAAGCGCAGGAGATAACGAGAATACTCTCTGAACGAGGGTTCAAGCTGATGGTACACAGAGCAATTCATGAGATCTCCGAAGTCTATAAGAGAACGGGTGTGACACTCGGCACGTACGACCTGTTCATGGGGCGTGTGTGGTCAGGCCATGTGCTTTTATGTCCGCCTCAGGCGAGACACGAGAGGTCTGTCAATAGCATACGAGGAAAGAGGACGGCTTTTATCTCGGGGTGGGGCCTGTCGGGAAGGAGGTCTTCCTGGATGGCATACGATACGATATTTCCACTTAGTGACCATGCCGATTTCAATGAATTGATAGATTATGCACGACGGGTTCAACCGGAGAGGATTCTCGTAACGCACGGTTTCCGGGAATTCGTTTATACTTTGCGGGATTTGGGCTTTCGGGCCGACCACCTGATACCGCCCGAACAGGGAGAGTTGCTGTGAGGGGCGGGAGATGAGCTAATCCCCCGCCCGTATCGAGACTTGCGGCTTTACATCTCTTTCGTGCCCTTGTGTCTCTTGTCACAAATCTTCTGATGTATTGCCTTTACCTGTGCACCCGCATCCTTCTCGAAACCTGATGCGCACTTCTCGCAGCAGAAGTAGTAAGTCTCTCCATCATGCTCCCTGGTAACCGTCTCGTCTCCGAGTTTGATCTCGGCTCCGCAGGAGCACATAGCGATCCTGTTGCCCTCGGCATCGACAGACATGATGTTCCCAGAAATCTTCTGTTCCTTTTTCACTTCAACGACTTTCTGCTCTACGATAGGAATGATTGCAGCGGGATCCGCCTTTACCTTTTCCGCGCACTGCTCACTGCAGACGAAAATCCTCTTTCCCTCGTACTCGATTGAGGGGGTGTCCTCAGTCACACTGAATTCCTTACCGCAGCCACAGACTGCCACCTCCGCTCCCTCTGCATTCGTCTTGATGACGTTAAGGCAGTGGGTGCCTTCAGTGCCCTTGCAATGGGCGCCGCCTGCCAGGGCCGAATTCGCGGAGAAAGCGAGAATCGCCACCAGGATTGCGAAAGCAGGGACAAAGCTTCTTCGCATGGACCAACTCCTTTTCTTGATTGAGGTTATGGGGGTCAAAACTGGATAATTGTCGACTTTATTCTCGCGGTGTCATAAAGTCGGAATAAAATAATCACAACCCTGATGTTTGTCAACAAGCATATTGCTTCAGTACCTCCTCGAAGCTTTTAAGGGTGATGGGGAATGTCTCCAGGATCCGGCTATTATCGACTACGGCTTCCTGAATGGCGAAATCTATGACCTCCGGCGAAATCGTGCTCCCGGGGAAAAACTTCGCAATCACAGAGGCAAACCTCATGAGGGGAACCGGGATCGGTATGATAGGTTTACTAACCCCCAGTACTTCGAGGACGATTTCCACGAGTCTTCTCATCGTGAAGACATGCGGCCCTCCCACCTCATACGTCCTTCCCCGGCCAGTGTAAGTGTCGACGATATGACAGATGATCTCGGCCAGGTCCCCCACATAGAGGGGCTGCACCTTTTGATTCCCATCGCCAATGAGCGGTACGAAAGGGAGCTTCTTCGCGAAGGAGACGAACCTGTTCACGCTTCTGTCACGAGGGCCGTATACCCATGTTGGCCGTATGATCAGGTAATCGAGAGAGCTATCTCTTACCGACTCCTCAGCCCTGTTCTTCGCTTTGAACCATTTCTCCTCTCTCGATTTACCAGCTCCCGCACCGCTCACGTAAATGAATTCGCGGACCCCTGCTCTCACAGCCGTCGTCACCTGGTTTACTGTGCCCTTTCCATCGACATCCATAAAGGTGAGCCCTTTGCTCTTCTTCTCCATTGGATAGTTCTCGAACTGTACACAGTTTATCACTGTCTCCGTGCCTTTCATGGCGAGCTCGAGGCTCTCTGCGTCTGTTACCGAGCCACCGACGAGTTCAACCTTCATGTCTTCGAAGAGTCTCAGAGCCTTTTCGGGATTTCTGCTCATCACCCTCACTTCCCTACCAGAGGCGACTAGCTTTCTTACTACCTCACTGCCGATGAATCCCGTTCCACCAGTTACGAGTATCATTACCTCACTCCTCTGTCTTCCGCACGCCGTAAAGGTGTAGAGACAGGAAAAGAAGCGCCATGAGCAGGTAACCCGCTGCCGGTCCAGCAGCCTTGCCCGGGTCAATCTCCTCCGAGTGGATCAGCCCGATGTATGAAAGAGCCGAGGTCATGATCGTCCAGACGAATGCCTTAAGAAACCTCCCGTCTATGAGATACACGAGGATGGCTGTGAGCATCATCGCGGAAAGCAGGGCTCCTGAACCGAGCACTGTGAGTCCTGTATAGTCGATCCCGGTCTCCTTGAGGGCTTCCAGGCCGAGGATGCCGGGGCTCGTCCCCGCCGCTTTGAGAGCGTTCTGCACCTGGAGGAGTCCCCATGATGCAATGTGGGGAATAAAACCGAGTATGACAGCGGGGTAGTACCTCTTCGGTACGACCTGAAAAGCCTGTGCTCCTATTATGAGACCGATCCAGAGAAGTATTGCAGCACCCGCCTCGATGGGCACGACGGCAATAACGAGCCCCATACCTCCTGTGAGGCAAAGGAGCATGATGAAGATTCCGTTCATTATCGAGTATCCCCTGCGTGCTCCTATCTCCTTCCATCCCGGATGTCCGATGTAGACGGTTGTCGGGAAACAGCTCCCGAGGCAAGAGCCGACCAGGGTCCCGACACCGTCGACTAACATCGTCGGGAACGTCTTATAGCTGTCCCCCGCCGCTGACGCACTCTCCACATTCTGCATAGTTCCGAGGAAGTTCGCAACCGCCATGGGAATGACGATCGAGACATAAGGGGCAATCATCTTCAATCCCCCTATCAACTCGGCGAAGGAGAAATGAGGTGAGTATAAACCGATTGATCTTACTGCCCGGCTTACTTCATCACCCGACATACCCCCGGTGAGCCAGGCAATGAGTGTCCCCGTGACCACAGCAACGAGTCCGGCCGGAAGCCTCCCGGGGAACCTGATGCGGCTGAAATACTGTATCATTATGATCGCAAACGGAACGAGTCCTACGAGAGGCAGTGCGAAGATCTCCAGTGTTGGTATCATCGAGATGAATGCGATTGCAATCCCTGCGAGTGTGGAGAGCAAGGCCGCCCTGGGGGTGATTTTCCTGACTCTCTCCCCGATGAATGAACCGAGAAGCTCTAGCACTCCGTTTAAAAAACACGCAGCCACACCGACCTGCCAGGTCAGTATGGGATCTTTCGTCAAGGCATAGATCGGTCCCATTACGAGGAAGAGGAATGCGAAAAGGCTCGGGGTGTTTATTCCGTATGGCATCGCAGTGACATCACATCTTCCCTCTTTCACCGCGAGTTTTTTAGCCTGATGAGAATAATAGAGGTTGCCCAGGAGGATCGACACGCCGACCCCCGGGAGGATACGGCCGAAGACGAGCCATTCCGGCATCTTGAAGAGAAAGGTGCACACCGTGGCGATGACGATCAGGTTGACAAGGTTGTCGATCATCAAACCGAAGAAACCGTCTATGTCCCCTCTTACGATAACTGGATATCTCATAGTGGTATAAAAAGGTAGCACCCACCTTTTTCCCATAAAATAGGTGGCAGCTTGCTCTCAAGAATATTCACCGATCACGCGGGACGAAAATTTCTTTTAGCCCTGCTCCAAGGAACCTCACGGGAAGGTCATTCCTTTCCAGCTCAATCAGATGCAACGGATGAACGCACCTGAGGCAGTTCCCGAGAGGAGCCAGTTTACCCACATGCACGATCAGTGTGTCATGTGTGATAAAAACTGATTCAATCGAAGGGCTTTCGTTTGTGCATCCTGAATACTTGCATTCATCTCCCCAGAAGATTCCAATTACCATCTTCTTATCGAAGTCGATTTCGGGAGGCGGTACCTTGTCCCCACTTCTATCGTATACATTCCAGTATCGATTCCACAACCTCAGCCATTCGGATTCAGATTCTATGACAGAGCTTCCTTTTTCTGTTACATCAAAATTACCGTAATTTTCAACGTTTTTAAAAGCGACGAATGTGGTGTCGGATCCTTCATGAGTGGTGGTGCCCTCTTTATTTCTACAGCTGAATATCGGTAAGACGAAAAGTATGGTAGTTGATAGGACAAGTAATCCCTTCATACCCTCGCTATCCTGTCGATTAGAGAGACGAGCGGTCAACGTAGGATCCTTCAGTGGAGCAGGATGAGCATTCCCCTTTCCTCTTCATTATAACTTATCAATCGAGTCTGAACCCATAACCTGGAGATCAATCATACAACCGAAACGGGGGATACCGGTCGGTAGTCAACATGAAACAGTAAGCATACACCCTGAGCGACCACCTCATAACGCCGACGACGAATCTGAAGACCCCCTTGGGGTAACTGGCGGTGGCCAATATATAAAACCAACAGAAGATCGTGCACAGAAATACTGCGAAATAGAGAAAATAGAGAACAATGAGGTGAGGAATCGACAGCAACCACTTAACAAGCGGCAGGGCACGGTGTAGTTCCTTTTCCGCGTCCGGGTAAGGGATCTCGATATGAACAGCCTGCTCCTCATCAGTGGAAGGATATTCGTCTCTGAGCAGCAGGAAATATGTGGTGACCCTGGTGGCGAACTTGGTCAGCTCAAGATTCCAGTCATACCACCATCTTGGATATTTCTTACGAAAAAGGAGCATCAATACAGTCGGCACAAACACGATTCCTGGTCCTGCAATGGAGTACCTCCAACCCTGTGACCCGTCCATGTGATAATTGTCGCCGCTCAGTGTCGCCAGTATTATCAGAATTGGAATCACGGTAAACAGACGGAAAAATGTAGTCAATCTGTCGGACTCTGGTGAGTAATCGATTTCCAGATTGGAGGGGTAGTCCCTCTTCATCTCTTCCATTTTCTTATCCCCCGATTGTTGCTCCCTCGTATGCAATCCTCGCTTAAGTTATCAACCCATTTTTATGGGAGTCCCTCTCTCCCCCAGAGATGCGGAGAAAGGGACTTCCATTTGACAGGAGGTTCGAATTAGATCCTCTTCCGTTTCGATTGTCTGAGTGCCCAAGGAATTGTTGGGAAAAGGATCACTCCTCGCCTGCGGGCTCCTTTACAAAGGGTTCCTTTTTCTGAGGGATCGGCTTGTCCGAATTCCACATGTTAACGGCTATGAGCCATGAGCCGTCTGGCTGCTTTCTTAAGACATTCAACCACTTGCCGGAATCGGTTGCCGGCTCCCCCTCTCCCCCGATCGTATAGGTGATCGAGTAGGTACCTCGCGCCCAGGCGATTACGTCCCGGCCATCGACATCTTCCATTCCCAGGCTGAAGTCTGTGATTGTAATCGGCCGAGCTTCCAGCCATGACTGAATGGCCGCACGACCCTGGTGCAACGGTTCGTTCGGCGGCATTCGTACGGCATCCTCCGTATACATTGCGGCCACAGCGGCCCAATCTCCTTGAAGCATTGCCTGGGCATATGGTTCTATCATGTTCTTCAGCGCCGCAACATCCTCTTCGGGCAGCGGACCCACTTGCTGGGCCTGTTGCTGACATGCAACGCAGGCAAACGCAAGTGTAAATGTTGTGAAAAGAGCGGATCGAATGCTCATTGTAACCTCCCCTCGTTTGATTATAGGCAGGAAAAACAATGCTTCGCTCCCCTTGAGAGGGATACTACCCATGAGCCTGCTGTTTGTCAAGGGAGATGACTCGGTAAGGAACACTCCCCTGGTCATGGAAAACGGGGAAGCTCCACCGTCAGAAAGTTTGATTTTTGGATGGGAAGAGATTATATTTATCAGCTAATTTATGAAGGAGCAATATCATGGGAAGTGTTGTCAAGAAGAGAAAGAAAAAGATCAGGAAGCACAAACACAAAAAGCTTACTTCCAAGATGAGGCACAAGAAGAAGAAGAGATAAAGCCCTTCCATGGATTTTCTCGCCTGATTACATGAATTCGGCAACGCCATCGGTCAGTGCAGTGATAACCACCTCGAACAGAGCCCAGATGCTCGTTGAGGCGGTGGAATCTGTTCTGTCACAGACTTTTAGAGATATCGAAATCATCGTGGTGGACGATGGATCCAACGATGAGACACCGATGCTGATGGAGAAGTATTCTGATAGAGTCGTGTACCACTGGCAGGAGAATGCCGGACCCTCATCGGCAAGAAACCGGGGAATCGAGCTTGCCGGCGGCGATTTCGTGGCGTTTCTTGATTCTGATGATCTCTGGCTGCCCGGGAAAATAATGCTTCAGATGGAATTTCTTGCCACCCGTCCAGAATTCCCGCTCTGTTACACCGACGAGATATGGATCCGAAACGGTAAGAGGGTGAACCAGGGGAAGCGGCACCGGAAGTATGGCGGCTGGATATTCGACAGGGTACTTCCCCTGTGCATAATCAGTCCCTCCTCAGTCCTAATTCGAAAATGGCTGTTCGATGAAGTTGGGAAGTTCGATGAATCTATGCCTGCATGCGAGGATTACGACATGTGGATAAGGATAGCCTCTAGGTATCCGATTGGTTACATTCCCAAATACCTGATAATGAAAAGGGGCGGCCACCCGGATCAACTGTCCAAGAAGGTCGAATCCCTGGACCAGTACCGGGTGAAAGCGCTTGTGAAGGCAATCGAGAGTGGACGACTCGACGAAGATAAGAGGGAACTCGTCCTAAGCCATCTGAAGCAGAAGTGTGAAATATACGGGCAGGGCTGTATTAAAAGGGGAAAGATCGAGGAGGGCGACTACTACCTTGGATTATGCGAAAATCTGAGGGGAACGATCCGATAGATCAAAAGAGCCCGAGTTGATGGTCTTCGCCTTCTTTTTCCATCTTCTCCCCCGCAGCGAGCTTGTGTGCAACTCTCGTCGGTTCGGGTAGCCTGTACTTTGGACAGCATGCCATCACCACGCCTATGGAGGTTTCCAGGTCCACCAGATTCCCGATCGAGACAAATACCGGCTTCACCCCTGACCTGGTGGTGAGGACCGCACCTATCACCTCACCACCATGCCCGTGGAGCAGAGACCGGTCTCCCCTGTTTTCCCCGGGTTCCTGGAAGCTTCCGAAAAGTCTTGATTTCGCGCAGCCAATAGTTGGCTTTTCTATGAGAATACCGAGGTGGGTTGCTAGCCCCATGCCCCGCGGGTGAGCCAACCCCTGGGCATCGCAGATGATTACATCCGGTTCGATCTCTAGGCCTTTTAGCGACTCGAGGAGGGCCGGGACCTCCCGGAAGGCGAGAAATCCCGGCACATAGGGGAACTCGCACCGCCTTCGCTTAACAGAGTAATCGAGCAGTTTCAACTCCGGGTAGCTCATCACACAGGTCGCGGCTAGGGTCTCGTTCCGGGATGGAAAAGAGACGTCGGCCCCTGCGATCCTCTCGATTTTCCTGCCATCCCATTCCGGCACTACGAGCCGCCTCAGACGGTTCTGGACATCGGCCGCCTCACGTGGACTGATGTCCCAATCGTGCAGTTTCCGTATCCTTACCCAGCTAACTTGAGCCATTCTCGATGTTTCATCCTGATCCTTTACGCGTGACGCTGCTTCTAAAATACTCCTCTCATCATCCCGGGTCAATGAAAAAGGTGATGAATATGGTGCTTGCGAATATCCTGGGCGCAGGATATGCTTATACCAGGAAGCTTCCTTCGGATTTTGTCGGAGCTCGTCTCTACCTGGGATCTTAGAAATGCGTGAGAGAACAATTTTCTTTCTACTGGGCTTCTGGGCCATACTAGGGCAAGTAGTCCTTCTAAGAGAGACGCTGGTCATATTCTTCGGGAACGAGATCACTATCGGACTATTCTATGCCGTGTGGTTTGCAGGTATTTTTACGGGGGCTCTCATCGGTGCCGCCATGAGCGATAAGCTGCGAAGCCCTGTGTCATTCCTGATCGCTTTCCTCCCCATCATGATCCTGCTCGTTGTCAGCGGTGCTGTAATACTCCGTCTGGGACGGCTGATCTTTGACGTTCCGGTTGGCCAGTACGTCCCTTTCTTTACGATGACCAAAATCCACCTGTGTGCCCTGTTCCCTCTCGGCCTGTCAGTAGGGTTCGCTTTCCCCGCAGCGTGCAGGACAGCCTCGCCCAAAAGGTCGCTCGAGGCTTGGGACAGATCCGGCTATGCCGTAGGTACTGTCTACGTGTATGAATCTCTCGGAAGCCTAACGGCCGGGCTCCTTCATTCCTTCTACCTGGTTATACGGTTCAGCGTGTTCCCTATGCTCTTTCTGCTTGGTATCGCTACGCTTATATTAATCCTCTTCTCAAGCGAAGTAAAAGGATCGCCCTGGCGGCTCAAAACACTTGCTTTCCCGGCCCTGGTCCTTGCGCTGGCGATAGTAGCCGGACTTGCCGGGCTGCACCGGAGCTTAGAGACATGGACAGTACAGGAGAGATGGGACTCCCTCACAGAGAACATGGAGCTTCTCGAATCGATCGATTCCAGGTATCAGAACATTGCGATTGCAGAACAGGCCGGCCAGTATAACCTGTACCTTAACGGATACTACGTCGAATCCTTTCCCGATCCATACAACAATGCTGTGATCGCTCACTTTGTCATGAACCAGCATCCAGATCCCCGAACCGTCCTTGTCATAGGTTCGGGCCTCACCGGGCTGCTCGGGCAACTCCTTCTCTATAAACCGGAGAGGTTGGATTATGTTGAGCTGGATGATGTCCTCATCTCCTTTCTGCTGAAATACATTGGACAGGAGGAGAAAGGGGTTCTCGACTCGCCTGTTGTAAACGTAATAAGAGGGGATGGCAGGCACTTCGTAAAGAAGCTGGCGAAAGGAGGCGAATCGGTTCGCTACGATATGATCATTGTAAACCTCCCGGAGCCATCGAATGCTCTCATCAACAGGTTTTACACAAACGATTTCTACCTTGAGCTTTCAGGGATCCTATCCCCAGATGGAGTCGTCGCAACTGCGCTGCCATTCTCGGAGAACTACATCAGGGAGGAAGTCCTGGACTACGGAAAGAGTATCTACAATTCACTCACCGCTGTATTCCATGATGTGATAATCACACCCGGCATTAAGATTTTCTTCTTCGCAAGCAGGTCTCGTGGTGTTATCACAACGGATCCTGCTCTCCTTGAATCTAGATATGTGAAGCGGGGCATAGAAAGCCGATATTTCTCCCCATACCACTTCTCGATGCTCCTTTTGCCCGAGAGGGTTGATTTCGTTCAGAAAGCTTTTCGCGGGGCTTTGGAGGTGCCTGAAAACACCGACACCAATCCTATCGCCTATTACTTCGGCTGCATGCTCTGGGACAAGTTCTCCGGTGGAAACCTATCGCCCATGCTGCGTTTCGTGGAGCGGCTTGAGTTCTGGCATGCTATCGTCGCATTGCTGTTGGTGTTCCTCGTCCGTATTGGTCTGTATCGGTTGCGTGGTGATAGATATGGGAGACTCAGAACCTTCGCTTCTCTATTCTCCATATTTACGACAGGGATGGCGGGTATGTCCGTGAGCATTCTGCTCATGTTCTCCTTCCAGAATGCGGTGGGATACCTATATGGAAACATTGGGGTACTAATAGCTCTTTTCATGTTCGGCCTTGCAACGGGGGGGTGGTTATTGAGGAGAGAGATCCCTGGAATTTCGAAGGATGACCTCATGATACTTCTTGAGGCTGTGATTCTACTCTTCGTGCTGCTTCTCTCACTGTGCCTTCCGCATCTGCAGGGGTTCCACCAGGCCTCATCTTCTATCATCATAGGTGTATACAGCCTGCTTATGTTCATTGGCGGGACATGCACAGGCGCGCAGTTTCCCCTCACCTCCTCTATATACATCGAGGAAACGAGGAGGTTGGGCAGGGGGGCCGGCCTGATAGACGCCCTGGACCACAGCGGAGCATTGATCGGCGCTTTCGTCACAGGTGTGCTGCTCGTTCCTGTGACCGGAGTCGTGACGACTCTCCTCTTGATCGCTTCGCTGAAGGTGCTGGGATTGTTATTCTGGCTTTATGGAAAGAGGTTGAGAGTTTAAGACGTCTATGACCAGACCCCCGGTATAGTCTGGCCGCAGTATTTGCAGGAGCCGTTATTCAGATTCATCTCGAGAATCCTGAAGCCGATCCTTCTGATTATGATTTCACCGCAGCCGCTACAGTATGTGTTTTCACCTTCATGCCCCCATACATTACCTACATAGGCGTAGTTTAATCCTTCCTCCATCGCCACCCTCCTAGCCATATCCAGGGTTCTCACCGGAGTGACCGGGAGATTCTTCAGTTTGTAAGTTGGGTGGAACCTGGAGAAGTGGATGGGTATATCTTTTCCGAGATTGGTCGCCACCCACTTTGACATCGAGCGTATTTCATCCTCTGAATCGTTCAGAGTCGGGATTATAAGGACCACTATCTCGAACCACATATCGAGCTTCCGAAGAAGCTCCAGCGTTTCGAGAACCGGCTTGAGTTCACCGGAGCAGTACTCCTTGTAAAACTTTTCTGTGAATGCTTTGAGATCTATCTTCACGGCGTCGAGAACCTGGCAGAGTTCCCTCATAGGTTTCTCCTGGATATAGCCGTTCGAGATCATCACACTTCTAACGCCCGTTTCCCGTCCGAGCTCTGCGGTGTCATACATGTACTCGTAGAAGATGACGGGTTCCGAATAGGTGTAGGCAATGGACCTTGCACCCGTCCTGCTCGCTTCACGGTGCAGTGTGCCGGGTGGGAGGTAGACACTTCTCACCTGTTCAGGTCTGAACTGAGAGATGTCCCAGTTCTGGCAGAACCGACACTCGACGTTACATCCGGCAGTCGCGATGGAATATGCCAGGCTACCGGGCAGGAAATGGAAGAGAGGTTTCTTCTCGATTGGATCGGTGTGGACTGCGCATGGCCTCGAGTGGACGAGGGTGTAGTAAGTGCCGAGCCTGTTCTCCCTGACTCCACAGTAACCCCTCTCCTGGTCTGCTACGCTGCATTCCCTCGGGCAAAGTTTGCATTTCACCCTCGACTGCTCCAGTTTCTCGTAATGGCGTGCCTCTTTAACTCCCTCCTTCTCTGAGTCCTGTCCGGGGGATGCTAAAAGGGCTGTTGGGGTCCCTGTGAATCCTTTCGGTAGGATTGCGCCGCCAATGCAGCAGGCTGAACCAAGCAAGAAATCTCTCCTTGAAAGTTTCATACTTCTATTACCTCGATAAGCGCAGGATCCGATTCGCCGAGTCCCAGCTCACTCGCCTTTTTTATGTACAGCGGTTCCCTCTTACTTTCTAAAAGAGAGGGAAGTCCCATCTCGCTCCTTTTTTCTTCTATTATCTTCCAGCCAGTCAGGTCGTGGGCAACCGGATCCTGTGCGACAATCAGGCCCGCATACTTCCAGCAAAACCCCGGTTTGAATGAAGGTCCGCCATGGTACTGAGCTGTGAGTGCATCGGTGATCACGAGTCTGAGCTTGTTCCTGATGAAGCGGTGGCTGTTGAGGTCTGCGACATAGGGGCTGCAGTTGTTGTCGTGGTATTTGTTCGGATTATGAATCGCTCCATAGAAGTTTTTCATACTGAGCGTTATGCCGGCCAGGTCATGATCCTTCATGACGGGGACGCTTATTGTCGCAGTCGTCTTCTTTGAGAGGATTGGACTGAAGATGCTGCCGACGGAGCCGGCGAACTCGAGCTCCGACGTGTCGTAGTCATCGTTAGTTCCGTAGCAGCGGTAGCCGTCCCCTCTCCGTCGGATCGTAAAACCTGCCTTTTTAAGATCCTTGTCAGTCCTATCCCACACGATGATGTTTTTGTCTCTCATCCCGCATGCTACAAGCCTATTGACTATGAGATCTATCAGCTCCATGTGCGGGGAAAGGCCTCGACCTGCAAGGCAGTTCACTTTGATTCCTACCACATCCTGCCGGGAGAAGAGATTAGACCAGGCATCCGGAGGGGATTTCCCGGTGAGTCTCTCCATCGCATTATCGAGCATTGTTCCAAGGACATTTTCGTCGATTTTGCCATTCAATCTGAAGACGTTGGGATCCTTCGCTATCACAACCCGCGGGGGAGTATTCGTCTTCTTTCCAGTCGCATTAAGATGAGCTTGGGAAAGAGGTTTTCCTGCGCCCCATAACCGACCGAAACCGAGTGATGCAGCACACGCTGAGATCATAGATCCCAGGAAACCTCTTCTCGTGAAGGATGCTCCTGCCATTTCCAATTTCCTCTATCACGATGGCGCCTGTTTATATAATTTAAACACTAACTCTCATCCGGTCAAATTTTCAGGTGAGATTTATTTCAGCTGTGACTTACCGCACCACTTTCCAGGACTATGAGTTTCCTCGTGCTATCCGGACGATCTTTCCTTATGAAAGTCGATGCCCACAAATGAATCCTTCCCACTTGCTAAATCTTTTCTAACTTGGTGTCTTCGACCCGAATAATTGTGTGCGCATGGATATTGCCATGCGCGATTTGATAAAAAGAAGTGCAATGGAGGGAATTCAGCCGGGAGAAGGCATTGGATCGATTGACTTTTTATCGTGGGTAGAGTATAATCGAAAATCAGGATGTAGTGTGCTTCTAAATTCCACTGCACATTGAGTCTTTCGCCGATACACTGTGTCGGTATCGTTTCTCGACCCCCAGAGAGCGAATCACATGACTTCCAAAAAAAAGGAGGGACAGGTGAGAAAATTCTCAAGTTTTTACACAATGTTGATCCTTGCTTTCACATTCGTGAGGCCTTCGCCTGGTGTGGCCGATCCCGGTGATCTCGACCCGGCTTTCGGAGACAGTGGAATTGTCATTCTCGATTTACAGGATGAGTCTGATTATCCCAACAGCCCTGCTATTACTTCAGATGGAAAAATCGTGGTTGTAGGAGGTCATCTTGGGAGCACCGATTGGGATTTTATGGTGGTGCGGTACAATACGGATGGCAGTCTCGATTCGACTTTCTCGGAAGACGGTATGCTTATCAGCGACTACGCCGGCTACAGAGACGATTGGATTGACGTCGAGGTCCAGCCGGACGATAAGATCGTGACAGCAGGATGGGAAGCTGGTGATTGCCGCCTATACATATGATGGAATTCAATCAGATTATGTTTTGGCGAGATACAACTGCGATGGCAGTCTCGACTCAAGCTTCTCAGATGATGGTATTGTGACCACGGATATCTCAGATAATGAAGGCTCCACCTACCTGGTACTGCAACCTGATGGAAAGATAGTCGTCACGGGATACGTGTGGGACGGCAACGACCATGACTGGGTGGTCCTACGCTATGAGGGAGGCGTGTCACCGAATCTTACGATATCTCCACCTTCAGGGAAGTATGTGACGACCCAGGAGTTCGATCTAGCGCTGATTGCCGAAGCACCAGGTTTGTCACTGGTCGGCGGGAGCGCAACTCTGGATGGAGCGGACGTAACTTCCATCCTTGTGCAGAATGTCATTCCGGGTACGCTGGTAACCGGTGGGATGACCTTCAGACTGCCGGGAATAGAGGCGAATTTGTTTAGCCCTGGCTGTCACATGCTGAGCGTGGAGCTCGATCTGAGTGACGGAACAAGCATCGGTGACGCCATCACCTGGGAGGTGAGAGAAAACACCGAGCCTTAGCCTGGTAGATATCATCACTCTCATGGATGGATTTTTCAGTGATTGGATCGTACGATTCCCACGATTCGAGCCATACAGAATCCATTTTCAAAATTGACAGAAAATTGTTAACATGCTATAATACCATTGTCGATTTAAAGGGAAACCAACATTTCGGGATCCATGAGGAGGTGCAAACCATGAAAAAAGTCATCCTCTTCTCCGTGATTGTCTCATTGGCTGTTCCTGCTCTTGTACAGGGCGGGACTGACCGGACCGTCATCGCAGAACTCGCGACGGGCACGTGGTGAGGTTTCTGCCCATACGCGGAAGCGGCTCTCGACAGTTTGTCGAAAGTATACGATCCTCAGC
>JBHIFB010000010.1:0-41361 GCA_046760905.1 Candidatus Glassiibacteriota bacterium | reverse complement strand
CCGAGTGAAAGGACTCGGAGCCCTGAAGCCGGTCAATCCGCATGTCGAAACAAAATGAACATTCACCTGATAACCCGCCTGCGAGACCATAGATGGGTAAATGCTTAAGTAGGGATAAAAGACCCCGAAAGCCTACACTATACCACGTAATACTCAGGATGTGCATTCCTAATACCGCTGATTATGGATTTATCCTGAAATAATAGCGAGAAAATTCCTCAGAAATGGTACGATTTTTGCCATTATTTCTTATGGACATTAACAAGCAGTCTTTGGGGAGTGATTTCATGCTTTCCGGTATGGGTCGTTTCAAATTCTGTGTATTAGCAGCTTTCATCGCTGTCAGCCTCTGTACCGAAAGGGCATCGGGATTTACGCTGGATGCCAGAAGAGTGGGAATGGGAGGAGTTTTCCTCGGATACCACGGTGATGCTATCCGGTGTAACCCTGCTTATCTCGCTATCCCGGCTGAGAAGACACCCCTCAGCATACCGGTCCCTCTCGGGCTCTTGCAGCTTGCTAGCAATTTCCCTGTACTCGATCCTGATGACCCGGATTTCGATCCTATATATATCACGAATCTTCTGCTGAATCCCCCGATACACCTGCAGCTGGTAACGCCGGATTATACGACGACCGAAACGAATGTGACAGTTGATATAAGCGAGGACTACCTCCAGGTAGACCTTGGAGAACTTCAGACCTATATCCCGACCGAGCCTATAGACCCTGGTATTTACGACTTAAGGTCACCGAGGGCCGGCATGAGGTTTGGCCGATACTCCTTCACCGTAGCCCCCTTCTTGATAGGGGAGGGGAAAGTCACCCTCTCAGACAACCTGACTGCTGCGCTGGCAGAGGCAGAAGAGTTCGAGCCGAACTCGAAATACGACGTTTTCGTTGAGGGGAACTTCGCTGCCATGGCATCTATCAACGCATCCCATGGACGCCGCCTCCCTTTCGATCTTCTCGGGGAGGACAATCCGATATTCATAGGAGGGACGGCGAAGTACCTGATGGGTTGGGCCTATGTGGACACGAAGACCGAGTTCGCCATCCTTACACACGATCCGGTATTCGATGAGGATAACCCGCCGGATGTCGAATTCACCTCTATCATCCGATCCTCTCATCCGGAGTGGGGCACTTACTCTCCCAGCGGGACAGGCTATGGCTTCGACATAGGTTTCCTCACCAGGGTGGATCGTGTCGAGGTCGGCATCGGTATACAGGATATTTACTCACGCATTACCTGGGATGCCGAGGTCGAGAGGTGGAAGCTCGAGGATGAATCGAATGATGTAGAGAAATGGACCCTGGTACCATTCGAGCGCTACAGGCAAAAGATCCCGAGATCCTTCACGATTTCCCTCGCATACAAGGATAGAATGTTTCGTGACGAAGCAAAGCAAAAGGAAGGGTACATCATCGCGTCCAATTTCGATGTGTTCGGTGGGAAGGCGTATCTCAACCTTGGGAGCGAATTCTATGTGCATTCACTCCCGTTGCGGGCCGGAATCTTCAACGAAGCGGGCAAGATGCAGCTCGCCTTCGGAGCTGGCATACCGGTCGGACCGGTAAATGTAGACCTTGGATTTGCCACTCACAACAGAACTCTTTCGGGGGCTAAAGGGCTTTACATGGCCACATCGCTCCGTTTCGGAGATTATTGAGACGATGAAAAACTTCGTGAAAATAGCGACTCACTCAATTCTATTCCTCTTCCTCTTTTCCCACTGTTCGAAAAGCACAGTGACCCTTAATATTGACATACTCAGCTTTTTTAAAGAGGACAAGAGACAGATCGACTACGGAGAAGATCCCATCATACCCGGCTACGGTCCTCAGGTGAGTGTGAAAAGCCCTGTACAGGCGGTACCCATCGCCGAGGAGATAAGCGATTCTGGAGACATGGAGAGGATACACATCCTGCTCGGGATCGAGATCTCGAACGATACGGGAGAGGCAGAGGGAGAGTTCAAGATCTTCGCATGCGAGGGAGGGCTCGATCCTTTCATGACTACGCCCATCATCGACCAGACTGTGGTCATCGTTCCGGACACCACGTATAAACTCGACATCGCCGTCGAGGGTGATGATCGGCTTCTCGGGCTGTTCGAGAAAGATGAGATCTACTTCGCAGCGGAGCTGTATCTCTATCCAGGAGATCTCGAGGAGGATATAAAGGGCTCTGTGCTTATGGAAAAGCTCAAAGCTGTGATTGAATTCTCATCGTCTATCTGAGGGAAATGAGCACAAAAGGGAAGGCCGTGGGCCACAGCGCCCGCGGCCTTCTCGTAGGGCTGTGGAGTTATTCTCCACGCTTGCTCCCTACTCCCCCCTCATAAGATCTACTCAATGCAATCTCGTTATTTCATCACCTAAGCTCTGGCCGAAGATCCTGGAACGAGGGAAGGAGGTTCCTTTTCCGAGGGCTCGGATCTCCGGCCACCCGATCCGATTACTTCTTCCGGTGCGTACTCACCTCAAAGGTTACACGCTCATAATCCAAAACCTCACCGCCGGCTTCCCTGACACCATAGTATAGAGAGTAGATCCCAGGGAAGGCTGCATCAGGTATGTAGTATGACCTCATCAGGTGAAAGACCCACCCCGCCTGTATCCAGAAACTGAAGGGGCCATCGAGAGGATTACCCCAGAACGGTGAGCCGCCCGGCAGCACGAGGAATGATGCAGCCTCGCATGACCAGTCCAGCCAGCCCGGGTTGAAAAGGTCGATATGCACCACGAGGCTGTCTCCCGGGGAGACAACGCCGGTTCTGGCCGCAGCATCAACGGCTACCCACTTGAAATCTTCATATACACTGTTCTCCGAACCGGGGCTGCCTAGATCGCCGGCGCCGAAGGATTCTCTCGCAGCCAGCCAGGTGATTCCAAGCGTGTTGTCCCAGTATTGATTCCGCAACTCCATCGAACTTCCGGTCTCCAGCGGGAATTCCAATTCCGAGCTGTATACAAGACTGTCTATCGCCATGCCCTGTGTATCAACGAGAATCACTTCATCGCTTGAATTGGAAAGCACAAACCCGCTGTACTCATAGTCCGCATTCACACCGCCATTTTCCTCGAAGATCCCATTTCTCGCAAGAACCATGAATTCTTCCGGTCCGATTATGAGAGAACCGCCGTTATCAATCACATGATAGTCAATCCCGGCATCCATCAGCACCCATCCGTTCAGATCTATACCGCTTGGAGTCCGGTTGAAGAGCTCAATATATTCGCCATCGTCATCTGCAACCATATCGGGGTCAACCATCAACTCGTTGATGATGATATCTCCCGGAACGGGCTTATTCCGCACCATCTCACCGTCGCCATGAAGCATTGCGGTTAGAGAGAAAACCAGGAGAAAAACGGAAACTGTAGGTCTAGCCCATGACAAACCCATCGACCCCTCCTTTTTCGCTGTGAGCCTTTTGCAAGTTTCTGTCGCGACTGTCCGGGAGGAAAGCAACAGGCATGCCATAAATCCATGAAATGGTACAACGCCTCTATCCTTTAACATGAGAAGGGATTATGATGATCTTCCCGCAAGGGATTTTTTCTTTGGAAGGAATTGCATGTCGCAGATAAAAACGACGATAAAAAGGTGTCCGGCCAAATCGCTCAAGTTATAAAATGTTAGGCGATCGTGAGAGATCATGTGTCCCTGGGAGAATTAACGACTGTAGGAAGCAATTATAGGGTTCAGATCGCCCGCAGCACTTTAAGAGCCAATCGAAGGCAGGCCTCTACATGTTTTTGTAAGACGTGATCTTCGAGACCTTATCATGCACTCTCCCGTCGACTTCCGCATACGGGAATATAAAATAGTTCAGGGGTTCTCCGTTTTGAGGTGGCTCAAGGACGAGGTCCCTTCCTATTGAGAATGCGAGCCGGTTTTCGTCATGGTTACCGAAGAAATACTCGCTCATCTGTGGATGCTTGTCTGCCTCCGAGATATCGACTGGGATCCACTCATCATCCCAGTAATATGCCCAGCAGTGATAGGCTCCCGTCTCCCCCTCGGGCGCATCAGTCGGTATCGTGAGCCCTATCTCGAAATAGGCCGGTATCCCTATGTTTCTGCATAGGCCTATGAAATACGCATGGAAATCAGTGCAGTTACCGGTACCGACGTCACAGGCAAACCGGTAATCACCCCGTCCCCAGCCGGTTCCGGATTTATCATATTTCATATGCTCTAACGTGTGATCATATAGCGCTCTGGCCTTCTCCTTCACTGTTTCTCTGCCTGCCGTGTACTTGCTGGCTCTGGCACGTATATCATCCGAAAGAGGAACAAGTTCCTCCGCCTGGAGCGCATAGCCTACGAGCTTCTCATCTTTAGAGGATCTGTGATGCGGCGAACACTCAACCCTCTTCGCCTTGAAACGGATTTCCACCTCCACCTCCGAAGGCGGGTTCGAAACAGAGAAGAAGACCATCCTGTTTCCGTACTTAGGCTCGGTTGTAATCCTGTATGTCTCGGGACCGCGTATCTCAATATCATCGATCTCCTGTTGGTCGTTGCTTCTTGGCAGGGGTATCCAGATCTTCAGTTCCTTGGCATCCTGCGGTACCTCATCGACTCTGGCAACGTAACTGATCTCCATAAGTCGTGAATGGATCGATTCTACACCCTGAGCATCTGTCCCCTTAAGAATAACCGTTGAGCAAACTAGAGAGAGAACAATAAGGTTCAATTCTCTCATCGTAATTTTCTCCTTTCCCTTAGGTCTTAAAAACATTGCCTGAATCGTCTATTGCTTCATGAAAGCTCTTCAGAGAATCGGGGGAAATTATTATGTCAATTTAATGAGCCGAGGAGAGAAATCAACTCTTCCTCGCTTCTTGCCGGCAGCTTGCAGGCAAAGTTCTCGCACACATAGACAGCCGTTTCGCCATCTACCCTGCCCTGATTTTTCACAAACGTTGCGATCGCTTCTATCTCCTCGCCCCCATCCGGTGGATGAAGGAGTAGGACTTTCCTGGGAAGAAATCGTGTCCTTATAACATCGAGCATTCCTCGTGTGCCCTCTTCGCACAGGTCGCCTGCCACGATGATTTCGGAGGTGGGACCGATATTAAAATCGAGGGCTGTGAGAAGCTGAGAGAAGTATGAGGGATTCTTGCTCACCATCTCCCCAAAGCTCTGAAACAGTTGGTCAGCCTTCTTCTCGAGATCATCACGCATTGCCATCCTTCCGAGTCTGAGCAGGTTGAGAGCGGCGACGGAATTCCCCGAAGGTATCGCACCGTCGTAAGCTTCCTTGGCTCGCAGCAGTAGTTTTTCACCATCTGTGGCCGTGAAGTAAAATCCACCATCGCTCTCATCCCAGAATAGTTCAATCATACGGTCCGTGAGTGTCAGGGCTTCCCTCAGGTACTCCGTCTTAAATGTCGCCTCATAGAGTTCGATCAATCCCCATGTGAAGAAGGCGTAATCGTCGAGAAAAGCAGGTATCGCAGCCTCTCCATCCCGGTATCTATGAAGAAGTCCTCCATCTCCTTCCCGCAGGTTTCTCATGATAAAGCGAGCGGCCATCTCGGCGGTTTCGGCATATCGCTCATCACCGAAAGCCTGTGAAGCTTTTGCAAGGCTTGCGATCATTAGGCCGTTCCAATCAGTAAGAATCTTATCATCGAGCGACGGCCTCGCTCTCAGCTTCCGATGACTCAAGAGTTCCTCCCTTGATCCTTCTAATTCCTCTCCCAGCTCATCAGGTGCGATCCCCATATCCCTTGCTGCATCAGGCAGTGATCTCGATCGTCGAAGCACGCTCTTGCCATCTGTGAGATTGCCAGCCTCATCCACTCCATAGAACCGACAGAACCTGCCTCCCCGCTTTTCGCCAAGAATCCGGATTATTTCACCGTGGGTCCATGTATAGAATTTACCTTCTTCGCCCTCACTGTCGGCATTCTCAGAAGAGTAGAAAGCCCCATCGGGCGATGTCAGATCCCGCATTACGTATGTTATGATCTCATCCGCCACCTTCCTGTATCGTTCATCCCCTGTGGCCTGATAGGCCTCAACGTAGGCAATCGTGAGCAAGGCCTGATCATAGAGCATCTTCTCGAAATGCGGGATGTGCCATCTCTCGTCTGTTGAATAACGGTGAAAACCGAAACCTAGGTGATCGTAAATGCCGCCCCATCTCATGGCATCGAGTGTCTGCTCCACCATCCGAAGCGACAGCTGGTCTCCCGTCCGCAACCACCAGCGCAGGAGGAAGGATAGATTATGCGGACTGGGGAACTTCGGCGCCTTCCCGAAGCCTCCGTGGGCTTCATCGAATCTGACTCTGAAATTCTGATACGCCTTCTGGAGAATTTCAGCATTAAGCTCTCCGGCGTGGCCGATACCGGCGGCGTTTTCCACTGCCTCCGCCACCCGATCACCGGTCGTTACAAGCGCTGTCCTATCCCTCTGCCACAGATCCGCAACCTGACCCAGTATGTTCAGCAAACCGGGGAGTCCTCTCCTTGGGTTTTTTGGAAAATAGGTGCCTGCGAAGAATGGCTTCCTGTCGGGAGTCATAATAATTGAGAGCGGCCAGCCTCCTGAGCCGGTCATCGCCTGGCATACGGTCATGTAGACATTGTCGATATCCGGTCTCTCCTCCCTGTCGACCTTTATAGAGACGAAGTGCTTATTCAGCAACTCGGCAACCTCCTCATCACGAAAGGACTCCTCCTCCATGACCTGGCACCAGTGGCATGCCGAATAGCCTATCGAGAGGAAGATGGGCTTGTCTTCATCTCTCGCCTTCGCAAACGCCTCCTCCTTCCACGGGTACCAGTTGACAGGATTATCAGCGTGTTGCAACAGGTATGGGCTTTTCTCCATGGCCAGGCGATTGTGACCAGCAGACTTTCCAGGTTCTTCGTACCCGGTATCATCTCTTCCCATGGTGTGAAACCACTCCGTTTTGCCGGGGGCCAGGATTATAACCGCACCGATAAGCAATACAAAGCCCCATCGACTCATTGAGAAACCTCGCATCAAGCGTTTTACAAATCGGGAGCCGCCTTTTTCTGGAAGGGCTGACAGTTATTCGTGGAGGTTCTTCCTTCCCTCCCTTGTCGATCCTCTCAAGGAGCAGCATGGTTCAGGAGCGAACCATTACCAGCATCATTTTAAACCGCCTGGTGGCTTTCAGCGCATGGGGCTCATTGGCCGGCATGATGACAATGTCACCGACCCCCGGATTAAGAGCTTTCCCCGATATCATTATCTCGGCTTCGCCTTCGAGCATGTAGACCATCGCATCGAAAGGCGCCGTGTGCTCCGACAATCCCTGACCGCTGTCGAATGCGAACAGCGTGACCGTTCCCGTCTTCTTATCGATAAGCGTCCTGCTAACTATCGAACCCTCCTGGTAATCAATCAGATCCAGGCTCCGAAGACACCGAGACCGAAGCGCTTCCTTTTCTTTCGGCCCTTTCCCGTTTACCATCTGCTTCCTTTCTCATTTGACGAGAGTCCACAACAACGAATCCTTTCAGTAGCGTAACGAATATAGGACTGGAGAATTCTCGAGTCAACAGGCTCGGGAAGATTATTTCACGGCTTCGTGAATAGCAACTATCCCGCACAACATGGGCTTGAATGAGACGCGGGCGAAACCTGCCTCCTCGATAATCTCTCCCAGTTGAGGGGCGGTGTAAAACCGTGGTATCGTGTGCGAGAGGTATGCATATCCAGCCTTCGAACCCGATATTAGCTCTCCAACCGGTTTCACAAATAGCCTTACGTACTTGTGAAAGAAAGCTCTCACAAGCCGCGACCGTGGCTGACTCGTTTCCAGGTTCAAAAACCGCCCTCCAGATACAAGAACACGACGAAACTCCCGGAGGCTTTCGAGGAGCGCATCTCTATGAACATCGAGGTTCCGCGTAGCAAAAGAGATTGTGACGAGATCGAATGTCTCGTCACCGAAAGGCAGGCTCGTAGCATCGGCAATCGAGAAAGAGATGCCATCCGCTTCCGGTTTGGAAGAAGCCTTCCGGACCATGGGAACGCAGAAATCCACCCCGAATACCCTCGTCCCATCCCTCGCCCTACGGTTCAGGTAGATAGCCGTCTCACCTGTTCCGCTGCAGACATCGAGCCAGCGCATCCCACCGCCAGCCATTCTAGCAAGCTTCCTTCGCCAGACCACATCGAAACCCAGGGTCAACACGTGGTTCACCAGCTCATATGTGTCTGCGAGCGTGGAGAACATTCTGCGAATTCCTTCTTCCACATGTCCCCTCTAAGAATAGAAAAATGTTGGCAGCCACCTTTTTCCCGAAAAAAGTGGCTGCCACCTGCTGAAAAGGGTGCTGTCCTTTCTCTACCTCAGCAGCACCATCTTTCTCTGGGTTCTGAAGCTGCCGGCCTCCAGCGTATAGATGTAGACGCCTGAGCTCACAGGGAGACCACTCTCATCCTTCCCATCCCATGAGGCTTTGTAACTTCCGGCCGCTAGGTTTTTATCGATCAGGGTCCTGACGAGCTGACCCCTCATGTTGAAGACACGGAGCTTCGTCGCTACCGCCGATCCATCGCCGTCCTCATCCGCGATCGAGAAGGAGATAGATGTCTGGGGATTGAACGGGTTCGGGTAGTTCTGGGAGAGTCCGTAGCTTTTTGGAAGCCGGGATGACTCATCCGTGAACGGATCATCAACGCCCACGCCGCCAGTTATCTCAAGCCATTTCAACCGGGCTGCCTCGACATTGCTCACGAGATCATCGAGGTCCTCACCGGCTAAAACGGCAAAGGCGACACTGAGTGTGTCACTACCGGACAGCGAGAAGGGTCCCGTTGAGATCACATAAGAATAGTCTCCATTCATTCGAAGAGTGTCCTGAAATCCCCCGCTCATAGTCTGATAAAATTCCGACCTCGAGAATTGGTAGGAGCCATCCTGGTTATTGATGAGCTGGTATGAAACCATCCCGGGTTCCGTCAGGACGCTGACCCCGACATGTGGAAACTCAGGGGATTCCTCCCTGTACATATATCCAAGATCGTACTGCCGGCTCATGTTACCTTCGTTGTTCATGATCTGACTGTTAGTGATTCCCACATCCCAGTCCATATACATGGCCACGTAAAGGTCCTCGAGGAACGTGGACGTATCCGGGGAGAGGGAATTTATCAGAAGGCTCACGATCACATAATCATCATCGGGACTTTCGGCGAAAGCGAAGCTTTTCTGGATTACCTGAAGATCTATCGGATTAGGCGCCCCGATGTCTGTATAGGTGCTGGTCCCCTCCTCATCGGCAACAGCGCCGGGTTCCTCGATGATAATGTTTCCCCCCGGTGATACCTGCCAGTCGGTCTCGACCGGCCCAGCCGGTGTACCTCGCGCACTGTGTGATACGTGCACCTCATCCATGCCGATAAGAAGCGCCCCCTCGAAGAGCCAGTTGTTCCCATCTATAGGGAAGATGAACCCGGAGCCGTTCTCCTGATCCAGGTTGTCGAAGCCGAACCGGCCCGCGTCGGAGACCGAGAAAATGACGTTTCCCACATCGTGATCGGCCAGGAGCACTTCAAATGGTGTCTGAAGTGAGAACTCAAGCTGAGTGGTATATGCCCCCCCGTCCCCTTCGATATCGAGCACGAAATCAAGGTACCGTGAACCCGGTGTGGAGTCGCTCAGGGTGATGGCGAATGGGTTAGTTGAATTGTCGGCCACCGACCCTCCTGAAATGTCCCCGTAAACAGAGGAGCCGGAGTTGATCTGCACGAAAGGATCGGAGCTGTGGAGCGTTGCGCTGACCCCGGTTACATCTTGCCCCATATTGCCCAGGTAGCTAATGAGATTGATCGCCTCGCCAGGTTCAGGGACACCGTTGTTGCCGTCATCGACCGTGGTACCGCTGTATACTATGTATGGATCCTGAGAGATCGGAATCAGGTATCTCGCGGCGGCGGCCAGGTCTATCAGGCCATTACCGTAAGTGTTGTCCTCGCCGGCTGTACCCAGGTCGACTGCCGTTGCGATGAGCGCTTCCTTTATTTCATCGACTGTGGCATTGGGACTTACCTGCCTCAACAGCGCGATGGCACCTCCAACGTGGGGAGATGACATAGAGGTGCCGCTCATGGAACTGTATCCGCCGCCCGGAACGGTGGACCTGACCGAAACTCCGGGAGCAACTACCTCCGGTTTGATCGAGACACTGTCGCAGGGAGAGGGGCCCCTGCTAGAGAAACTCGCTATGTTGCTGGATGAATTCACCGCCCCCACCGCGAACACATTAAACGGTGTTGTGGCCCTGCTCGCAGGCGATATGATGGTCCGGGATCCAGGCCCCGAATTGCCCGCTGAGAAAACGATGGCGACTCCTGCGGCCTCGTTGGCGTCTATCACCCTCCAGTACTGCTGGAAGCAGGCGGGATCCGACGAGCCCCAGGAGTTGCTCACGACATCAGGTACATCGTCTATGGTAGACGGATCACCGTCGGGATCGATCGTCCACTCGAAAGCCTGCATGAAGGCCGAACTGGTCGTCTGGGGATCCTCGAACACGTTTGCAGCGATCCATTTGGCACCGAAAGCGACGCCGACGGTGTCTCCGGTTGCATGGTCTGCACCGACCATCGTTCCCATGGTATGCGTACCATGAGATGCGTTATCGACGGGAAACGTTGTGCCGTTATAAGGATCGAACCAGGCTTCCTGGGGTGTGACTCCGGGATCATTGCCCCTCCATGAACCTGAAAGAGCAGGATGGCTTCCATCCACACCCGTATCCAGGTTGCAGACGATTCTTCCCCCGCCGGTCCCACCACCCGCCCATATCGAATCGGCATGAATCATCCGCAAACCCCACTCGACGCCGTTGGGTTCGGCCTCAGTGCCCTCACCCACTGATTCTATCAAATAAATTGGAATATCCTCATAGATCACTCCGACATCGAATCTTTCCGAAAGCTCGATGAGAAAACCGGGTTTCGCCTTCACTGTGAAAAGATTTGCGACCCAGTGTGCCCGGTAGCTCTCGACATCCCCCCTCTCCTTAGCAAGCTGCATTAACCTGTTCACCTGTACCTGTGTGCCAGAGGCTGTCTTTTTAAGTTCCCTCACCACTCTCTCGTGGCGCAGTTGCCGGCTGGCCTTCTGCGCGGTGAGCTGGACATCCAGCACTTCGAGATCTAACTGTTGGGCCATCATCACAATCGCTGAGAGATAGGTATCAGGCGCAGCCGATGTGACTTTCGACTGGAAGGCAGGGTCTATACTGCCTCCGAATAGGCGAGATGCGGTGAAGACCAGAATAAAACCAGAAGATGTCAGAAGGGAGATGGTAAAACGTGATACTCTGCACATGGTGGAGCCTCCTCAACCAAATGGGACGTATCTTGACGATCCTGGGGTCATCACAAACTGAACTTACCGAAATCCTCAGGGCTCATTTTCCTGAGCTGTTCCCTGAGCTGTTCAGGATCGTACTCTTTCTGCTTGGTGACTTCGATCGGGGTATCGGTAAGCAGCTTATCGACGGTGTAGATGGGCGCTTTCATCCTGAGTGCCAGGGCGATAGAATCACTTGGACGGGCATCGATCGATACGCTGTTTTTCCCCTGTTTCAGATAAAGATGGGCATAATATGTATTCTCTTTAAGTTCACTGATGACTACCTTCATTAAATCTGCATTCAGGGCAACGAGCAGCATCTTCAGAAGATCATGTGTCAGAGGCCTTTTAAACTTCACTCCCGCAAGCTCCATTGCAATGGCGCTGGCCTCATTGTGACCTATCCAGATCGGCAACACCCTCGTTCCGTTTTTCTCTTTCAGTATGACAACGGGTGAATTACTGGAGCCGTTTATACCAAGACCTGAAACAATCACTTCAATCATCTGCGGCTCCATGATAAACTTTTCCTCCTTTAACGGCTTTGATTCCCTCGATTATCAGGTTCCCATTTCCCACGAATTGAGGTATTGCTCCTGTTCTTCTGTGAGAGTATCGATTCTTATTCCCATCGATTCGAGTTTGAGTCTCGCTATCTCGTCATCTATTTCCCTGGGGACTTTATGGACAGATTTCTCGAGATTTTTCCCATTCTTCGCAAGAAACTCCGCAGCCAGAGATTGATTCGCGAAGCTCATATCCATCACGCTCGCGGGATGACCTTCGGCTGCTGCAAGGTTTATCAACCTACCGTCCCCGAGGAGATATATTCTTTTACCACCGTTAAGCGTGTACTCCTCGACGAAGTCCCTGATCTCCCGGCTCGAGGTGGCCATCTCCCTGAGGCCTGCCACATCGAGCTCAACGTTGAAATGACCGGAATTCGCCACGATGGCTCCGTCTTTCATCAGAGAGAAATGCCTCTTCGAAATGACACGGATATCGCCGGTAACGGTGATAAAAATGTCTCCTATCGGTGCTGCCTCCTCCATAGTCATTACTCTGTAACCATCCATGACCGCCTCGATAGCCCGTAATGGATCCACCTCCGTGATGATAACATTTGCGCCCATGCCCTTGGCCCTCATCGCGGTACCCCTGCCACACCAACCGTAGCCGGCGACGATTACCGTTGAACCAGCGAACAGCACATTGGTCGCTCTCATTATCCCATCGATTGTGCTCTGGCCGGTGCCATATCTGTTGTCGAAAAGGTGCTTGGTTTGAGAATCATTAACCGCTATTACCGGGAACTGGAGAACACCGCTGCTCGCCATGCCCTTGAGCCTTATAACACCGGTGGTTGTTTCCTCCGTGCTGCCAATAACGCCACAGATAAGCTCACTTCTGTCACTGCCACTCAACTCTTTCTTGACCCATCCTGCAATCGAGCTGTGCAGTTCATTCAGCTTGTTCAGGGCTATGAAGTGGATTGAAGATACCAGATCCGCTCCGTCATCCATCGTAATCGAAGGTCTATGTTCGAGAGCCTTCCTGATATGCTCATAGTAGGTACTAGAGTCCTCCCCCTTTATTGCGAACACGGGTATCTGGTGCTCCTTCACGAGGTAGGCGGCAACGTCGTCCTGGGTGCTGAGAGGATTCGAGGCGCAGAGAGCAGTCTGGGCTCCACCCTCTTTGAGGGTTATCATGAGATTGCCTGTCTCTGTGGTGACGTGGAGACAGGCAGAGAGCCGAATGCCCTCCAGAGGTTTTTCTTTCCGAAACCGCTCCCTTACCAGCCTGAGGACAGGCATAGTCCTCTCAGCCCATTCTGTCCTTAATTTACCCTTATCGGCCAGATTGATATCTTTTATGTGGTAATCCAACTGTCCTCCTGTTACCTAAAGGTAATATCTGCCAGACTCCAAATCAAGTGAATGGAAATCCTACCTGACCGCGCTCTTCAACTCCTCTATCCGGTTGGTGAGTTCCCAGGTGAAACCCTCCTCCTCCGTTCTACCGAAATGGCCGAAGACAGCGGTTCTACGATATATAGGTCTCCTCAGATCAAGAGCTTCTATCATTCCTTGTGGAGTGAGATCAAAGACCTTCCTCACGATTTCCACTAGCTGGTCATCGGGAATCTTGCCTGTCCCGTGCGAATTTATCATCACGGAGATCGGCTCGGGTACCCCAATCGCATACGCGATCTGAATCTCGCATGTTTGGGCAAGTCCGCTCGCGACTATATTCTTCGCTATCCAGCGTGCGGCATACGATGCCGATCTGTCTACCTTCGTAGGGTCCTTTCCTGAAAAGCATCCCCCGCCATGACTGCCAACTCCACCATAGGTGTCCACGATTATTTTCCTGCCGGTAAGACCGGAATCTCCGTGGGGACCACCTATCACAAACCTTCCGGTTGGGTTAATGTATATTTTTACGGAATCGAAGTCATTGATGAACTCCTGTGGGAGGGTTGGCTTGAGTACCTTCTCTATGATTGCCTCGCTCAGTTGCTCCTGCGTGACATCGGGGTCGTGCTGCGTTGAAACCACTACATCCGTCACCCTCGTGGGTTTCCCGTCAACGTATTCCATGGTGACCTGGGATTTGCCATCCGGTCTCAAAAACGGTACGGAACCGTTCTTTCTCACAATCGAAAGTTCCCTGCAGATCTTGTGTGCAATCGTGATGGGGGCGGGCATGAGCTCCGGGGTTTCTTTGGTGGCATAGCCGAACATCATGCCCTGATCACCGGCGCCTAGTTTGTTGACCCCGAGTGCGATGTCCGGTGACTGTTCATCGATGGACGAGAGAATGGCGCAGCTTTCGCAGTCAAAACCGTATGAAGGATCCGTGTAACCTATGTCCCTTATGACCTGTCTCGCGATGCGGGGAATGTCAACATATACTTTAGTCGTAATCTCACCGGTTATGAGGGCCATGCCGGTTGTGACCAGACACTCACAGGCAACTCGCCCGTAAGGGTCATTCTTCAGGATCGAATCCAGGACAGTGTCTGAAATCTGGTCGGCGATCTTATCCGGATGACCCTCACATACTGATTCCGAAGTGAACAAGTATTTCCCTTTCATTTCTGCTTTTTCTCCTTCTCTATACCGAAACCGCAAGGACCCCCTCATCCCGGGATCTATTCAACCCTCACACGTGATTCCTCTCCCAGGTTCAACCTCGAAAATGATCCCTCAATAACAGCGCCCGGTCCAATAATAGAATCTTCCAGGATTATGTTCCTGACCTGTGCCCTATCACATACGATACTGTTTTTGATTATCGACTGCCGGATGCTCACACCTTCCGAAACACTCACATCTGGTCCGATCACAGACCTGGAAACCTCTGCCTCAGGTGATAAGAATACCGGGTCTATTATCAGACTGTCTTTGTTTTGGATCTTTCCTGAGAGCTTGGAGAGGAAGTGCGAATTCGTGGCGAGGAGAGTCTCCTGCTTTCCGCAGTCATACCACCCCTCTACCCTAAACGTCTTCAGCGGTTCGCCCCCATCGACCAGGAGCTGAAGGGCATCGGTAAGCTGGTACTCACCCTTGCTCCGGATGTCCTCGGATACGAGCTTCCTGACGGCCTCACTGAGTTCCCTGGCGTTTCTTATGTAATAAAGACCAACGATTGCCAGGTTCGAGGGGGGCACATCCGGCTTCTCAACGAGCTTCACAACCAGATCCCCCTCAAGCTCGACGACCCCGAATCTCCTTGGATCATCCACTTCCTTAACACCGATGAAGGATGTGTCACCTCCGGAGAGTCCCGAGAGATCCGCTTCGAAGATTGTATCACCAAGAATTATCAAAAGCGGTTCTCTTTCACCCTCGTCTATCCCCATACCTACCGCATGTCCGAGGCCTTTACGCTCACTCTGGACTACCCAACGAAACGGAAGGTCATAGGTCCCTTCCAGAAAAGCCTTTATTCTCTCACCCAGATGACCTATGATAAGGGTCACCTTCTCGGGAGAGAGTTTCACAACTTCATCGATTATGTGGGAGATTATGGGCTTCCCTGCAACCGGGAGCAATACCTTTGGAATAGAATAAGTGTGGGGCCTGAGTCGCGTTCCCTCTCCGGCAACAGGTATAATTACATGCATACTCTACCTTTGCTTTGAACCGGGTGTGAGGCCTAGAAACTTCCTGCGAGACGTCGCTTCAGGAGCTCTATTTTATCAACGGGTGTAGGATTAACACCGCGTAAATATGAAAGATATAAAGTAACAAAATCACCCTTGTAAATCAAGGAGAGCATCCTTGCGAGTAGACCTTTCCCTTCGCTCCCTATCTCTGAAACCTTGCCAGCTTTATCTTTTATTATCTCTAATATGTACTTCCAGGACATGAGCACCCGCTTGTTAAATCCTTGATCTTTCAATAACACAACATGGAACCTTGACAGAAGGTCCCCATCGTGCTCCCAGCCCATTATCTCGTTATGGCTTAACTCGGGCAGCTGGTGAGAGGATGCGAGGACTTCACTATTCTCAGCAAGCTGTGACCTCCATCTCCTCACAACGGAGCTGAAATGCCTGGATTGAGAATAAATGACCGGGAAATATCCGTATAGATCCCGCGCCAGGAGGTATGCCTCGTTTTCTTGGCCAGGATTACTGAGCTTTGATGACAGCTCATTTAAAGTTATGATCGCCTCAGCCACCTCCCCCTCAAGATCCTCACCCTCGCAGAACGGTCTCAGTAAAAACAGTATAGGTATGAAGGAGAAAGCAAGGGCTTCCCTCGGCGCAAAGCCCAGAGGAATCTTTAGAAGTGGTATTCCCTTAGAAACGCAGATCCGCTCTATCTCGCCTCCTGTTGTGAGTCCTCTGATGACAGAACCTCTCCGGAGGGCATCCCTCAAAGATGAGATTGTTTCTTCCGTGTTGCCGGAGTAACTAGAAACGAGAACCAGGCTCCTCTTGCCGGCATACGCCGGGAGATGGTAATCACGGTTTACTTCTATCGGAACGCGGATCGAGTCTATGAGGTAATCCTTCGCCAGATCGCCACCTATTGCCGAACCGCCCATGCCGCAGACGACGACATTATCGATTTGCTCGAAGGCTCCGTATCGGAAAGCGCGGCCGAGTTGCGAAGCTTCCTCCACCTGAGCGGGGAAGGCACTCATTTTAGCGTGCATCCCCTCTGAATCGACTTTCTGCAGTTTGCCAAGCAAGTCCTTCATCCACAAAACCTCTCAGCGGCTTACATTATATATAGTTCTCTCATCTTATCACCCAGGCTCCCGGTCAGGATTCTCATCACCTCATCCTGAGTCCGAGCCTTAAGTGCACTCGCAGCGATATCCTGTGCATCCTTGAGAGAGATTGCTCGTATGATAGTTTTAACCTCAGGTGCCATGGCGGGGCTCACACTGAGTTCATCGATCCCCAGGCCCACGAGAAGAACCGCACCGAGAGGGTTGCCACCCATCTCCCCGCATGTAGCGACCCAGATTCCGTTCTCTTTAGCCGCATCGATGGTTTTTTTAACGAGACGGATCACACCAGGATGGAATGACTGGTAAAGATGTGCCACCCTGGCATTATCCCTGTCAGCCGCCATAGCGTATTGGATGAGATCGTTCGTTCCAATACTGAAGAAGTCGACCTTCTTGGCAAGGATATCAGCGATCATGGCCGCGGCAGGGATCTCAATCATGATTCCTGTCTCATATCCTTCATCCACCTCTACACCCTCTTCACGCAGTTTTCTCTCCTCATCTTTCAGGATGTCGAGCGCCTGCTCGAGCTCTTCGACGCAGGATATCATGGGGAACATCACCCTGAGGTTCCCATGAACAGATGACCTGAGAATGGCCCTCAACTGTGTCCGGAAAAGGGATTCGCATTCGAGAGAGATCCGGATGGCTCTCCAGCCGAGGTAAGGATTCATCTCCTCCGGGCTCTCCAGGAAATTTATATATTTGTCCCCCCCGAGGTCGAACGTCCTTATTACAACGGGATAAGGAGCGAGCTTTTTGAGCACCTCGCTGTAAATCTCATACTGCTCCTCCTCTCCCGGTTCATCCTCTCTGTCCAGAAACAAGAACTCGGTCCGGAACAACCCTACGCCTTTTGCTCCGTGAGTTATCACCGATTTAATCTCCAGCGGGATCTCAATATTTGCAGACAGATGAACGGTATAACCATCAACCGTCATCGCAGGAAGGTCCTGGATATGCGAGAGCTCTTCCTCGAATTCCCGGAACTGCCTCACTTTCTCCTTGTATTTCTCAATTTCCTCCTCACCGGGATTATTGATGACCACACCGGCAATTCCATCGAGTATGACTCTGTCGCCTGTGTTAACATACTGTGTTACATCCCCCAGCCCTACGACCGACGGTATTTCAAGGGACCTCGCAAATATGACGGCATGTGAAGTTCTACCGCTCACATCAGTAGCAACTCCTATCACCTTGTTCCTCGTGAGACCGGCGGTCATTGAAGGGGTGAGCTCATGGGCGATTAGTATGACTCTTTTATTCAATTGAGGTATTGAAGTGTCACCGATTCCCTTGAGATTAGTTATAACCCTGCGCTTCACATCTCTTATATCGGCCTCCCTTTCTCTCAGGTAATCATCGTTGACTTCCCTCAGTGTAAACAGATAGTCGGATACCGTTTTGAAGAATGCATAGTCAGCACTCACCTGCTCATTCTTGATCCTTTTTACCGTCTCTTCTATCACGATGTCATCTTCGAGAATCAGTAGATGGGCATCGAAGATGCGTCCACTCTCCTTGCCGAGCTTCTTCGTGATGGACTTCTGGCTCGCCAGGACGTTCTGCCGTGTCTTTTTCAATGCTTTTCTGAACCTGGAGACTTCTCTGGCAATTTCGGTCTCAGGTATTGTCTTCAGCGGGATTTCCTTCATAGGTGTGGTTATTACGAAGGCCTCTCCGATCACAATACCCGGTGACGCCGGATTTCCCCTGAATTCTCTTCTATCTGCGCCCTTCGTAGGGATCTTACCCTGCATATCCTCCTACTCCTCGTCGAAACCCGATTCTATCAGCGCTGAAAGAGCATTGACAGCATCTTCTGCATCTTCCCCCACCGCACGGATGATGATTTCCGATCCCGACTCTACCGCAAGCATCATTACGCTCATGATACTCTTCCCATTCACTTCCACGCCGTTCTTGTTGATGAATATGTCAGATTTGAACCTGTTCGCCAGCTGCACAAAAAGCGCAGCAGGACGCGCATGTAGCCCCAGCTTGTTCCTGACGGTAACAGTGTTAGCGGCCAATGAAAATCTCCCAGAAAAATAAACCAAACATCAGAAAAACAGAAGTAGCATAAAGGAGAGCCCTGGGTGTAAAATGCTTCATCAGAGCCCAAAAAGCAACTATCATAACGAGGAAAATACCGCGATCCCCCCCAGAGGCCGGGCTGAGGGAAGTGGCCACAAGGAGGATTACCACCAGGCTACCGAGCAGGGCACATATCGTACCCTCCAATAATCGCGGCAATCGCCGGTAGAAGAATTTCTCCAGGTCTTGCAAAGATTCTCTCCCCTTGAAGTAACTGTGGAACAGACCAGTTGTCCTCACATACAGATGAACCGTGTTATATATAATAAGATAAAGAAGAGGCCCAATCCAGCCTGCGAGATAGGAGACGAGGACGCCGAGTATGCCGCAGGCGGGTCTCCAGCTTTTCCAGATCAGGTTGTCGCCGAGAGAACCGAGAGTGGTGAACAGTCTCTTTTTCCACTGCCTGATGGCCTCATCGTCCACATCGCCACCTCGCAGAAACTCCTCTTCGAGCCTTAGAGAGCTCCCCAGAGCGTAGCTGGCCATATAGGGATGTGAATTGAAGAACTCGATGTGCCTCTTCGCGCTCGATTTCAATGAGCCATCATCACGGCTAATCTTTCTCAGGCCCGGGAGAATGCTGAAAAGGAATCCGAGCCCGAGCATGCGCTCATAGTTCCAGGATGCCTGGATGGTAAAAGATCTCACCAGCACAGATATGAGCTCCTTGTTTCCCAGGAGCCCTTTCCCCGTTGTTTCGCCTCTCTCCCTTTTATACATTCGCCTCGCACCTCAATTCATATGTAAAGAATGAGGATGGTGATGAAACCCCCCAGGAACATATGCACGATGCGCCTTCTCGTCACATACATCTTGCAAGCGATGCCCAAACCGAGGGCGACGAACGGCATGAGAAGGTACATCGATCCTGGGCCGGATCCCAACACCCTTGTCTCTAAAAGCTCCTTGAACGGTACAGTCAGTGAGAACGCCACAAGGATTGTCACAAAACCTCGAAGAAAAGACACGAGGATTCCGGTGCAATGGATCAATCCCGCTTTAGAGTAATCACCGCTTTCAACCAATCCGCTGGCAGTCTTGAGAAGCCGGCTGTTCGTCCTGCGCACTCCCACCACGAGCCTCCCGCCAATGTTCGCCGTGAGGGCCGAATAGAGAAACAGCAGAGGTATGATTCCGCCGGCCTCCAGGATGTTCGACAGTCCGAGATAGCCGCAGATCGAGACCGAGATAACTGCTGCAAAGCCGGCAGTTGGAAACCTGGAACCGCCGAACGGGAGCACGTCTATATAAAGGAGCTCGAAGACGGCCCCCAGAATGGTTCCAAGCATCAGATTACCGGTTGCAATCCCCGTGAGAAACCCCGCGGCAATCGGCCTTGACAGCATGAACTGACCGTAAGAGGTTTCATCGGCTGCTACTATACCGCCGACTGCACTCACCTTCAGGGCATAATAGAGTAAGCTGACGTTCACACCGGCGCCTCCCCCCCTCGGAATTGAAGTAGAAGTTCCATCGAGCGAATCTCTGGCTGTTGAGGACCAACCGGCATCATGGCAAGGAATGTCGTACCCTGATAGATGAACTCGAACCCCCCCTCACTCTGTGAAAGAGTCTCGATAGGGAAGTGCCAGAGCGTGACAGGCAATGAGAACGCAAGTTTAATCGTGAGTCCCTTCCACTCATCTGTAATCTGAAATTCCTGAAGCCCAGGCACTTCACCGGGCGAACCGAGCTTTTTCCTGCTTCCCCCATGCCTGAAAATCATATATCTGTCTTCGGCGTTCCCTGCGATTTCACCTATTGAAAATTCCATCCCATAGTTCACAGCATGGGTCAGCCGGCTGAGTTCTTCAAGTGTGATGTGAACTCTGAGCCTGCCGGTACCATTTTTAAGCTCGAACATTTTTCTCAGAAAAAACGGGAACCGCTGATCCGAAACTTTTATATAGGATTCCCTCTCACAGGAGAGAAACAGCCTGTCTCCGTCCGTTCTTGTCGTAACACTGTAAGGCTTGTAAGCGAAGTCACCAAGGTCATTGAACTTGTTCGTACTGAATTCATCTAGGGTGAGCCTTTCGGGCAGAAATCTGTCTATGAAAGACAGCCTTCTCTGTGGATCTATAACCACATCGGATGAGCTGACCGCTTTCTCCCTCGGCAAATCATGTATGCTCAAAACCCCATCGCTCTCTCCACAACTGCCGTCACCGCTTTCGGTAGCGAGGTCATGATAGGGCTCCAGTTTCCTCCTCATCACATCCATGAGATTCATGCAAAGGGGCCTGTAATCGAGTTCCACCACACCGGCGCCAAGCGAGGGAGAAACGAAAATGTTAAGATCTCTTGTTTCAAGGATGACTTCTTCTCTGCCATCCCCATCGAAGTCATCGAAATCCATCCTGCACTTCCCGCTCGTTTTCATCAGCGCATCTGCGATGTTTTCCGCCTCTATGAGGGATCCATAGTTGGCGGATCGCAGGTGCGGGAGATACAAACCCCCGAATACACCGTGCCAGTATGGGCAATTGCACTGTCCCGCCCAGAGTTTTCGTTGTGCTTGCCTGAGCTTTGATCTCTGCCCCTCATCTTTTATTTTATTGGAAGCAGACTCTATTTTTCTGCTCACCCTCATCATTTTCTTGTGAAGATTATTGGCCTCCGGATACTTGGCGAGGAAGTTACGCCACAGACCTCCCCGCAGAAACGCATAGTCGGCCAGCTTGTCAAAAAGATCCTTGGCCTTGAGCTCTTCTTCCACCTGGTGAAAGGCGACCCTCGCTTCATCGAAGAGTGCCCATTCCATCATCTCATGGTATGATGCCGCAGGCAGATACACTATCCCTGATGGAGGAAACAACTCCAGAGCCTCCTTGAAAGTCACAGTCTTTATCCAGCCCGAATTCCTCTCCAGTTCCATAAAGAGGCTTTCAAGCCATCCTTCCTCGACAACCCACTTGTAGGTCCCGGGCCATATCCCGAACTTCTCCCCGTCATCGGCGAAAACGATAACAGAGTCGCCGCTAGTTTCGTTAAAGCTCCTGAGGTAGGCGATCACCTCATCGACCGGTTTGAAAGGGATAAGGTATCTTAAATCCTTCGAGATCGGGAAGACCGCGACTGTTTCACCCTCATCCTCTGTCAGGAAATACCCACGGATCATCTTCTCAGAAAGCCCTGCTGCCCGGAAGTGGTAATCGTCGAGGATGGTGTAAGTGATACCCGCTTTCTTAAGCAGCCGGGGAAGATGTGGTTCCCAGACTCTCTCGGCGGTCCAACAACCGGCCGCAGTGGTCCCGAATCTTTCCTCCAGATACAAACTCAACATCCTGATCTGGCCAATAGCGTCCCTCTCCGGCACAGCAGGGAGGATGGGCTCGTAGAATCCTCCGGTGAGAAGCTCGACCTGGCCGCTTGCTGTGAGTTCGGCAAGAATATCAGTATACCTGGCCCCGTTTCTTTCGAACCACTCATATAGGATCCCGCTGTTATGAATCGAAGCCTTGATGAGGCGGTGCCGGGAGAGCGTTTCCAGGAAAGGAAGATAAGCCCTCTCGAGTGCTTCTTTGAATACTCCATCGAAGTTGCCAACCGGCTGGTGGTTATGTATACCTATCGCTAACTTTATCACTCGGATCCTTCTTCTTTCTTCCGGATATATTTAAACACATCGACGGGGCGTGCGGATGGCACATCCTGCACTGTAATGACCATTCCGTTCTCCCCGAGCCAAAAGAGCCTTTCCTTATCCTCCGGGTTAAGGTAGAGGTAGGGAAGTATCTCTTCCCGTCCATCTTCATGGTATATCCCGCCGAGGTTGATCGAGCGGATTCGGGCCCCTTTCTCGACAAGCACCGTCACAGTCTCAAGGTCCTCGACAAGGACAAAAACTCTTTCCCTGCTTTCCTCATACTCCCTGAGCTTGTCCACCGCTTCCCCCACTGTCAACACTTCGAACTCGACCCCTTCGGGCACGGCTGGTCTGATAAGCTCTCTTTCCCAGTTCTCTGCGGCTATGGAGTCGTTGATTATAACGATACGGGAAGGCTGGAGCACCCTCCCCCATCCCGCGGTGACCTGGCCGTGTACGAGCCTTTCATCGACTCTGAAAAGGATGATGGTCATCGAGTCTCTCCCTCCTCACCATCCTGGATGTGAAGCTTTATCCCCGCTCTTCCCTTCTGAACCAGCCTGTCAACTATCTCTCTTGCCGGTTTGCTCCTCTGAAACACGAAATCGATCAGTAGAGGGAGATTTACCCCGGTTATTATGATAACGTCAGGATTCTCTCTCTGGACCCTGTGGCATATGTGCGAACAGGACCCGCCGTAGAGATCGGTAAAAAGGATGATCCCCTCGTTGTTCTTCAGTGCTCCGATAGCGGAGATTATCTCCTCTTCCAGTTGCCGGGGTGAAATTCCTTTGGAAGATATTGGAATGATGTCCCTTGATTCCCCGGTTATCTTCTCCAGGGCTTCTACTATACTTTGTGAGAGGTTTTCATGGGATACGAGTATAGCCCCTACCATGGGAGTACGGCCCTTCTGTTTTCCTATTCGAAATCTTGCTCCAGATCGAGGTATTGATCAGCCAGCTCCACCTTCCCCGTCATGGAGATCAGTTTCTCATTGAATGCTCTGGCAGGATGATGACCATAAAGCTTGAGCAGGTGGTTCATAGCGATCACTTCGGATATCACGGTGATGTTCTTCCCGGGCACCAGCGGGATCGTCACCTCGGGTAGTTGAACATCGAGGATGGTCACGAGTTTCTCTTCGAGCCCTGTCCTTTCATACGCGATATCGTTGCGCCACTCCTCAAGCTGAACAATGACTTCTATCCTCTTCTGCAACCTCACGGCCCTCACGCCAAAAACAGAGAAAACATCGATGATACCGATGCCTCTGATTTCCATGTGATGCCTGAGGTGTTCGCTTCCACGGCCGATGAGCACCTCGTTCCCGGACCTGGTAACGTATACCAGATCATCTGCGACGAGTCTATGCCCTCTCTCCACAAGGTCCAGGGCGCATTCACTTTTTCCTATGCCACTTTTTCCCTGGAACAGGAGGCCGGCGCCGTAGACATCTACAAGGGTTCCATGAAGTGTGGTATGAGGAGCAAACTGATTGTTCAGGTAGGCTGATAAGAAGTGGGAAAGCCTGGCGGTCTTGATACTCGTTCTCAGTACCGGTATCCCTCGTTCGTTCGCTCTCTTGATCAGATAGAGCGGGGGTTCGTTTCCGCGTGTGATTATAATACAGGGCAGGTCGAAGCTCAAAAACTGCTCTATAGCTTTCTTCTGCACCTCAGTTGTGAGAGACCTGAGATAAGCGATCTCCGTCTGGCCGAGTATCTGTATTCGATCGTAAGCAAATTTATGAGTGAAACCGGCGAAAATCAGGCCAGGCCGGTTCAGTTCTGAATTATATATGGTTCTCTCGAGCCCTTTCTCATCTTCCGTGAGAAGACCAAGGTGATAGATATGCCCTTTCTCTTTTAGAAGATCCCTTACTGTGAATCGCTTCAACTACAGTCTGCCTCCGGGGTTGAAATTCATTCCTCTTCGAACAGTTCCTCATCATATGCGGTCTCAGTCTCCCCCCTGGATGACATGAGCTCCCTGTCGCGGGAACCTTTCCTCTGTCTCCTGCTCTCCTTGTGTTTCTTGAGCTGAACAACGAGTTTCTCCACAGCCTGATCGAAGGAAGTTCGCATGTCCGAAGATTCCGCTTTCCCATAAAGGGTCCCTTGATTTATCTTCAGCTTGATCTCTGCGATCTGGCGATGTTTCTCCGTAATTAGTGTGACATCTGCTCCCATAATTCTATTATAGAATCTCTCAAGACCGTTCATTTCACGGTCTATATAAGATTTCGTTTGATCCGATATATCACAGTGTCGTGTGGATATTGTGATCTCCATTGCCACCTCCTCATGCTCAAGTGTGTGAACATCAAACTCTCTTCCTCAGCCTTGCAGGTAAAATCCCCAGCTGGTCCCTGTACTTAGCAACAGTACGGCGGGCTATTCTGATCCCTTCCTCGTTCAGTATATTCACGATCGCCTGATCGGTAAGGGGCTTACTCGTGTCCTCATTGGATATGAGTTTTGCGATCTGGTCCCTTATGCCTCTCGCGGATACCTCGTCTCCGTCTTCGGTGTCGAGACCACTCGAGAAAAAGAACTTGAGCGGGAAGACCCCTCTCGGCGTCTGACAATACTTTGCGTTCGTGACTCTGCTCACCGTGGACTCATGCATATCGATTACCTCGGCCACTTCTCTCAACGTCAGTGGCCTGAGGTAGGAAATTCCCCTCTCGAAAAAGTCCAGCTGCCTCTCGATGATGAAGTTCATGACCTTCAGCATCGTTTGCCTTCTCTGCTCTATCGCCTGGATCAGCCAGCTTGCATTACTCAGCTTCTCGAGTATGAATTTCTTGGTTTCACCTTTGAATTTCTTCTTATCCTGAGCAAGTTGCCAGTACATACTGCTCTTACGCAGACGAGGTACGTTTGAATCATTGAGGCTCACTATGTACTCACCGTCTACCCTCTCTACGATAAGGTCAGGTGTTACATAGTTATCAGGCTGTTCGGAAAACCTTCTCCCCGGCTTCGGTTCGAGGCCGGCGATGAAGTCAGCCTGATCCTGCACTTCCTTTTGATTCACACCGATGGCCCTTGCAATCTCACTCCACTTGTGCTGCGTTAGCTGTGGAAAGAAGTCTTTCACGATCCGGTAGGGCAAACTATCTTTCTGGCCTTTATCCTCCAGCTGTATGAGGAGGCATTCCTGAATGCTCCGGGCAGCCACACCTGGCGGATCGAAGGTCTGTACTTTTACAAGCACAGCCTCCACCTCCTCGTCGTTCACGCCCTTCAGTTCTTCCGCGAGAGCCTTGGTGATGTCAGAAAGATCACAGGTGAGATACCCATCCTCATTGATATTACCGATAATCTCCTCGCCTATAGCTCTCTCCCTTTCAGTCAGTTTCAGGAAGGACAATTGCCGGAGAAGATGATCATACAGGGTGATTCGTGTGACCGGCACTCTTTCGTATGGTTCTCTGGTGTCTTTTTCCTCACCGACATACTCGGCATCAAACCCGTCCATGAGAACCTTTTCCCAGTCTATTTCATCCTCTTCGGTCTCTTCCGCCTCTTCCTCGATGGAGGACTCCTCGTCGGATTCATCGACGCTCTCCACGAGCTCGAGGAACGGATTTACCAGTAGCTCCTGTTTGAGATACTGCTGTAAATCGAGAAGAGGCATATAGAGCAGATCCATTGCCTGATAGAGGCGGGGATTGATTGTTTGTTCGAGTCTCTGCGTAGCGATCAGCTTACCTTTGAGTTCCATTGTCCTTCCACCAGGGGATTCTAGGAATCATTTACAGACTGAAATCGTCTCCAAGATACAGCTTTCTGGCTTGTGGATCCTTCACAAGCTCCTCTGCGTTTCCTGAAACCTGAATACTCCCTTCGTACATTATATACGCACGGTCAGTAATTTCAAGGGTATCTCTCACATTGTGGTCAGTGATCAGAACGCCCAATCCTTTTTCCCTTAGCCTTGAGATAATAGCCTGGATCTCATCCACTGCGATAGGATCAATGCCGGAGAATGGTTCATCGAGCAGGATGAACTGAGGCTTCGTCACCAGTGCACGAGTGATCTCCAGTCGTCTTCTCTCACCACCTGAGAGAGTGAAAGCCTTATTCTTCCTCAGATGAGCGATCGAGAGTTCCTCAAGGAGGGCATCGCACCGTTCTCGCCGCTGTTCTGGAGTCAAGCCTATCGTTTCGAGAATAGCCATTATATTCTCCTCCACCGTGAGCTTCCGGAACACCGAAGGCTCCTGGGAGAGATAGCCTATCCCCATTCGCGAGCGTTTGTACATAGGGTAACCTGTGATGTTCTCACCATTGAATAAGATCTCTCCATCATCTGGTGATATCAATCCAACTATCATGTAGAATGTCGTTGTCTTCCCTGCGCCATTGGGCCCGAGCAAGCCTACTACCTCTTCGGGCGATATCGAGAGGTTCAGAGAATCGACGACCCTTCTTCCCTTATAGGATTTCACAAGGTTCACGGCTTCGAGCTTCAGGCCATTATCGGTCACTTCCAGCACCTGCCTTTATGGTGTCCGGCGGCATGACATAGACACCCCTGCCATCTCCCTCCACCAGTACCCTTTCGACTTCCCCCTCTTCCATTTTCACTGTTATTACATTACCGGTCACATAGTTCCTTTCGACTTTTTTGTCCTCATCTTCCCTCTCAACTAGACTCCTCGCTTTGGAGTAAGCCGTCAATTCGCTGAGCTCTTCGTCCTTAAATAGCAAAACTAGCGAATCTGCTTCCGTCCAGAAGCGTTCCTCCCCTGTGGTTTCCTCCTCCTCTTTGAGTTCCTTCCTTCCCTCGGCACGGGCACTCCCTCTCACGGCTGCCTGTTCGATCTTCTCATCAGGAATGTAAAGATCCACCTCATCCCCCCATGCAATGTGCTGTGTCACCGTGACGACGGGATTGTTTCTGAGCCTTATCCAATCCTTTTCCAGGTCATAGAAAGACGAGTCACACTCCGCGCCCAGACTGTCTCCTTCCATGATCACATCACCAACCACGAAGAGACTGTCTTCTCCACAGGAAACCACCCGGTTCCCCCAGATGACAAGCGATGTGCTGTCCCCTTCTTCCTCTTCCCTTCTGACAGTGATCATAGGTCTATTGAAAGCGGTCATGTGGTCTTTCTCCCTCATGTAAATCAGCCGGTTGGTCTGTAGCTTCTGCTTGCTGTCCTCGGAGATCACAGTCACCTCACCTCTGGCTTCCGCTTTGTCGTCTTCCTCGTAATAATCAACCGTGTCCGCCAGTATAGTCCTCTCCGGTTCGGTAACGCTTACGTGTCCCGTCAGCCTCAACCACCCCAGATCTTCCACATAGGAGGCGGTGTCACTGCTGATTACTGTCTCTCCTTTCCTCCACTTCACATCTTCTACAAGGTAAAGTATGATGCGACCATCCTCCAGGCGCCTGTTCATTCTCCCCGCATGTTCCAGGACAAGGTCCTCCTTCTCGACGGTTTCCGGAAAGAGTGAACCACCCGAGAACACGATCAGCAACAGAATCGCTTTCCACCGCCTAATCCTTATCTGTCCTTTCCTTCTCCTTGAATCTACCTGTGGGACTGAGAATCACAACATCCTCGAGCCCCGGATCGGAGTATAATCCAACTCCCCTCACCGTTTTATCTTCCTGGTAGAACACAACCGAATCCTCTGTGCTTATCTCCTCTTTCTCCTCATCCCAGTACAGCGTCTCTGTCTCCAGCCTGAGACTATCATTCGTGAGTACGACGACGTTTCCGATGGCGTGCATGTTGTTGCTTTCCATGTCGATCGTTCCGCTGTCGGACCAGAGCTGGGAGAAATATTCTCCACTGGAGTTATAGAATTTCATGTGGAGATCCCTTGCTGCTATTTCATCCCTCTCCTCGAAAACGAAAGCTTTGGCGGCTTCCACCTGGGTCTTCTTGACACCTTCATCGGTGATAGTGATGCTGAACCCGGTTATGATCTGGTCGGGCAGTTCAGCGCCCTCCTGTTGAGTGATAACCTCAGTAGTCGATCGGTCCGAGCATGCGACGGTAGTGAGAAAGCAGAGCAGAAAGGTGAAAGATATCACTTTATGCATTTGATAAACTCTCACAGGACCCTCGCTCTCATCAGATCATGCAGATGAATAACGCCTTTGAGTCTGTTTTCTTCATCTACAACCGGCATCGAGATGATTCCGTACTCTTCCATCATTTTCACAGCAGTGGCGCCGAGTTCCTTTTGATATATGATCTTTGGATTTTTATTCATGACATCTGCGACGGGTATGTCGAAAATACTCTCCGTTTTCTCCAACAGCCTCATGAGATCACCATTCGTTATAACACCCACGACGTGGTGTTTCTTATCGACGACGCTGGTAATGCCCCTTTTGGCCGTCATCTCTATTACTGCATCCTTCATCGTTGAATCAAGGGATACCCATGGGACATCTTCTCCCCGCATCATTACATCTTCCACTTTCAGGAGTTTCCTTCCCAGTGACCCGCCAGGATGGATCAGAGCAAAGTCCTCGTAGGTGAACCCCCTCTTGAGAAGCAGGGCGATGGCGAGGGCATCACCCATGGCGAGGGAGGCTGTCGTGCTTGCAGTCGGAGCGAGGTTATGAGGGCATGCTTCTTCTTCGACACTCACATCGAGCACCACATCAGCGTTCAGAGCCAGCGTGGAGTCCAGAGTACCGGTTATGGCGATCACGCTGACCTCCAGTCTCTTGAATATGTTGAGAAGGTGGGGAAGTTCATCCATCTCGCCGCTTTTTGAAACAGCGATAACAACGTCACCCTTCGTCGCAACACCGAGATCTCCATGTACTCCTTCTACCGGATGTAGATAGATCGCCGGTGTTCCTGTGCTCGCTAGGGTGGAAGCGATTTTTCTTGCAACATACCCCGACTTCCCCAGTCCTGAAACGATCACCCTACCCCTGGCTGAGTAAAGAAGTTCAACAGCTCTCAGGAACTCCTTTCCGATTCTATCGTACAGGGAGTTCACGGCATGGGCCTCGATTCGAATCACACCCTTGGCCTTCTCAATGAGGTCGAGGCTTTCGGTCTTTCCTTCTTTTATCATTCTATGCAAAAATTATACCTCCGGCTCAGCCCGCAACTTTTTCACATGCCGTTGCATAGAGCCCCATATTGTGCAGGATGTGCTCCATTGCCTCCCTGAATGCCCCCTCCCCACCTGATTTCTCACTCACATAGTCTGCAATCGATCTTAGCTCAACTGGCGCCTCCGGAACTGTTATTGAATATCCGACGTTCTGCAATGTGCGTAGATCATTCAGGTCATCCCCTATATAGCATGTTTCTCCCAATTTGATTCCATGTTTTTTCGTGATGCTGTCCACAGTCGCATACTTATCCCTCACCCCCAGATGCACCTCAACGATTCCTAGTTCCTCGGCCCTCGACAGTACCTCCGGTGAGTGCCTGCTCGAAACGAGTGCCGTCAGGAGGCCGACGCTATGGGCCATTTGAAAAGCAACTCCATCAAGAACCGAGAATCGGCGCAGCCTTCTACCCTCCTGGTCGATGTAAATTGCCCCATCTGTTAATACACCATCCACATCCGAAATGATCATTTTTATCCTAAGATTTTTTCGCTTCTTCACTTCTCCAGCATGCAAGAGATGCCTCCCTGATACGCAGCGCCTGCTCGATGAAAGACCGGGCCTCATCGAGCGGGAGCATCGATGGACCGTCACTGAGAGCCTCTTCAGGTTCGGGATGAGTTTCGAAAAATATACCATCGACCCCTGCAGCCACAGCCGCTCGCATTAGCGGAGTTATCATATCCCGGTCCCCGCCAGAGACTTCCCCGAGCCCGGTGGGTCTCTGGATCGAATGAGTCGCGTCATAAACCACCGGGAAGCCCCCCTCTCGCATGAGAACCAGGTTACGCATATCCACGACGAGATCTCCGTAACCAAAGAATGTTCCTCTCTCAGTCAGAATCACATTTCTGTTTCCCTCGCTGCAGGCCTTCAGAGCGGCGAGCCTCACCTGCCGGGAGGACATGAATTGACCCTTTTTGATATTCAGCGGTTTTCCTGTTCTTGCCGCACAACGGATGAGCTCCGTTTGTCTCGAGAGAAAAGCAGGGACCTGTATAAGATCCAGGACCTGGCTCGCTGCATCGACATCGTTTCTGCAGTGCACATCGGATGTGACCGGGATATCGAACTCACGCTTCACTTTCGCCAGCACCTCCAGACCCTCATCTATCCCGGGACCCGTGTATGATCCGACCGAGGACCTGTTTGCCTTCGTAAAGGATGCCTTGAATATGATAGGCACCCCGAATTTGAGCCCGAGAGCTGCAAGCCGCTCGGCAATCTCCATGGTCCGGGCGGTTTCCTCAATTACGCAGGGACCCGCGATCAGGAAAAATCCATCAAAGCCACCCAGTTCGAATCTGCCAACTTTTATTCCCACAACCAAGCTCCCTTGTGTGTTCCTCGGGAAACGATGCGGTCTACTCCATCACCAGGCTTTCCCGCTTAGAATGAGAGCCGGATCTTGTCCTGTCGGCATACTCCTTTGCAGCCCTGATAAAGTCCCTAAACAGGGGGTGGGGGTTAGTAGGCCTGGACTTCAGCTCGGGATGGAACTGACACCCAACAAACCAGGGATGACCTGAGAGCTCGATCATCTCAACAAGTCTTCCATCTGGAGAGGACCCGGATATTACAAGGCCATGCCTTCTGAGAACATCCCTGTATTTGTTGTTTACCTCATACCGATGCCTGTGCCTTTCGGATATCTCACTAACTCCGTATGTCTTTCGTGCCAGGGACCCTTCTTCCAGCTGACAGGGGTAGGCGCCGAGTCGCATTGTGCCTCCCTTCATCACCACCCTATTTTGATCAGGCATGAGGTGAATGACTTTATCCGGCGAGTCTTCGTCAAACTCTGAGCTGTGCGAATTTTCCAGGCCACACACGTTTCTCGCATACTCTATCACTGCGCATTGAAGGCCCAGACATATCCCGAAGAAGGGGACATCGTTCTCCCTCACGTACTTCACAGCCTGTACCATCCCTTCAACACCACGGTGACCGAATCCGCCAGGTATCAGGACTCCCGAATAACCGGAAAGCTTCCCGGCTACGTTCTCCTCATTTAATAGCTCCGAATCGACCCAGTTGATGTTCACCTTCACATCATTCGCTATCCCCGCATGAGTAAACGCTTCGAGTATCGATTTGTACGAATCGTGGAGGGTCGTGTATTTGCCGCATATAGCGATATCGACCTCCGATCCTGGATTGTCGACGGCGGATACGATCCTCTTCCACTGGTCAAGGTCCGGGGGCCTGAGTTCGAGATTGAGGAGTTTCACTACGAGATCATCCATACCTTCCGCATGGAATACAAGCGGTACCTTGTATACGGAATCCACATCTCTCGCTTCGATTACCGCATCCGAGGGAACGTTGCAGAACAGCCCGATTTTCTGCTTCGAGGTTTCGGTGAGCCTACCCTCAGTGCGACAGAGCAGGATGTCGGGCTGGATTCCTATCTCCCGGAGCTGCTTGACGCTGTGCTGCGTCGGTTTCGTCTTGAGCTCTCCGGCGGTCTTTATATACGGAACAAGCGTGAGGTGGATGAACAGGGTGTTGGACTTACCTTTGTCAAGCCTCATCTGCCTTATCGCTTCAAGAAAGGGCAGGCTTTCGATATCGCCCACCGTTCCGCCGATCTCCGATATGACGCAATCTACTTTCGATTTGTCTGCGAGCTTCGTGATCGCCTGCTTGATCTCATTCGTCACGTGCGGTATGACCTGAAGCGTGGCTCCGAGATAATCCCCACGGCGTTCCTTCGTGAGAACTGAATTATACACCCTTCCCGCGGTCCAGTTGTTGTCCTGGCTCATGGAGACGTCGACGAATCGCTCGTAATGTCCGAGGTCCAGGTCGGTTTCAGCCCCGTCATCGGTCACGAACACCTCCCCGTGCTGGAAAGGTGAGAGCGTTCCTGGATCGACGTTGAGATAAGGGTCGAATTTGAGCAAGGTCACCCTGAGGCCGCGCGACTTGAGTAGCATGCCGAGGGAGGCTGAAGCAATACCCTTCCCGAGGGATGAGACGACCCCACCTGTTATGAAGATATACTTCATGGCAACATCTGATAGATCGATTTCCCCCGCCCGAGAACTCATGACCTATCCCCCTATCCTGTAAGAATCCGTATGCTTAAATGTTAGCGCTTAGAAAGAGGCTGCCGGATGCCTCTGTGCCTTTTTCATATGAAAAATAATATAAATTCGTCTTTTTTTCCACTCTATTTTATTCATCACCCCGCTCCCTTAACCTCTTCTCCACGATTGGGATATGAGTCGGCAGATCCACCCCGATCGAGTTCACATCCCTCACAATTGCATATACGCTCATTCCGTTCTCGAGAGCTCTCAACTGTTCAAGGGATTCCCGCACTTCGAGAAAAGAAGGTGTAAGAGAGGTCAATCTAAGGAGGGCCTCACGGCGGTATGCGTATATTCCTGCATGAGCATAAAACTTATCCTCTTTCAGCATCTTGCGGGTGAGTCTCTCGGGACTTTCGTGATACGGTATGAGTGAACGCGAGAAATAGAGGACCCTGCCACCCGAAGCGATCACAGCCTTCACCACATTCGAGTCGAAGAGCTCGCGGGGATCCTTTATCGGCCTCACGACAGTAGCGATCTCAGCCCTTTTCTCCCGGTGCATGAATAGTATGAGATCGTCAATGGACTCAGGTTCAGTGAGAGGTTCATCGGCCTGCACATTGACGATAATGGATGCCCCAGAGCTCCTGGCGACCACAGCAACTCTGTCACTTCCGCTCGGGATGCTTTTGTCAGTCATCACAACGCTGCCCCCGAAGTTTTTAACCTCCCGGGCGATCCTCTCGTCATCGGTGGCCACCAGGACACTGTCAATATTCCGCGCGGCCGATACGCTGCGCCAGACGTGTTCGATCATGCTCCTCCCGCATATTCTGGCAAGGACCTTCCCGGGGAACCGCCTGGAATCATATCGGGCCGGTATGACCACAACTACTTCACCTTCATCGGGCATCGCATCCTCCGTTTGCTCTCTTTCAATCATCCTTACCGTGTCTCTTTTTCCACTCCAGTATCCGCTCTCTCTGTCTGGCGAGCTCTTCGTCATCGATCTCTACAACATTCTCATGGGACTGTATCTCCCCATATTCCTGCTGGGCGATTCTTGACTCCCTGGAAGAATATGCGCCAAACGGTATTGGCAATTTCAAAGGACCGAGGTGTATCACACCCGGAGTGACGCCGAACTCTCCCAGCGGTGTATCCACGAGCATCTTCTCCTTCTCCTCCCTCGCTCTCAGCGCATCCAGAAGCGCCAGGTGTATATAATCATTCACGGTGTAGACCCGTTTCGTCGTATCGGGAAACTGCCAGGCGAACCGCGAAAAATAATAGGGTGGAAGGAGCTTGATATGGGAAAGATCCATGATCATATCCCAGGTGAGGTACGGCTCGAGCGGGAATAGTTCCGGTATAAGGCTTCCCGGCAGGGGAATAGGCCTGGCTTCCCTCAGCGCGAGAGGCTTTAGTTCTTCGAACGTCTGCTTGACATCGATGATCTCGATGGCCTCTCTCCTGACGGGTGGTTGGAGGCCCGTCACCTCAGGGATGAGGATGGGTATATATAGTTCCTTACGCTCAGGCTCCTCTCTCACCCAGGTCGGGGGAATCCGGGTCAAAAGAAGTATGAGGGCATGAATGACGAGGGACAGGACGAGGGATATCCAGAAGACATCCCTGTATTCCCTCTGATTCATGCATCATCCTCCTTCCCCACATCATACACCATCCGGCGCACGAGGTTCTTGACTTGTAACCTTGCGTCTCGTTGCGGGATCGTACCGTTTGAAATATCGCAAAATACGATGCTTATTCAATACCACAGTAGGAAGGTAGAGTCAAGGGGTAGTGAAGTGTTGCCAGATTAGATTGATTTCAGGGGAATGTTCCCTGTTATAAGCCAGAGCCGGTACCCAATTCGCCTGACCCACAAAAGAAACTTTCTCCTCCTCTTTATGCCACTCTGACAATTATTTTTGAACTGTCATCTTCTTGACGCGTATCCTGTCCCCGATTCTCAGGGTATAGAAATATATGCCGGATGAGACTGTCTCCCCACCATCATCTCTCCCGTCCCAGATGACTTTGTGGCTGCCCGGTGCAAGCTCTGAATCGATGAGGGTTCTCATGAGCCTGCCGCGCAGGTTGTATATTTTGACAGTTACATGCTGTTTCCCGATTGGATTTCCGCCAATGCCAAAAGAGATTACAGTCGCCGGATTGAATGGATTCGGATAGTTCTGATCGAGAATGACGACCCTGCCAGCACCTGAATCCTTCTCATCAGGTATTTCGATGTCAACAGGCGGCAGGACATAGGTAGCCTGAAGATGCCAGAGGGTCGAATCCGCTGCATTACCACCCTCGCCGTAGAACTCAAAAACCCAGTCAACATACCACTCATAGGGGTTCCCGGTGGGAACTGTCTTATCGACTATCCTCTGATAGACAATATCCTCCGGCCTGTCTGTCACATTAACTGGACCATCAGGTCCCCTACCCTCTCCTGCCGGAATCGCGTGCATGCAGATGTCACCAAGACCGTCAGGCTGGATGAACTCAGTCCAGCCGACAACGATGTGGCCGTCATCCGCCTTAGCGATCGAAGACATGAAGGCCACGCCCGACTCACCCGAAAGCTCAGGATCCTCGGGAAACCCGATGTGGTAGTTTGTGATCGTGCCGTCGTCGACGATGCTGTGAAAGAGCGCCTCATAACCATAGGTCGTATCAAGCATCGTGTAGACCAAGTGGACGAGACCGTCTGAGGTGATGGCGCACTTGTCCTGGCAGTAGTTGATAGCCCCGAATGTCCACCAATAACCATCAACTCCTCCCACGTAGCTTATTGTCTGATCAAATTCAGGATCACCGGAATGACCATGAGGATATGCTGTTATGTCCGTGCCCCAGACAAGTCTAAGCGGATCCCATGTATCTCCACCGTCTGTAGACTGGGTGTAGGCAGGATAGACGCAATTATCGCAAAAGCCGTTTGAGTCGGCCCATGCATCATCCAGTACGACCCAGGCCAGTGCTGCGATGAACTCGCCATCTGCATCTATCATAAGAGGTCCATCCATCCCTCCAATGTCAAAGTCCTCAGCTTCAATCGTGTCTGTGATATTCAGGTTGTCTGACCAGGTCTTACCATTATCTGTGGATTTCTTGAAATAAGTGATGTTAGGATTGCCATGGGCGAAATCGATGAAGCTCATGTATACCGTGCTTGGCTCCACCCAGGCAAGCATCGGGTAGAACTCATCCAGGCTGTCCACCTGGGTGATCTCGGTCATTGAAGGGAAAGTCCCGAGGCAGGTGAATTGATCATCGATCCAGTACATGTTGGTCAACCCGCTCTCGGGGTTCCCGAACTGTTCCGTGTAGACGATATGCGTTACACCACCGTTGAAGCCGATGACGTGATTTCTGTCCCTGAAATTCTCGGGATCATAACTCAGAGGCCCCACAACGCTCCAGCTGGCTCCGTTATCTACAGACAGAGCATCGTGAAGGACCATCTGAGGCCGGTCGAGGTCCCTCGTGAAAACAACTTCAAGTGAAGGCGGATCTTCCCCGGCACAGTCGTGACGGATGAGCTTCCTGCCACCACCGAGAAGACACCTCAGGTTGAGGACCTCATCGTCGACAACATTGTAGTTCACCTGGGCCGGGCAACGGTTACTACCCTTTGAGACAGAGAATCCGGCGGGTGGGCGTTTTAAAACAGGCTTTGGCGATTTCCAACAACTGTCCTCATCTTCTGAAACCGCTCTCGCAGCATATAACACGGAATGCCCGACCGGTACCTGAAAACAGACGCTTTGTATCAGGAGGGTACATGCTGTGTGAAACGAAACGAGGATGATGGGGATGCAAAATCGCATTGGTCCTCTCCCTCGTGGAGAGGAAAATCTTTAGACAGTTTATATCATTTACAACTTATCTTATATGTATCGAATTGTCAATACCGGGTGCCGAGGATCAGTTAGATGCTCCGTAATCTCAGATAAGTTCAGAAGCTACGGCAGGTTAGTGACATCGGTTCTGTTCAGGTAGAGCCTCACCAGACCTGCTCCCCTGGGGCTGGTGCCGAAGGTGGCTACCAGATCGTCGAGCCCGTTGCCCGTGAGATCGACCGCTTTGAGCTGGACCCCCTTGTGAGTTTCCAATTCGACTGCAGGTTTTCTATCAAAAAACCTCTGACCCCCACCGCCCTTTCCCGGAAAGATGGAAAGCCTGTCCGGTTTGAGTGAGATAAGAAGATCCTTTAGCATGTCCCCGTTTGCGTTTATCACCTCCCCTACCACTTCCCCGTTGCCACCCCCGAAATCAAGACCCGCTTTGATTTCCTGGACGTACTGAGGGCGATCCATGTAAAGGCCATCGGAGCCCAGCCTGTAAATTTCGACGCTTATTTTGAGAGTTCGGGATGTGAGTATCCGAATCAAATCGAAAACCCCCAGCTTCACCACCGGTACCCCCATCTCCTTGGTCCCATCTCCATCCAGGTCATCGAAGGTCAGTGAGTAAGAAAACGCGTCCTTGAAAACGATCCTCTGAGACGGCCGGCTGCCCTCGATTTCCGTGAGAGGACCGAAATAGATGTCGAGTGTCGTTTTAAAACCGCTCAAACCCTGCCCCTCCTGCCTTGTTACGACCACGTCTGAGAATCCATCACCGTCAAGGTCATGGAGGACAGACCGGAAGATGTAGCCGCCTTCCTCCCGGGGCGTGCTCATGGCAAGATCATATCCGATGTGCACATCTGGGCTATCATTAAATCCCCCCAGAGTCTCGAGGTAGCCATCAACCATCCCGTTATACAGCAGGATGAAATCTCTGCCACGGCCTCTCCCGATACTGCCCCGCGATATTCGAGGAGTTGTGAGAACCTGCCTGAGGCTCAACGTCCCATCGGTCACATAATTCTCCCATTCGGGGAGTATCCTTGACTTGAGGCGGTAGGGAATGCTGTCTGTGGGTTCATAGAACCCCGAGTCCGTGCCCTTGAACCGGATGATCCAGCCGATCGTGGGAAGGATTATCCACCTGTTCCCCTCGCTGTCCAGTTCACTGAGAGAATTGAAGGGAACGAGCTTCTCCACATCGCTGGACACGAAGAGCGTGTTTTGACCTATAATTTTCTTTCCCTCAACTTCGAATTTACCCTCTTCGACGACATATCCGTAACAGTACACGCCGTCTCTCCTCACGTAGAGTATGCGTGAAGGACTCCCGGCTTCACCGGATTCGAGCGCAATGGCCTGTGCAAGGCTGTCTGCTCTCCATGTCTGGTCAGCAGCCGTCGAGAAGACTCCGGACTCCCACTGGTAGAAGACGGAAAGATGACGCCTTATCCTAAGGAGGTCACCGCTCGCATGAAGCACCAGAAGGTCACTCATGCCATCCCCGTTCAGGTCGCCAGGTATCACTCCGGTCACCATCCCCTCTATCCGCAGATCGGTGATGTCGAACACAATGGCCGCATCACCCGCATCCGGCAGGGAATCTGCGTGGTGAACCGGAATTATCACCAGGAAACATATCAGAAGGCTGAGAGGCAATAGGCGCATTTCAGAAATCTCTCGATACTCTCACCGTCACTCGAGGCTCCAGTTCGGTGTCTGTCAAGCTCTGGGCAACAAACAGGCCAAAGTAGCTGAGAAGCCCCGAGCCTGAGATTCCGACACCGGCATCGGTTTTGAGATCACCGGTGGTGATATCGAGAGGCCCGGCTTTCGCTTCCCCGACATCGAAAAACGCCACGAGGTCCATTCCGTCCCTGAAAAGCATCGAATGTTTGAGTTCATCCGTCAGAAGATACCGGAACTCAACACTTCCCAGGAGGATCCTGTCACCTCCGAAAGAGGAGTCAGGGTATCCTCTCAATCCACCGACTCCGCCCATGGTAAGGTGGCGGACGGCAGGCAGATGATCGTCGCCGTAATGGAAGAAAAACCTGAAATCGAGGTGGGCATTGAACCCTAGGCGGTTATATCTTCGCACATCGGCCTCGAATCGCGTGAAGGTGAAATCGGCGCCGAAGGGATCCCCCGCCCTCTCAATTGTGAGCGTGTTGAACCAGCCTGACTCGGGGCTGTCTTCATTGTCCCGGGTATCATGAGTGACATAGATCGACACCGAGTTTGACCTTCCCTCCTCCACCGGGGGATTTAGCCTGAATTCCTTTCCCCACCCGAAGAAGCTGAACTCCGCCATCCGTTCCATGCTGAAATACTCTGCTGCCTCGAATTCACAACCAAGCGTGACATCCCACCACGAGGGCAGTTCGAACCAGAGCTCGAGAGCTCTCTTCTCATAGTAGTTCCTGAAATCTTCCTTGAACAGTATCGCCGCAATCGTATTCTCGAAGTCGCTCATCCGGTAGTCGTCATTCGTGACCGTTTCGCTGTAGTACCCGACTCCAACTCTCTCCAGTTTCCACAGGCGGTTACCCTCCCAGTAGAGCTCCCAGCCCCATCGGTGGGCGGCGACCCTGTATATTGGTTTGATGGTGAGGTTCCACCTCTCTTCTGTATTTCCATCACCCAGCCTGAGGTGGAAAAGAAGCGGCAACCCGTCCACCCTGTTATACGGTCCAAGGCCAAATCCTTTCAAGCCCCTTAGCTCCAGCTTCGCAAATCCTTCCCTCACGCTCTCTTCCCTTATAATAAAGTACCTTCCTGCCCGTTTCTTCACCTTCACGTTGAACGAGTAAATCTCGAGCTCCCCACTGATTCGAGACAACCTCGAGCTGAATGCCTTCCCTCCGAGGACAATTATCTTCCCCTCGACCTCAGCCTCCCCTCTGAGCGAGAGGTCCCCATCGACGATGACTATGTCTCCGATCACTTTACCCGAGACAATCAAATGTCCGTTGACCATAAGTATGCCACCCTGATGGGTCGAATCGGCTCCTATCTCTACAGGTCCCTCCAGCACACTTTCTGGATTCCTGTTAAGCAGAGCTTCGATCCTCCTCGTTATTGCGGTATCCTGTCCTGGAGCGGTGCCAGCCGAGTAGAGAGCGGAAGCTAAAAAGAGAGTCTGGAGGGTTGGGAGAAGGGAAAGAATCGAAGATGTAAATGTTAATCTGTGCATACCAGAATTTTCTATCTAGGAATCCTTCCTCAAGTTCTCCAACACATCACAAACACCGGTAAGAAGATCCTTCACGATAGAGACACCTTGCATGTTTCGTACCGCATGGGCCTCCACCTCACCCTGACCCGTACAGACGAGATAAGGAATGCCACCCGCTCTCAGCGCCATCTCGACATCACTCATCCTATCCCCGAAGAAATAGGAGCGTGCGGGGTCTATACCCATTTCAGTCTGAGCTCTCTTCACCATGCCCACTCCAGGCTTCCTGCAGTCGCATGCCTCTTCACCGGCTGAGAGCATCTCACGCGGGAGATGCGGGCAAAAATAGGAGGCGTCGATGCGGGCATCTTCCCGGGCGAGCAGCTCTTCCATCCTCCTGTTAACCGCATGAAGATCGGTCTCTGTGAAAATTCCCCTGGCAAGTCCTGATTGATTGGTTGTGAGCACGACAAAGATACCGGCCTGATTGAGCTTACGAATGGCCAGAGCAGAGCCGGGTATGAGGGTGACTTTTTCCGGATCTGATATGTAGGGAACATCCTCGATTATGGTACCATCCCGGTCGCAGAATGCAGCTATCCTCGAATTCCGTCTCATTCGCCCAGTATCCTCGCGAGAAAGCGAGATATGTGATCGGTCTCATCCTCCCTGATTGTTCTCAGATCCATCGTAAAGGTATCATCGTGTATCCTGCCGAGTATTGGAGGATCGTTCTTTCTCGCAATGGATTCGATCTCATTGGCACTCAACTTTTCTGATGTTACACGGAGTTCGATAGACCTGACCTTCACGCCGGGGCAGGAACCGCCTCCGATGATCGATTCTCCCTCGCACACCTCGACGTGCCGGATGCATTCTTCGTCAAGTCTATCAATAATCTCCTCCGCCCTCTTCCTCAAGACCTCGGGATCGGTCGTGATCATATCGATCACGGGTACAGACCGAAGCACTTCCTCCGGATCGTAATAGAGCCTGAGGGTTGCTTCGAGGGCAGCGATGGTGAGCTTGTCGACCCTGAAGGCTCTCGTCAACGGGTTCTTTCTCATCATGTCAACTATCGTCTTCTTCCCGACGATGATCCCGGCCTGAGGACCACCGAGAAGCTTATCACCGCTGAAAGTGACGACGCTGGCTCCGGCCTTTACACTCTCTGCCACGATTGGCTCCTCTCCCAGGCCGTACTGTGAGAGATCCAGCAATAGTCCGCTGCCGATATCATGAAGCACCGGGACATTGTGTTTTCTTCCAAGAGCCACAAGTTCCTCGAGTCTCACCCCTTCCACGAAACCGACCATTTTGAAATTGCTCCTGTGCACCTTTACTAACAGCCCAGTGTTTTCACCGATCGCATTCTCATAATCTGATAATCTTGTTCTGTTCGTCGTTCCGACCTCGACCATGATGGCGTTGCTCTTCCCCATCACTTCAGGCATCCTGAATGACCCACCGATTTCAACAAGCTCCCCCCTCGATACGATCGCCTCTCTATCAGCTGAAAGCGTGTTCATCGCCAAAAGAACTGCCGCTGCATTGTTGTTGACTATGAGGGATGCTTCACAGCCGGTGAGCTCAATTAACATCTGTTCGCAATGAATGTGGCGTGATCCCCTCGCACCTTTATCGATATCGTATTCAAGAGTTGTGTAGGATGTACCGGCCTCTTCCAGTGCCTCTATTGATTCGACGGGAAGCAGTGATCGACCAAGGTTTGTGTGTATGATGGTACCGGTTGCAGTGATCACTCTCCTGAGCGTGGAGGCGGTTCTCTCGGACAGTGAGCGACTTAGTTTCTCGATAAGCTCCGGGAACAATTCTTCCCTTGATGGAACGGTGCCTT
>JBHIFB010000009.1:0-43768 GCA_046760905.1 Candidatus Glassiibacteriota bacterium | reverse complement strand
TTCTCCTCTTCATGGTGGCCTCTACTTTTTAAGTGATTGTGGCTTTATCGAAAATCACTCGAATGAAATAATATCCTTTGAATCTGCTAATGTTTTATAAGATATATTGCCTGTAAGAAAATGAACTGTTAATATGACATACTTAAATAATATTATATTTATTATGTCTTTTATCAGGTTTTTATTGTGAGATTGTTGAAAAAGTAGGTCCTGACGTGGGAGAGTATTAATTATAAAAATGCCAAATGATAAACTACCTTGCGGAATCGTTGGTGCCTGAAATCGAAGTGGTACGGAAACGACCATCTTCCAAGCGAGGAGGCGAGTCGAGAAACGAGAGGAGTGCGACTGCACTGCTTTCGCAATTCTGGTCGGGAGGATCGGGTGGATGATTTTTCATTTGTGGCAAATTAGACAGTCTGTCGCAGCTTTTCTCTCCCTGTGGCAGTTAACGCACCATCCCATGGTCAGTTCCCTCACCTTCACAACCCTGTCCATCTCCTCGACCTTACCATGGCACTGTGAACAATCGATTCCTTTACGTATATGCCGCTTGTGGGAAAAATACACGAAATCCTCGAGTTTATAAACCCTTCTCCATTCAACCTGCTCACCGCTTTTCTGATACGCCTCCAATTTTTGGACTTCTGGCTTGTTGCGGGCTATGGACCTGTGACACCCCATACACGTCTTAACACGGGGAATACCGGCGACCGTCGACCTCCTGGCATGAGAGTGGTAGAAAAGGCATGGCATGCCCTTTTCTCCGGCATGAATCCTGTGGCTGAACTCGATAGGTTGTTCAATCGGTACCGTCTCTCTATCAAAAAGGAGGCAGGAGACGATTAGCAGAAAGGCGAAGGCAGTAACCAGGGAATATAAAATGCGATTCACCGGCGTCTCTATTGCTTAAGCACTTCGTTAATGATTCGATCCGGCTCTATGACTCTGAATTCGAAACAGTCCTCATCGATCAAGAATCCTCGTGGGAAGCCGGCAAGGGAACGATACATGTAATCACCAAGAGGAGCTCTCTGTGGTATATCGTGCACCATGTGAATCTGAATGGTGTGATGAGGTGGTAAGGTATACAGGTCGGGACCCAGTATGGTGACGGTGTTCCCATTGGGGAGCGTCACATTCGATTCGAACAGGACATCCTCCTCGCTGGACCATTTGTTGATGGCGGTGTAAGTGACACCCAGTTGATCTCCCTGTTCAACCCGCGCCTTGTCGGGCGTCAGGTAGATGGTGATTGCATTACGGAGATCGAAATAGAAGGCGCCCTGGTCTCTTCGACTCCCGTCGGGATCCAGAGAATCCGGATAGCCTGCATTTATGCAGGGTGATTCCCATAGGAGCCGATAGTCCAATCTCTCTGGCAATACGAAAAGGGGATCTGCATCGAGCATGCCGGGTCCCCAGTAGAGGGTGCATCCCGGCTCGACGTACACTGAATCCCGCCCCCCTTCCACGTCTGAATAAGCTATTATGAGTATCGAGGGAAACGAGGCATCACCCACCCAGATCTGCGGCCCAATCATCGCATGATTCGCCCAGACGATCGTGCTGGTGATAGCTGTACCGGAAGAGTACCAGTTGAATATTCCACCGCCGAACTGTATGGCTGTGTTATCCGTTATCGTGTTACCATCGAGAAACGGTGAGGAATTGAATCCGAGACCGATGCCTCCACCGTGGTTAGCGGAATTGCGAGAAACCGTGTTATCGTTGATGATCGGAGAACAGTAATGATGGCAGTATATCCCTCCGCCAATATCGCCGGCTGTGTTATTTGAAACTTTGTTGGCAGAAATGGTTGGAGAAAAATCTGTGCTGTAAATGCCCCCTCCGTCATCGGTCGCTGTATTATATGTGATCGTGTTGCCTCTGATGATTGGATCAGTATAATAGCAACCGATCCCGCCGCCGTATCCAGCTACATTCCCAATGATTGTGTTGTTCTCAACGGAAGGCGATGAGTAATAACAATATATCCCGCCGCCGACATCCGCTGCCGTATTTCCAACAATTGTGTTCCCTTCGATGGTTACAAGTGCATCGTAACAACGGATGCCACCGCCGTCAACGAGAGCGGTGTTGTAAGCTATGAGGTTGTCCCTGATAATCGCTGGAGAGTAATCACATCGGATACCAGCACCGTATTCAGCCGTATTACCGGTGATCGTGTTACCCTCTATAGTCGGAGATGAAAAATTCCAGCAGGCGATCCCTCCCCCATAACGGCTCCATCCATTTGTGATAGTAAATCCCTGCAGCTTCGATCCAGGGCCCTCACGGTTACGGAAGGCGAATCCGCGGTGAGGTTCCTGTTCGCTCCCTTCGCAGTCGATGATCGTGACCTCGGGACCGTTTTCAGATTTCACAACGATAGCTTTCCCGAAAAACTCGATATCACGGTTCCCCTGCCCGGTATATGTGCCATCGGCCACCAGCACGGTATCCCCGTCAGCGGCGCCGTTTATGCCTGCCTGAATGGTAAGGGAGTCGCCCGGGATGTGAATAACCTTCGAGAAAGATTGGGTTGGATAGAGGAGCGTGAATAATGTAAGAATGAGAGAGAAAAGTAACAATCGTTGCACGTAGTACTCTATATTAATAAAGTATTTTTCAGCGATTATTTTTTAATATTATATCATATAATGAGTTACAAGTCAACTTTCGCAATCGCTCCTGTCAGATAAAAATTAAGATGCCTCTGAAAAAGTCTCTCGCAGCGAATCAGGGAGCTCTGGGTACCGTAATGCTAAATTTAAAGCGAGGACCTGCCAAAAAGGCCAGTACACAATGAATTGGAACGATCGGTCATCCCAGGGCTATCTCCCTCTTCGAAGGGATGGACATGAGTTTGAACTCATCTACTTTCAAAAGCGGATCATCTCTGAAGGTCACCGTGAGTTTATACTCTTTCTCTATCTGGGACAGGGTCTCCCTTTCCTCTTCCATGATATACAGAACGACTCTGGGATGGGCCCTCACCTCCAGCGCCTTTTCTCCCCTCAGTGCACCAACCCTTTTTACGGCTCTCTCGATCTTTCGAGCCATCGTTTCACTGCTAAGGACCCTCCCCTTGCCTTCACAGGCAGGACAGGGATCGGAAAGCACCTGGAAGAGGCCCGAACTCATCCGCTGCCTGGTGACTTCTATCAGACCGAGCTCGGTGATCTCATAGGCCTTCGTCTTCGCCCGGTCACGAGCCAGGTTACGTCTGAATTCCGCTATGACCTTGCTCTTGTTATCCTCGTTTTCCATATCGATGAAGTCGCATACGATGATACCGCCGATGTTGCGGAGCCTTATCTGCCGTGCGATCTCCTTAGCTGCGTCAAGGTTCGTTCTGAGTATGGTTTCCTCCGGATCCTTCTTACCGGTGTACTTGCCAGTATTCACATCGATCGAGACGAGGGCTTCCGTCGGCTCGACAACAATGTATCCCCCGCTATCTAGGGAAACGACGGGATTGAATATATCGGCTATCTCATCCTCGATACCGTATGCATCGAATAGTGGTATACTATCCCTGTATAGATTTATTCTCTTGAGAAGGTCATGAGCAACGTCCTTGAGATAATTCCGGATCTCCCTGTATTCGGATTCCGAATCCACTATTAGAGAATCGACCCTGTCGGAGAAGAGATCCCTTATGATACTGGATGTCAGCTTCGCCTCTTTATGGACCAGGCTGGGCGCATTTGAAGCCATGGCTTTCTTCTTGATCCTCTTCCATGAACGTCTCAGGGAATAGAGCTCCCTCTCGAAGTTCTTCTTCGAGACCTCCTCCCCGACGGTCCTCACGATTATCCCCCCCTCCTTCGGTTTTATCGAGGCAATCAACCGTCTGAGCCTTCTCCTCTCTTCCGGATCCTCTATCTTTCTCGAAACACCTATCCGTGACATATATGGCATGTAGACGAGAAACCTACCTGGAAGGGAGAGTTGGGTGGTGAGCCTCGCGCCTTTCGTTCCGATGGGCTCTTTCGCAATCTGGACCAGCACCTCCTGGCCTTTCTTGAGCTGATCTTCGATATTGAACTGTTTCCTACCTAACGCCCGGTGACGTAAAGGCGCCCTCACATCGTGATTGTCGTCGAATTCGGATTCCCTTATCTCCTCCGTGACATCGGAAACATGCAGAAACCCGCTCTTACCTATACCGATATCAACAAAGGCAGCCTGCATTCCGGGAAGGACTGCTGTGACTACACCCTTGTAGATATCTCCAAGATGCTTTGGTTCGCTTGGGCGATCCACGAGGAGTTCCACCAGGACTTCGTCCTCGAGGATCGCGACTCGTGACTCCTTTTCTGAAGCGTTTATCAGTATCTCTCTTTTCATAGTTATAACTAAACCTCAATCGTTTGAATGTTTTGATTGCATCAAAAATCGCAAAGTATCCAAGGAATTCTGGAATTCGAATACTCATCTCAGCAAAACCATCTTTCTCGTCTGGGCGAAGCCCTCAACTGTCATCGTGCAGAGGTAGATCCCGCTTCCCACTTCCTCTCCGCGGGAATCCCTTCCATCCCAGACCAACTCGTATCTGCCGGGGCTTTTTTCCCCCTGAAAAAGTGTACTTACAAGTTGTCCTCTGAGGTTGAATATAGCGATCTTCACCCTCGCAGCTTCCTCCCCTTGGGGCACATCGAACAGTATTGTCGTATGCGGATTGAAGGGATTCGGGAAGTTCTGAGAGAGTAAATATCTTCCGGGTAGTCCCCCCACACCGCCGCCACTCGAGAGTAAGTATGTACCCAGATCAAAAACGCGGGCCCCTACCTCATCCTCACCGAGAACGCTCGTGGTCAGTTCGACCCACTTGCCCCCTGAAAGTGCAAGAATTTTCAAAGAATCGGGCGACACCTCACCCGGCACATAACTCAGGCGAAAACTCACTGTAGCCTGCCGTTTCAATTGCAGGCCGAGGGGAAGCAGTGAATATGGGCCAGAGACAGCGACAATCCCCTCCGGAAGTGGGGGGATCTCACCCGCCGAATCGGTGAAATATATGAATCCTTCTCGTTCTAAGGTTCCCTCTTCGAAGGAGAACTTGAATCTCCCGTCTCTGCTTGACATGTCTCCACCTTCACCTGGACCCACACTTAGTGCTGTAAACCACTCGATGGAGGTACCAGAGGCTCCGCCTTGATCAATTCCGGTTACCGAGACCAGATGATCTCCTTCACTCTGCACCAGATATTCAGCGCTGTACAAATCGACATCTCCGGCTGATATCGTTTCGATAGACAGGCTGTCACCGTCCACCGTGAGAACAGGCTCACCGGCGAGCTTCTCGCTCGGGACGGCGCTTATCGTGAGATACTCGTTGAGTATAGCGTCAGGGAGGATGCTTATTACGAAACCGGGTGGAGGATTGCTCCCGATCTGAGCCCACATATCCCTCGCCCTTGCGGCATTCCGAGCGAGATCATCCAACCCCATCCCCGCTGTTACGGAAAATGCGATCTCAACGCTGTCGGCCGGTCCTATGCTGACAGCATATGCGCCCAATCCGCTGAGTCCGTGCTGACAGGCTGCTCGAAACCGGCGGTTAGGAAGTCCCACTTCTTCCTGTCGGTGAAGTTGGGGTTGCCAAAAACATCGTACAGTTCCTGCCTCACGTCTATCGCCCTGTGCGAGGCAAGGGGACCCGCAAGAAGTGAAACTCCGAAGCGCTCCTCGAATCCACTATCGTACATGTAGCCGAGTGAAAGAGTGTCTATCCAGCCGACATCGTTTCCGCCGTAAGAATAGTAATCAATATCCCAGTCGAAATAGAGCCCTGCGTAAAGATTTTCAAGCAGTGCCGTCCCTTCGTTTCTCAACAGGTAGTGGAGAATGATGAAATCCTCGTTTTCCGGGTCTGAAAATGCATAGCTCCTCTGATATACGTGAACTGGAAGTGGAGAAGGAGCCTCTGAATCCTCGAATCGTGCCCTGCCCTCTTCATCGGCTTTCCCACCGCCACGGAGGATGTATATGTTACCGCCTTCAGCCGGACGCCAGTCCGTCTCGACATTCCCTCTTCCATCCGAGACCGTTTGCTCGCCCGTTCCGGCGAGGAAGAAACTCTCAAAAAGCCAGTTCTCACCGCCACGCGGGAAGACGAATCCTGATCCCACGAGGTCGGCCCTGTTGTAGTAACCGTACTGACCGAAGTTCGTGACTGTGAAGGTAACGTTGCCCGCGCTGTGATCCAGGTGACCGGCAACAGTTTCCTCGCCCACGAATACACTGAGAGTGAATTCCTCTTCTACGTCCGGTGAAGAGATGTTCAATCCCAGCCTGACCTCGCTTCCCCTGGCTGCCCCCGATCTTGTATAGAGGATGAATGGATCCTGGGAATTGTCCTTTTCCTCGTAGGAACCTATTATCCCGAGATTCGCCGTTGGGTCTATGACCTCCACGAGCCCGGAGCGGTCGCTCATCTCTAGCCGCACATCGGATGCCTCGAGGCCCATGTTGTAGATAACCGCCGTCACCCGTACCGTGTCACCCGGAGTGAATACAAGAGGTGCGGGCTCAAGGCGGATCAATCTCAGCACGGAAGATGTTGGACCTCCGAGACGATCTGCCGCAGTGGAAGCATCGACGAGGCCCATGCCGTAGGAATTGTCCTCGCCAGGATCCCCCAGGTCAACCGCTGAGTTAAGTATCGCCCTCTTTATCTCGTCCCTGCTGGACGTTGAGCTAAACTGCCTCAGAAGGGCTGCGACACCCGACACATGGGGGGTGGCGAAGGAGGTGCCATCCTGGCCGTCCTGGTATCCGCCGCCCGCCTCGATTCCGCGGCTCGATCTGATCCCCTTGCCCGGAGCCACGACCTCCGGCTTCACAGTCATCCCGTCGCAGGGGGATGGACCCCGGCTGGAGAAGGAAGCTACCTGATCGGAGCTATCTGTTGCACCAACGGCGAAGGTGTTAACATCCGAGGCGATACGGCTTGCGGGCGATGATATCGTCATGGAACCCGAACCATAGTTTCCAGCGGCGAAAAATAGCATTGGACCCAGCGCCTCTACCGCATCTATCGCATCCCACAGCACGTCCTGACACAATCCCGCACCGTTTTGTGCGTTAGTCCCCCAGGAATTGTTCACAACATCGGGGACATCGGAGACTGTGCCTGGGTCCCCATCAGGGTCCGCCGCCCACTCAAGGCAGTCGAGGATGACATCAAAAGTCGAGCTCTGAAGTGGCCCCTCGAAAGCGTTAGCGGCGATCCACTGGGCGGCAGGGGCAACACCCACTGTATCTCCCCCCTCACTTCCCAAAAGAATCCCGGTTACCAGGGTTCCGTGGGTAGGTCCGATGGAAACGTCATCGTCGACAGGGAAGCTCGAGAAGTTGTACGGATCGTGCCAGCTCGCCGAACTACCCGGAACGTTATAGCCCCTCCATTTCGCCCCAAGCGCCGGGTGCGTGCCGTCCACACCGGAGTCTATCAGGCAGATGAGTATGCCTCTACCCGAAAAGCCTGCGCTCCACAGAGAAGGGGCCTTGACCTTTTTTATGTTCCACTCTGTTCCGGACCCAGAGGGCGCTTTTCGACCCTTGTAACCTGTTAGGTGAAGAGTGTGATTCAGTACAATCCTTTCTACACCCGCAAAATCAGCTATTCGCCTTATCTGTGACGCCTCTACATCCAGGACAACAAGGTTTGCGATCCAGAAACACCGCGTCCTCCTTATCGCCCTTTGATCGATGCGTTCTGTGAGCCGGTCGAGGAAATCGCTCTGAGCTTTACCGTTTTCGGCTTTAAGCTTCTCAATCAGCATCCCATGCACCTCCCGGCGGCTTCTCCCCTCTGCCTCAAGCTTAGAGCGCACCGCCTTCGCCTCAACACCACCTTCGAGCTCCACGATCACGGAAACCACAGAATCGGACGGACACACCCGGATTATTCGATCAAGAGCCTTTTCAACTTTCTCACTCGCACCCGGAGTCGGACCCCGGGCATGTAGCCTCACTGCGAATGAGAAAAGAATAAACGCAGGCAACACAAAAAATGCTCTTTTCATAATCCTCATCTCAGAAGGTTCATCTTCCTCGTCACCATCCCATCATCAGCGCTGAGCCGGTATAAATAGACGCCGCTTCCAAGCATCATGCCCGCTTCATCCCTTCCATCCCACCCAACATGATGCACACCACCAGTCATCTCCGTATCGATGAGCCTCTTCACCAGCCGGCCTCTCAGGTCGAAAATATCCAGCCTGACTCTGGCCCTCTCTCGAACGGAGAACGTTATGGTTGTCGATGGATTGAACGGGTTGGGGTAATTCTGAAGCAGACCACCCCAGGTCTTCGGCACGCCATCTTCCTCATCGATCCCTGTGGGGGAACCGGTGAAAAAAGCCCGCGTAACTCTCGCCATACGATATCTCAAGTCGCTGTCGATAGCGAGTACCGTCCAGTAGTAGAACGTGTTCTGGGCCAGAATGTTGTGCGCATCGAGCAGTGTACTGGTGTCTGCAAGATCCACTTCGTGAACTAAATCGCTCATCTCCTCGTCGTTTGAGATGAGGAGCCTGTAAGATACGGGATCCTCCGTGTCTGTATCCCTCGAGGAATTCCAGATGAACAGGATCTCGTCTGATCCTGTCGAATCCCCGTCTGTGGGGGAAATCAAGTCGAAGGGAACTGGGAATATCGGAGGCGAAACATCGTAGATCGCCGCCTGGACGTCTATTCTTCCCCATCCGCGGTCGTTATCGGGGCTCTGTGAATTGTCCGCGGTCTGCATCAGGGCGTCCCTCACCTCCATGGCTCCCCACTCGGGATGGGCCTCGAATACGATTGCAGCCGAACCCCCGACCAGCGGTGTCGAAAGTGAGGTTCCTCCGGCATACGTATAGGAGTTCGCCGATGAAGCCGACGCGCAGTAGGTGTCCACACCCCGTGCTACGACCTCCGGTTTGGTCCTTCCGTCATATGTGGGACCCCGTGAGCTGAACCCAGCGACATTGTTGTACTCGTCCACGGCGCCGCATGCGAGCATACTATCCGCATCGGCCGGTGTCCAGAGGCTACCGGGCGCATCGCCTTCGTTCCCCATTGCATTCACAACCAGGATGCCCCGGGAGGCCGCGACATCGACCGCCACCGTGATCGTTGCGGTGTTACCGTCCATATCCTCCCATTGGTAGTCATACTGCGGGTCATCGAACTCCCTGTATGCAAGAGATGCACTCGTAACGCTCGCTCCAAGGCTGTCCGCCCATTCCAGTGCGGCGACGTAGTTATCCTCTTCCACCGGGGTCTCGGATCGTATGTCTTCCGTCTTGGCGAGGAAGAACGAGGCCCCATAGGCCGGTCCGATCAGTGCATAGGGGGCATACCCCCCGAGAGCAGACCAGGTACACGTGCCGTGGAAATGGGCATAGGGATCGTCTTCAGGCTCATTACCCGTCTCCCCATCGCCGAAGACGAAATCATACTCGGCAACGATTGGTTGGTTTCTCAGAGACTGGTGTGTCTTGTAGTAGCCGGTATCGAACATGCCGACCAGCACCCCGGCTCCCGTGTAACCCGAGTCGTGGGCGGCAACGACGCCTATCTCATCGAGCTGCGAGAACGAAGGCCCGTAGATCGCCGTATCGGCTGATGCCAGATGAAGGCTGAACGGAAGTTTTCTTCCATTCATGTTCAGTTCCTCGCTGACACGTGGCACCCTCGGACCTGATCTGGCCAGCCTCCTAACGGGCTCCACCCTGAGAACAAAGGGGAGCTTTTCAAGCCGGCTGATGAGTTCCAGATCGGCAGCGACGCTAACAGCATTCAACCAGCGCGATCTGTGCCTCAGCCTTGCTCCTAGATTGACTATCTCATCTATATATTCATCGAATACCGGGATATCCCTGTAGTCGACCAGGTTGCCGTTCATGGACTTCTCCCTGCGGGCCCTTGCCCGCGGCAGAAGATCTCTCGCAGATTGCTCCAGCATGAGCCGCTGGTCGAACCCCTTCGCTTCCCCCTTATCATTGAAGTAAACCCATACATGCTTCTCGGTTTCAAAGAACCTCCTGCTTTTTCCTGATTCATCCGCCTGTGCGGGAAAGGCAAATGAGTAAAGTGTGATGCAAAGCATTGGAAGCAAAGCCTTTGACTTCAATTTTCCTCCTTTGAACAGTGTCTGACACATAATGAAAGCTGTATCTCACCTTATTTTACCCATTCCACGGCGTTTTTGCAATAGGTTGTGGCTGGCAAGATGGTGAGTAAGAAGACATACAACACTACTTGATGCATTCAGTGCAAGTTATTCGATGCCTCGATGGAATAATCCCCGGGAAACAGAGCACTGAGGGAATACATTTTCACTTCGAATGGTTGCAGACTGTCTTCGAAAAATCCTTCCCCGCATTTTATAGATGTTCCTGCCGGGATCACACCGATCGTATCATACTCATGGTAAGAAGGAGAAATGCTCCTTATTCCGATTGAAACCGGTGTCACATTCACCACCTGCACGGAAAGTGAATTCCCGGCTTCGAAATAAGCTACATCCAGTACACCTTCCGGTATGAATTTCACCGGTATATCCACCGTATGCGGCTTACCGAATCTACTATGAAATTCTTCGATCTCCTTCGCGAGTTCCCCGATTCCGGTCCAGATCGCCTGCTCTCTCCTGACATCCCAGTTACTCGCAACAGGATCGTTGAAATACGGGAAGTCACCGGAGAAGGTGTGGAATATGATGCCATCCACACCACGATTGAGTGCGAGCCTTGAAAGCGTCCTCATCTGATCTAATGTCGGTGCCTTCTTCGCATAAGGCCATCCGGCAAATACCTGAACAACGGCAATGCACTTTGTCCCGTCGTTTGAAGCCCGCCTTGCCCTCTGAATCCACTGCGAAATGGTATAGAGGGGCTTTAGGGGCTCTGTGATGGGAAAAGGGTCGACGAATAGGCCATCCACCGATCGTAACAGCTGCCGGTCGATCGGGCCCGGTAGATAGTTCCTGAGAATCAGCATCTTCTCAGGGTCGAGCTCTCTCATCTCGCTTACAACCTGCCGTAAATATTGATTCTTCTCCACCCCGCTGCCCCATCCGCTGAGCAGTGAGTACCCCACACACCCGGGTAAACGGCGGCAGATCTCAACAAGGGCTTTCTCGTCTGCACTGAGGTGTGAAGAATCAGTGGCATTGATTTCTACCATGACACTCAAGCCCATGCCTTGTGCCTTTGAGATCACGTTCTCGATATCGGAAGCCCTCGGATCCTTCAACAGTATCACGTTCATCCCTTTGCCCTCAAGGGCGTCAAGCTCATAGCCCTTGATCGATATTCCGACAGGGAAAAAGCCCTCACCCGGCCACCTGATACTGCGCCGCGGGGAGAGGGCAGCTTCATTGTGACGGAGGTATGCCTTGATCCCTTCATCGCTGAAAAGGATCGATGTGGTCCTTGGATTGTAAAGCTCCATCGACACCGAATACTCTCCCTCATCTTCTGCGTCGATTGTGAAAACGAACCTCGATTCCTCCTCCGTTACATCTAATTCTATGTTCTTTCTTGTTATCGTTCCTGATGGTTCCTGTAGCTCGAGATTCGCCCCCAGAGGCAAGATGTCATAAGGCATGTTCTTGATCTCTATGACATACTGGTTTTCCCCAGGTACGAGCTGCATCGTTTTTTCGTAACCGATTTCAAAAGGTATCTTGACCAATGAGACATGGTCAACTAGAATACCCCCTTTTCGGAAGGTCCAGTCATTCACCGATATAACCGCTTGCGGGGTAGAATACGGGATCAACTCCGAGTGATGAACCCACCTCCACTTCCTGTCTACCTGAGTGAGTTTCCCTTCCTGAGCCAAAAACGTCGCAACGATCCTCTCATCATCACCCGTCGACCTCGCTACGAGATTTAGCGTGTATAGGCCGGGTGAGAGAGCCAGCGTTGTCCAGATGCCGGGCCCTATCTTCCCGGAAGGGGTAAAAAGGCGCACCGATCTTTCGCCAAGAAACGCCCTCCTCCTCCTTTCCATCGATACGCCTATTTCCGGTACCTCGAGATCGAGGTAGCGCATTACAGCCTCCCGGAGATAATCGTCTCCTTCCGGAAGCCAGGAGTAAAGATTCCACTCATCCGGTATGTTATCCAAATCATCATCCTTCTCCATCTCACTATTGGGTAGGAGATTATTGTATGAAGGGAACTCTTTCCCCGCTTCCTTCCCCTCATCGGATTCGAAAGGATAAACGGGGGGATGTGACTGTAGAGAGAAAAGAAGAAGGACCATTAAAAGACTACATCTACCCATCATCGTTCTTGCTCTTTTCCTTTTCCCGCGTAAGCTCGACTCCCGCCTCGGGGTTCTCCAACCGCTGGGATAAGGAGGCCACAAGGTCCTTGAATTGACCCATGTACTTTTCCTTCACCGGTTCGGCCGAGGGAAGATCAACTTTGAGAGGGTTCACAAAACGATTATTCTTGGTTAATCGATAATCCAGATGGGGACCTGTCGCGAGCCCCGATGCTCCGACGTAGCCGATCACCTGCCCCTGCTTCACTACCGTTCCTTTCCTTATACCCCGGGCAAACCTGGAAAGATGACCGTAGGTCGAAGCATAGATGCTGTTGTGTCTTATTCGGACGAACTTTCCAAAACCGCCGTTCGATCCCGCATAGGTGACAATCCCATCGCCCACAGAGACGACAGGTGTGCCGGTTGGTGCCGCGTAGTCGACACCGAGATGGGGTCTATAGATTTTCAAGATTGGGTGGTATCTTCTCTTCGAATAACTGGAAGAAACTCGCCTGTACCTGAGAGGAGATCTCAGGAACTTCCTCTTCAATGACTTTCCACCCGGATCATAGTAATCGACATGCCCTTCAGGGTCTTCGAACCTTATGGCGGTGATGGTCCTGCCCTGATTGACCATTCGCGCAGCTATTACCTTCGAGAAAACTGGCGGTTTCCCATCATAAAGCCTTTCCTCGACGATTGCATAGTAACTGTCACCGTTTCTCAGGTCCGTGTTGAAATCAATCTGCCAGGCGAACACCTCCGATAGGGCCAGGCAGATTATCGGATCCTCCCGCGCCTCCAGTAAAGTTTCATACAGGGAGCTCTGTATGACTCCTTTGACAGTCCTCGTTCTGGTTTCATACAGGATCTCTTCGACTGATGCGGTATATCCTTCCCCTTGCCTCTCTAGTATCAGTATCTTTCTTTCGTCGATGCCGCATTTGAAAGTGCGTATGGCTCCGTCTTCACCCACCGCAAGAGAGAGTATCGTGCCGGCGTCCAGGCGATTCAGATCGTAGTGCTCATGAGAAGCTCTCATGATCTCGAGGAGCTCTGCATAGGTGAACCCCCTCCGTCGGAACAACCCATCCAGAGTATCCCCCGCACCTAAAGTGTCCACGATAACCATCTCCACCTCAGACTGAGATGGCTCCGGTTCCATGAGCTCCCCGTCCTCCATTCGCATCAGAAAGGGAACAGAGGCAAGTATCAGGAGATAAGAGACTATGAGCAGCAGTATGGTATACCACACCCTGCGTATCGCCTTCAACTGCAACTCCGTTGTGAGGTGGAATCGGATCGTCCCAAAGCAATCAGCCGAAATATAATGCCCGGCCTGCTTTTATTCTAGAGCTGCCTCCTTATGAATGAAGGCACATCAAGGCCTCTCGATGAGAGAGGCTCTTCCTGTTCCTTCCTCGGGGAGATGTCTTCCTCAAGCAGCTTCCTCCTGAGAAACGCCGGCCGCGAGAGCATTTCTTCCCTGCTGGCCTCTGCGTGGAAGCTTTTCTTCCTCTCTTTACCCTTGGAAAAGCCCGTTGCGATAACTGTCACCCTGAATTCATCGACAATGGCAGAATCCACCACTGCACCGAAGATGACATTGGCCTCGTCTCCGGCAGCATCATAGATTATCGAAACCGCCTCAGACACCTCGTGCAGAGAGAGATCCTCACCACCCGTCACATTGATGAGCAGCCCCTCGGCACCGGCGATGTTCGTATCTTCGAGCATGGGACTCGAAATGGCGTTTCTTGCCGCTTCGACAGCCCTGTTCTCGCCCCTGCAGATACCGGTGCCCATCAGAGCATTCCCCATATCTCTCATAACGGTTTTCACATCTGCGAAGTCGAGATTGATCAGTCCCGGCTGAGTGATCAGGTCCGATATCCCCTTTGTGGCATGCAACAGAACCTCGTCGGCAATCCTGAATGCATCCTTCAAAGTGGTTTCTTTCGGAACGATCGATAAAAGCCGCTGATTGGGAATGGTTATGACCGTATCCACACACTCCTTGAGTTCTTTTATCCCTTCATCAGCGGTGCTCATTCTCCTGTGCCCCTCGAACAAAAACGGCCTGGTGACGATAGCGACCGTCAATGCGCCGACAGACTTGCCAAGCTCCGCCACGACAGGCGCTGCTCCGGTGCCGGTCCCACCGCCCATGCCTGCTGTAACGAACACCATATCGGCCCCTTCCAGGCTGCGCATCACTTCTTCCTTGTCTTCTTCAATGGCCATCCTGCCGATCTCTGGTACGGCACCGGCTCCCAGCCCCTTCGTGAGGTCCTTGCCGATCTGGATCTTCCTTGTGGCAAGTGAAGCATTGAGAGCCTGCAGGTCCGTATTCACGGAAATGAAATCCACTCCGGACAGGCCCGCATCGATCATTCTGTTCACGGCGTTTCCTCCACCTCCACCGATTCCCACAACTTTGATCTTCGCACCGTCTTCCATTTCCTCGATTTCAAAAATCATCGTTCGCACCCCCTTGCTTGTCTTTCAGATGAAGTCGCTGAAGAACTCTTTCATCCTTCCGGTCATCTCTCTCAGAAGACCCTTACCGTTCTCACTGAAAGCATACTCGTTACCTGCATTTCTCCTCGCATAGAGCACGAGGCCTATTCCGGTGGAGAACCTGCAATCAGAGAACCCGTGTGAGATTCCCACCACGCCACCGGGTGTCCCTATCCTCACAGGTAAATCAAATATCTTCTCAGCGAGGCTATCTGCACAATCGAGCAAGTTTCCCCCACCGGCAAGGACAACGCCGGCGGTAAGGTTTTCCAGCAGTCCCTCCTTGTGGAGCGATGTCAGGATGATTTCGAATGTCTCCTCCATCCTCGCCTGGACGATCGTGCATAGTCGTGACCTGTCCACCTCCTTCCTCTCCCCCGCCTCATCGGGGAGGAAGAATGTTTCACCGGGCTCGACTCTATCCTTCATACACGTACCGTGCCTAACCTTGATCAGTTCTGCTGTTTCCATGGAAGTTCTGAGCCCGATCGCTATATCCTGTGTCACATTATTGCCACCAACCGGCAGCACAAAGGAATGCCTGATGCCGCCGGAGGAGAAGACAGCCACATTGGTGATGTGACCTCCGATATCGATGAGCAATGTTCCCATCTCCCCTTCCTCTTCCGAAAACAGGCAGTAGCTTTCGGCGAGGGGTTCAAGTACGAACTCTATGAGCTTGATGTTCGCTTCCTCGATACCACTCAGTAGATTGGAGGAATTCTGGACCGAGCCGCTCACCACGTGAACCTCGGCCTCGAGGTGTACGCCTCTCATTCCGACCGGATCCCGGATCCCTCTCTGGCTGTCCAGGATGAACTGCTGTGGGGAGATGTGCAGTATCTTCCTGTCAATCCCGTCGAGTCTTCCCCTTGCATCCTGGATGACTTTTCTGACATCCCTCTTCTCGACCTCATCGCCGGCCCTCGATATTACAATCGATCCCCGGACGTTATGGCTCCTAACATGCTCTCCGGATATCCCCGCGTACACCTCGCGTATACTCACTCCCGCCGAAAGTTCCGCTTCACAAACTGAATGCCTGATTGCCTCGCCCACTTCCTTGATGGATGTAACAACCCCGCGTCTCATGCCCCTAGTAGGTGATGATCCGGCACCGAGGATTTTGAGATCTCCGCCCGTTGTTGGCTTCGCGACGACGGTGAATATCTTTGTCGTGCCTATATCGAGTCCAACTATGAAATCGTCTCCCGACATATCTCACCTCCTTTCCCCACGATCTGCGCACCCAGGCATCGAGAAATTCTCCGGCTTATATCGAATCATAGAGCGAATGCTTCCCATCCTCTCCCAATTGCCGGACAACCGCCTGGTTGTTAAACCTCAAGTCTATCTCATAGAAGCCATCGTCTCTTCCCAGCTCCGTCAGAACTCCGGTGAGTAGACGCGATGAGAGGAGCGTGAATCGATCTCCAAGCAAAACACGCGCCTTTGGAGACCTGAGGTAAAGAATCGATGGCACGCTGTCTTTCACCAGGAGTTCAGATACCAGGTTAAAGAGGGCCGGAGAAGCTGCTTCCAGGCGAGAAAGGAACCCGAGTCCCTTCATCACCGCCCCCTGTGAAACTCCTCCGCCACCCTCTATCGTCAGAAGAGGAAGATCGAGCTCCACCGCTATCCTGTCCTCGGGAAGCAGAATGCCATTTCTGGATACCGGCACAGGCTTGGTGAGTTTGATGAACGCGAATGGCTCTCTTTCTTCCACCCTAACAGAAAGCGTGCGTGGCGGATGCCTATCGATATGAGCTTCAACTACCAGTGGATGGGCAGAAAGCAGATGTTCATACCTGCTCAGATTCGAAAAGATGTTGATCCCGGCCTCGATCCCTGACTCAAGGAGCAGGTCCTCCGGGTAGCCGAAATTTACGCCGTGTATATGTATTCTCTGTACCTCACAGAGCGATGTATTCAGAAAAACCCATGATAGGGCACCTGCCGACATCGCCGCTGTGAAGAGCAGGATGTAGAGGCTTCTGCTCCTTTTGCTCTTTCCTCTGACTCTTCTTCTGATCCTTCTAACTCTTGACCGCATTCTCTTTGAACCCGAGTAATATCACCTCTGGCACCAGTTCGACCCGAAACTTATCCCATACTGCGCATCTCATAGATCTCATGAGCTCGAGGACATCTCCGGAGGTCGCATTCCCCACGTTCACGATGAAGTTCGCGTGATCCTCCGAGATCATCGCCCCGCCTCTTTTCAAGCCCTTTACCCCCGCCTGCTCGAGAAGCCTGCCGGCAAAATGTCCTGGTGGATTCTTGAAAACAGAGCCGAAAGTCCGTAGCTGACCGGCAGCCAGTTTCCTTCTTCTTGCCATCACCTCCCTTACCCTGCTTGCGACCTCGTCTGGATCGATCCGGTCGATCCTGAGTACAGCCTCAGCCACTATGAATCCGGTCGGCAGGTTGCCGCTTCTGTATTCGACCCCGTGCGAGGTATTTTTTATCATCTCACCATGACCGCTCTCATCAACGCCACTCACTGTCTCAACGACATCCCAAATCCCCTTGCCCCAGGCGCCGGCGTTCATTGCCACCGCGCCTCCTATAGTTCCAGGAATACCCGCCAGAAATTCCAATCCACCCAATCCTTCCTCCTCTGCCATCGTCATCAGCTTCATGACACTGACCGCCGCCCCTGCAACGACCGTGGTCTTTCGCACATCTATGCGGTTAAACTCTCCGATCAGCCTTATAATAAGCCCATCATATCCCTCGTCACTCACAAGCAGGTTCGTCCCTCCCCCAAGAACGAACGTCTCCGTTGCCGGAAATCCAAAGTGCCGCACCCTCCTGATGAGTTCAGGGAGTGCTTCTCTCTTCTCCACCTCAACCAGATAACGGGCCCTTCCGCCGGTCCCGATGGATGTTAAAGCCGCCAGTGAGACATCCTTTCTGACTTTCACACCATCAATTCCTTCGAGGTCTAGATTCATATCAGGCCGTTCTCATGAAATAAGTTCGAGCAGTCGATCCGAGACCTTCCATATGTCGCCTGCCCCCACAGTGATCACGATATCCCCTCTCTCAATCATAGCGGTGATGGTTTCGCACACCTTTTCTTTGTCATTCTCCCCGACATAGAGAACGTTTGTGTGACCGCTTTCCCTGGCACTGTTTGCGATCAGTTCCCCAGTGACCCCTTCTATCGGCTCTTCCCGTGCCGGATAAACATCGGTTACTATCAGCATGTCGGCTTCCTTGAATGAGGAGCCGAATTCCTTATGAAACATCTTCGTTCGGCTGTATAGATGCGGTTGGAAAACGACAATGATTCTCCGGTCCCCCCAACCGGCCCTGGTGCCCTTGAGAGAGGCTTCTATCTCAGTGGGATGATGGGCGTAATCATCAACGATAAGAATGCCACCCGGTTCCCCCTTCACCTCGAACCTCCGGTGCACCCCGGTGAATGAGGAAAGGGCCTTCTGTATGCTATCGAAGTCGATATCGAGCTCATACCCTACAGAGACTGCGGCGAGGGCATTTTTTACGTTGTGGATCCCCGGGACATTCAGGGAAATTTCGCCTACATGCTTGCCCATAAAGTTGAGGATGAAAGATGAGGAGAGCCCCTGGAAACTGAGGTCGCTAGCCGAATAGTGCGCCTCAGGGCTGATCCCGAAAGTCACAAGCTTCCGCTTCATGCGACCCAGGATATCCCTCACCCCCTGTTCATCGATACAAACGACCGCCGACCCGTAGAAGGGAACCTTGTTCAGGAACGTGACGAAGGCTTCTTTTATTTCGTCCAGATCCCTGTAGCAGTCGAGGTGCTCGGACTCGATATTGGTCACAACGGCGATGGTTGGTGATAGTGATAGAAACGACCTGTCGAACTCGTCCGCCTCGGCGACGAGGTAATCCCCACTACCTACTTTCGCACCTGTGCCGGTGCTTTTGACAAGTCCCCCAACCACCAGCGTTGGATCAAGATTTCCCTCAAAGAGAACCTGTCCCACCATTGACGTCGTCGTTGTTTTTCCATGTGTTCCAGCTATCGCTATGCCATACTTCAGCCTCATGAGTTCTGCAAGCATCTCGGCGCGTCTTATCACAGGGATGTTTTTCTGCTTTGCTGCCTCGACCTCCGGATTTTCAGGCTTGATGGCGGATGAGACAACTACCACATCTGCCATCCCGACGTTCGACTCATCGTGACCGAGGCAGGTCTGGGCTCCCAGACGTTCGAGCCTCTCTATGACCGGGGGCCTGGCGATGTCCGATCCCGTCACCGCGAATCCGAGATTGAGTAGAATCTCCGCGATCCCGCACATACCTGCCCCTCCGATTCCCACCATGTGTACCCGCCTCACTCTCCTGAAAATTCCGGGTTTCACCACCACCTCCTCCGTTCGGTGCTCGACATGTTTAGTACCTTCAGGGCAATATCCCGGGCAGCTTCGGGCCGAGCCATCTTCGATGACGACTCAGACATCTTTTTCCACCTTTTGGGATCCCTCGTAATTTCGTCCAGAAGCCTCGCAAGCCTCCTGTGATTGAAAAGCGACTGTTCAACGACACAGGCGGCTCCTCCCGCTTCCATCATCTGTGCATTCTTCTTCTGGTGCCCTCCCGTTGAGAAAGGATAGGGAATGAGCACGGCCGGGATTCCCCAGCCGGACAATTCGGCGATTGTCGTGGCCCCCGCCCTCGTGACGGCGACATCTACCTGTGAATAGACTTCCCTCATATCATGGAAGAATGGCTCTATGAGGACTGAATCCCCAACTCCCGCGAGCAGGCCTTTAACACGCTCGTAATCACTGTATCCGGTCTGGAAATACACTCTCCCCCAGGAGACGGTGCCGGCCTCGATCAGGTATCTCGTTACAACCTCGTTGATGGCGTGAGCGCCCTGACTACCTCCCATGACCAGCAGATTAAATCCCTTCCGCTTCCTTTTCCTTCTCGCCTCATCCACTTCCTCGCGGGATGGTGTCGCCGGATTGCCGGTGACTGACACCTTCCCTTTACCCCTTATATACATCATGGAGATATCATAGCTGAGACAGGTTTCCTCGCAGAAAAGGGCTTCCAACCTCGAGGCAATGCCGGGCTCCGCATTCTGTTCGTGGACGATTGTGGGAACTCCGAGCAAGAGTGCCGAAAAGAATGGAGGAACGCTCGGATATCCTCCCATGCTCACCAGCGTATCAGGTCTCATCCTTATCATCTTTCCAGCACAATAGAGGGTCCCCAGCATGGTTTCGAAAGGCAGCATGAGATTCGCCAGAACCGTTCCCCTTCTTAACGGACCAGAGGGGACTTTCAAGTGTTCCATGCTCTCCTTCCTGCACGCCTCGAGCTCGAATCGCTTGCCGGTTCCCATGAAGAGGAGTCGGGCATCTGGATTCGCCTTCCTTATCTCCCTGGCAACGCTCATTGCGGGAATGAAGTGACCTCCTGTTCCACCTGCTGCAAATATGATCATCATATCACGTCATTCCCTCCTGCCGGACACCCCCCTTGACACACGCGCGATGTTCCTCAGAACGCCGACGCTCATGAGACTTACGACAAGGGAGCTTCCTCCGTAGCTGATGAATGGGAGAGTGAGGCCGGTGGCCGGGAAGATAACAGTCACAACCAGCATGTTGAGAGTCGCTCCAAGTATTATCATCACAACGAGTCCTGAGGATAGGTAGAAGCCGAATCGATCCTTTGCAGTGCGTGCTATCCTCAAGCCCAGGTATCCAAAATATGCATACCCCATCACGAGCAGTGCGGCTCCGATGAAACCGAACTCCTCACCGATGATTGCGAATATGAAATCCTTATGAGCCTCGGGAAGATATTTCAGCTTCTGCTTCCCCGCCCCTCCACCAGCGCCGATTATGCCTCCTGATCCGATTGCGATGCGCGACTGCCTGCCCTGGTAGCCGACTTCCTCGCTGCTCTCCGAGAGACCCAGATGGTCTTTGACTCGCTTCCACCGGTACGGCTCCATCCTGCAGAAGATGAAGAAAACCACGATCCCCACAAGGATAATGGATATGATGTGGACCGATCTCGAGCCGGCTAGATAAAGTAACGCAAGAAGGGACAGCGATATCAGAATTGCCTGGGAGAGGTCAGGTTCAATAACTACAAGGAAGGAGATTACAGCCATCACTATGATGAAGGGGAGAGTGCCCTTCACAAACTTTTCAATCGACCTGCCCTTTCTCACCGCGGTATCCGCCGCCCATACTATGACAGCGAATCTGGCGAACTCTGAAGGCTGGACGGATAGTCCGAAAATGTTATACCATCTTCGGGCGCTCACCGAACGGGATGGTCCCAGCAGGAAGTGGCCCTCCGGAAGGATCAGAAGTCCAAGCAGAAGCGCAAATGAAACCCAGAGGAGAAACTTCGATAGCCTACCCCACTTCCTGTAATCCAGTCTCGAGATCCCTATCATGAGAAGGATCCCGAACAGTGCTTTCTCCGCCTGGCGCATGAACAAACGTTCGGTATCTCCTGTTATATCCTTTGAGATGTGGGCTGTTGCGCTGTATACGACCACGAGACCGGCTACTACGAGGACCATCGTTAGCAGGACTAGGCTCTTTCCGTAATCCTTGCGTCCCCTCCCGTGGGATGTCTTTCTCCTCCTACTCTCTGAGACCATAGACGAATCCTCTGAAGGTTTCACCTCGCTCCTCATAATTTTCGAACATATCGAAGCTCGAGCATCCTGGAGAAAGAAGCACTACGTCACCGCTGGAAGCGTGTTTCAGCGCCGTATGGAATGCACTCTCAAGATCAGTAGCTCTGCTCGTCTCGACCGCTTCCGACAGATCCCTTTCGATGAGTGGCGCGGCTTCTCCGATGACTACCAGGTGCTTCACCTTGTTCTGCATAATTGGGATGAGACCGGTGTAAGGTTCACCCTTATGCCTTCCTCCCATGATTAGGATCACAGGTTCCCTGAAACTATCCACCGCATGGGACGTTGAGGAGACGTTCGTGGCTTTCGAGTCGTTCACGAACCTGATGCCGCGGAATGTCCCCAGCTCCTCCAACCGGTGAGGAAGCCCAACGAAATTCTGGATACCTCTCTGCAACTCATCGGGCTCACAGCCTGCCGCGGTAAGAGCACAGACGGCCGCAAGAACATTCTGGAGGTTATGCCTTCCAGGCAACGGGATCGATGATATGTTGCATATGGACACCAGGGCGTCACGCGTGCGAAGCCGGATTGTCTCTCCGTCAGGGTAGGCTCCCTCCCTCACCTCTCCCAGGCGGCTGAAGGTCAGTACCTTTGCATCGAGGGTATCTGCGATCGAGCGGATGGTCTCCTCCTCACCATTCAAGACGGCCGTGTCTTTTACCGTCTGATTCATGAACAGACGCTTCTTGTGGGATACATATTCCTCGAAAGATCGATACCTGTCGAGGTGGTCACTCGATATGTTGAGCAGGATCGATATCCGGGGATGAAACGTGACTGTTCTCGCGAGCTGGTAGCTCGAGACCTCGAGAACCAGCCAATCGGAATTTTCTGCCTCATCAAGGACAGAGCTGAGAGGGATACCGACATTCCCGGCCAGAACCGTTTGCCTCCCGGAACTCTTCAACACATGCGCGATGAGGGAAGCCGTCGTTGTTTTACCATTAGTTCCCGTCACTGCGATGATAGGCACATCTGCATATCTCGACGCAAGCTCGAGCTCTCCTATGATCGGTATGTCCCTTGAGAGCGCGTCCTCGATGAGGGGATTCTCATCGGGAACCCCCGGACTCGCCACGACCAGGTCCACTCCGTTCAGACTCTCTTGGGAGTGAGTTCCCGTCTCGACACGAGCCCCGAGAGATTCCAGCACCTGTCTTCTGCCTGCGATATCTTCCTCATCTCTCATCTCCGAGACATTCACATCGAAGCCCTTCTCGAGGAGCAGCTTCGCAGCCGCAAAACCGCTCCTCGCCAGTCCGATCACGAGCACGCGAGAGGTTTCGGTTATGTTGACAGTTTGCTCCATCACCTTATCTTCAATGTGCTGAAGGCTATCAATGCGAAAAGTCCTGCCACTATGAAAAATCTCACCACAACCTTGGATTCCGACCATCCACAAAGCTCGAAATGATGGTGTATCGGCGCCATCCTGAACACCCTCTTCCCCTTCCACCTGAACATGAAAACCTGAATCAACACCGAGAGGGCTTCGATCACGAACACACCGCCGACGATGAAGAGCAAGAGCTCGGCCTTGAGTAGGATGGAAAGGGTGGCCAGGGCGCCACCGATGGCGAGTGAGCCGGTATCTCCCATGAATACCTGTGCCGGATGGGCGTTGAACCAGAGAAACCCAAGCGATGCCCCAACAAGACTCATGCAGAAAATTGTCAGCTCACCACTGCCGGGAAGAGAAAGTATCTGGAGATATCTGGAGAACTGGGCGTGTCCGTGGAGGTAGCTGAATCCGGCAAAAGAGAAGCAGGCGAATGCGGAAACCCCGATTGCGAGACCATCCAGGCCATCGGTGAGATTCACCGCATTCGAAGTACCAACGATAACCAGTATGATGAATGGAATGTAGAATATTCCCAGGTCGATGAACAGACTTTTCACGAACGGGATGCTGGTCAGGGTGACGAATCCATCGTGCAGCGGATAGTTTTTCAATATGAAACCGAGGATGAGTCCAAGCATTATCTGACCTGCGAGTTTATACCTGCCGATCAACCCTTTCGATCTTCTCTTAACTATCTTTAGGTAATCATCAAGCATCCCGATAGCACCCATCCACAGGGTTGAGAAGAGCACCAGGTGAACGTATCTGTCCGTGAGATCGGCCCAAAGAAGCGTCGGAACGATAACGGCTATCAAGATGAAGATGCCTCCCATGGTCGGCGTGCCTTTCTTCTCCATGTGCCTTGCAGGGAGGTCGGCATCGATGATCTCGATCATCTTTTTTCTGCGAAGCATTCTTATGAGCCACGGTCCTAGAATGAAACTTATGATGAGCGCCGTGATGGTGGCATAGGCTGCCCTGAAGGTGATGTATCTGAACACATTGAATATGATGTGGTATTTTGCCAGTGGAAATAACAGATGATAGAACATGCTGAATTCCTACCGTTTTTCTCCTATCATATGTGCGAGTTGCTCTAACCGGGCTGTTCTCGACGCCTTAAGCAACACTAGATCTCCCTCTCTCAGGTGTGCCCTCAGGATCACATGGGCCGCATGGATATCCCCCGTGAAGATGAGCTCGGGGGGAGTCCGCCTGTTTTGCCTTGACCATCTCTTCGCACCTTCGATGTAGGCGGCTGCTTCCCTGCCGATCGCAATAAGAATGTCTATACCGGATCTGGCAACCTCCCCGCCAACCCTCAGGTGCAGCGCTCTCCTTCGCTTCCCGAGCTCAGCCATCGGCCCTAGGACCGCGATCCTTCTGCTGGCTTCGATGCTGCATAGTGTTCGAATGGACATCTTCATGGAAACGGGGTTTGCGTTGTAGCAATCCACCAGCAGTCGTATTCCATCGTGCTCCACAAGTTCCGTCCTCATACCAGGTATCCTGGTTCCTTCAAGACCGTGTTTTATCATCTGGCCGGGGATTCCCATGAGATGGCCCACCGCCACAGCGGCCATGGCATTGCTTACATTATGCAGACCAAGAGCTGGAAGTTTAACGATCAATCCCTTCTCTATCATGAATGAAGGCCTCCCGAATCCATCGAGTACGACACCGGTAGCCCTGAAATCATTCCCGTTTCGAACGCCAAAGGTATAAACCGGAATGGGAAGGGATCGTGTGTATTTCAAAAGCTTGCTGTCATCCCCGTTCACCACGGCTCTGCCTTCCGGCGGGAGCATCTGGAGAAGCTTCCCTTTCTCCTCCATTATGGCACGGACACTCCCCAGGCCTTCCAGATGAGCAGGAGCAACATTCGTGATTACACCTACATGCGGCTTGACCAGTTCCGTGAGAGAAGCGATTTCACTTTTGTGGTTGGTACCCATTTCGAGGACGAGAAGGTCATGTGCATGATGAAGCTTGAAAAGAGTCATTGATATACCGATCTTGGTGTTCATATTTTCTTCGCTTTTAAGCACATTGTATCTTTCCGCGAGGACGGAGCTCATAAACTCTTTCGTTGTGGTTTTTCCGTTCGAGCCTGTAACCGCAACGACCTTTCCGCCGTAGCGATTCCTCTTCCAGGACGCGATGTCTGTCAGGGCTGTTAGAGCATCATCAACGACAAACACCTGAGCTTCTCCACTCGAGGTGGGCTCTCTTTCGCACACAACACCGGATGCACCCCTCTCCACCGCATCCTCGATGAACAGGTGACCGTCAGTCCTCTCACCGCGCAGGGCGAAGAAGAGTTCCCCCCCGGTGATTCGCCTGGAATCTATGGCGATCCCCTCGTAACCGACCTCTCCGGTGCATCCTGAGATTGACCTGGGTCTGATAGCGTCTCTCACCTCTTTGGTTTTCACCCTTCTGTACTCATTTCTTTCAATATCTTCAACACTTCGATCTTGTCATCGAACGGATAGCGTTTCTTACCTATGATCTGATATTCCTCATGACCCTTGCCGGCTATCAGCACCATGTCACCCTCTTCGGCGATTGTAATTGCTTCGCGTATGGCATCCTTTCTCGAAGTCACACGGCGCAAGTCACTCCTGATGCTCCTTGCTCCTGATTCTATGTCATCCAGTATCTTATCAGGATCTTCCATTCTCGGGTTGTCTGAAGTGATGATCAACACATCTGAAAGCCGGGCCCCGATCTCTCCCATCAACGGCCTTTTACTCTTGTCCCTGTTACCACCGCAACCGAATACGAGTATTATTCTTCTGGGCGCAAGCTCTCGCGCCGTTATAAGCAAATTCTGCAGCGCATCTGGTGTGTGGGCGAAATCCACAAAGATCTCGAATCCCGGACCCTCTATCCTTTCGAACCTCCCTCGCAGCTTCCTTACGGACTCGATACCGTTCACTACCTCGACTGGATCTATGCCCACGGCTTTTCCCACCGCAAATGCGCAGGCCGCATTCTGCACGTTGAACCGCCCAAGAAGGGAAGTGATACACTCATACCTACCGGAATCGGTTCTGAAGATTATCGAGGTGCCCTCTGTCGAGAGGTAGTAACGTTCGACGAAGACATCCGCCTGGGGATCTTTAAGGCTGTAAGTGAGATGGTCCACGCCGCAAGCCCTCTTGAACTCATCTGCGTATGGATCATCCGCATTGATGATCCCGATCGAATCCTTCCCGCTCGATTCCAGTTCCCTGAATAGTCGTAGCTTCATCTCCACGTATGTATCGAAGTCTTTATGAAAGTCGAGATGGTCACGGGAGAGATTCGTGAAGACGGCAATGTCAAAGGAAACTCCATCGACCCTGCTAAGGGCAAGGGAATGGGATGAAACTTCCATCGTCACAGCCCCCACACCCTCCCTCACAAAATCCCTCATCTCTTTCGCGAGATCAACCGATTCAGGAGTTGTGAGCAGGATCTGCTTTACTGATGTGCCGGAGCTGATTCCCAGCGTTCCGATTACCGCGTTATGAGGGAACCTGTTTCTGAGAGCCGCCTGGACGAGATAGCTGGTAGTAGTCTTCCCATTTGTACCTGTGATGCCGATTACGAAAAGCCTTCTGGAGGGATAATCGTATATTCTCTGCGAAATGATGGCGAGGGCTTTCCTCGAATCTTCCACCACCACATACGGAGGCGAAACGCCGTTCACTTCCCGCTCGAGTATGAGTAAGGATGCGCCCTTTTCTTTCGCTCTGGTGGCGAAAGAGTGGCCGTCTTTCACGTAACCCTGGATAGCGCAGAATATATCGCCAGGCTTGACATCCCTCGAATCGTAACTCACCCCCTGCACCTTAACATCAAGATCGCCGACTGATTTCTGACATATTATACCTTTAAGTATTTCACCTGCCTTCAAACTATCCCTCCCCTATGGATGAGCATCTCAGGTAGCATTCCTCGCCTCTCGGTATGATCATGCCCGCACCGGGCTTTTGCTTAACCACGAATCCGCTTCCGGAAATGGAAACTCCTATCCCGCGGTCTTTTACCACCCGCATTGCGTCCCTGAGAGAGAGCCCCAAAAGATCCGGCATCACAACGACTTCCTGCCCTGTCGCTGGTCGTCGCCTGCTCCCGGATCCTGCCGGTAGTACGAAGAGGGTCGTACCGTGTCCATCCGGTGGAAGCTGCCTTTCGGGTTCTAGGGACTCTTCGCCTGCCTGGCTCTCTACTATATTGATCCCTTCCATCCCGGCCAGGGTTGCCGGGCCGATGACATCAGGACACGTCAGGAGTATTGATTCGGCTATCTCTCTGAACGCGGGTGCTGCGACCTCGCTTCCGTAATGTTTCTCTTCAGGTTCATCTATCACGACATGAATAACGACCCGGGGGGAATCGGAGGGGAAAAAGCCGGCAAAAGATGATACGTACCTCCCGTCCACGTATCCTCTACCCGGCTCAGCCTTCTGTGCTGTACCGGTCTTCCCGGCAATTGGAATCATGCCGATCCCGGCGCTGATTCCTGTCCCGCTTATAACAACCTCACGGAGAAAGTCCTTCAACACAAGGGCGGTCTCACCGGTGATCGAGTTCCAGAGCACCTGCCTCCTAGACGACCAGACGCGTTTCCCGTTCGGCCCCCTAATCTCCTTTACAACATGGGGGACCAGGAGTTCCCCTCCGTTAGCAACCGCGCAGTATGCCATGGCCATCTGGAGTGCTGTGACCGAAACCTCCTGACCGTATGAGAGGCTCTGCATCGTATAACCCGACCAGCCTTCGCCTCCCGGCTGGTTCAACAGGCCCTTCTCCTCGCATATAAACTCTACTCCGGTCGGGCTCCCGATTCCGAAGTCCTTGATGGTCTTGTGCAGGTCCTCGGCGGATAACCTCACGATGAGTTTCGACATCCCAATGTTGCTCGACTTGGCGAAAACATCCTTCACCGTGAGCCACCGATGCGGATGCACATCCTCAATCTTCCTGCGGCCCACGTGGTAGCTGCCGTTCTCGCAGAACACGAGCTCCTCGGGGTCGACTTTTCCATTTTCCAGAAGGGCTGCCATGCTTATGAGTTTGAAAGTCGAGCCGGGTTCGAACGTGTCCATCGTCGCCCTGTTCTTCAGAGGCTTATAGACTCCCTCATCGACGGGAGGCCAGATTTCATAAAGATCGATCGTGGGGAAACTGGCCATGGCGAGGACATCTCCCGTTAGTGGATCGACTACTACAACAGAACCGCCTTTCGCCCTCGTGTCCCTCACGGTTCGTTCGAGAATCATCTCAACGATCTCCTGCAACCTTGCGTCTATCGTGAGAATGACATCGCAGCCGCGAACCGGTGGCTGTTTCGGGAGGCTCAGGTCAACATATCTTTTTCCGCAGGCATCCCTCACCATGTACACCCACCCCTCGGTCCCTTTCAGATATTCTTGCAGGCTTTCCTCGAGGCCCCACCTGCCTATATTATCCAACCCGCAGAATCCCATGACCTGGGCAAGCATGCTCCCGCGGGGATAGTATCTTCCCTTTTCGACCCGACAGGATATCCCTTTAAGATCCATATCACATATCAGGCGTTTTTTCTCGAGAGAGACCCTCCGTGCCAGCCACTCGAAGTCTCGTTCAGATGCGCACTTCTTCTCAAGCCAGGAGGCAGACTTACCGAGGACTTTTGAGAGAGCCCTGCTGGTTTTCACAGGTTCTTCTATTCTTGGGGGCTGGGCATAGAAAGAAAAGATATCCCTCGAAACTGCAAGCCCAACTCCCAGCCTGTCGTATATCGTGCCTCTGTCACCGGCAAGCTTTACCTTCTCAATGTACTGGTTTTTCGCCAGACGGGCGTAATGCTCATGGTGAAGTATCTGGAGATCTCCCAGGCGAACGATTATCACGATGAAGAGAAACGCGCTTATTATACTGAGATTCTTGAGGCGGGCGGCGAGCTTTTCATTTGACAGCAAAGTGACTTACCTCCCCAATCATTCTTCGATCCGGACCCTGTCAGATGTATTGCTTGCGTATCCCTTGCCGGCCTTGGGCCGGAAGGCACATACCCGATCACCTCCTGTTATCTTCGTCTATCATGCTACTGTCGATGACGACGAAGTAGACATCATCCTGCCTTGGGAAGACCATGCCCAGAGTCTCCCTGCTCCGCTTCACAATCGAAGCCCTCGAGGCCCGGGCATTTATTTTCTTTTGGAGTAGGTCGATTTCAGCAGAAAGTTCCAGGATCCTGCCTCTTATAACTTCCATCTCGCCCGCGAGCTGCATGACGAAGCTCCTCGACCAGACTGAATAAAATGTGAGTGCGACCAGAAGAAAGAAAAGGAGAACAGCGAACCTCACTATTTTGCGCGTGTCGCTCAATCCCTTCTTCTGTATCTCTCTGTAGCGACGAATATAGCGGTTCAAGAGGCCCTCCCCTCTGCGGGCCTCTTGAACGCTCTGAGCCGCGCGCTTCTCGCGCGCGGGTTGGCCTGTGTTTCTTCACCGGTCGGCCGCACCACTTTTGTGGTAAGTCTTTCACCTTCTGAGCCACCTCCACACCACGGATTCTTGAGCCCGATCGGACACACACAATCAGCCTCGGCCTCGAGGAAGAAGCGTTTCACGATTCTATCCTCGAGAGAATGGTAGGAGATGACGACAATAGTCCCGCCGGGTTTCAGACGGGAGAGGAGTACCGGCAGACCCCTTTCGAGGGAGGTGATCTCATCGTTCACGCTGATCCTGATCGCCTGAAAAACCCTGGCGAGCGATTTCACCGAATACTTTGGATCGGCTGCCCTCCTTACCGCCTTCGCAAGATCGGCGGTAGTTCTCACTTCGCTTTTATCTCTCAGACGCACAATTTCATCTGCGATTCTCTTGCTCCTGCGCTCCTCGCCGTATTTGTAGAATATGTCCGCCAGCTCATCCCGGGACAGGTGATTGACAAGATCCGAAGCGCTCAGACGGGCATTTCGGTTCATTCTCATATCCAGGATCTCATCCTTCATGAAGGAAAAACCTCTCGCCGATTCCAGCTGCAGGGAGGAGAGTCCGAGGTCGATTAGTATTCCATCGAAGAAGACATGGTTGCCTACGAGCTGCGCCAGATCTGCGAAGTTACCCTGTAAGAAAGTTACCCTGTCAGAATATCCGCTTAGACGCTCCCTCGAATACCGCAGGGCCTCCTCATCAATATCAATCATGATGAGGTTCCCTTGCGGAGCGCTCCTTTCAAGCAGTGCTTTTGAATGACCACCGCCGCCAGCCGTCCCATCGAGGTAGGTCCCGCCACTTCGAGGGTCGAGGTATTTCATCGATTCCTCGAGGAGAACCGGTATGTGCACGCTCCGCATGGACTCTTTATTGCTCACCTCGACCCTCCACTTACAGCTTACTGCGGTGAGCCCATCCTGGCTATTCGACATAATCTTTTATTCGATGTATTTTGACAGATCTATCTGACCCAGCGCTTCCTCTGCAAGCTGGGGATAGGACTTTGCAATCCCCTTATGATAAGATTCCCAGTACTCGGGATTCCACATCTCTATATGATCCATCACACCGAGGATAAGCGCCTCCCTTTTGAGCTTCGCATAGTCCCTGAGATCATCGTTTATTTTCAATCTCCCCTGATCATCAAGCTTGACGTACTCTGTATTGGAGAAAAGCAGCCTGAAAAAATCACGGTCGGCCTTTTTCGCAAAGGTCATCGGCATGAATCCCTTTAGGTACTGTGCCCATCTTGCTTCGGGAAAGACGAATAGACACTCTTCCAATCCCTTGGAGATTACAAAAATTTTTCCCTCTGTCATCTTGCGGAATCGAGACGGAAGGTTTATTCTTCCTTTATTGTCTATGCTGTAGAGATATCGACCGCTGTAACCGAGCATGGAAGGATATGAATTTGGGTTGAAAATCTCCCACAATCACCCACAATCTCCCCCGATATGATATTGTATCAGTTTCATTGCTTTTTGTCAAGGAAATTTTTCCGTTTTTCACCCACTTTTTCACATTTTCCTCAAAATTTTTTAAAACCGGATGGGGATATGTGAATTTCAGGCATTACTGCCGCTCAGCAAAAAACCCGCCTCCTGTAAAATTCCCGGTGGTGTGATATCTTTTCCCGAATGCAAGTGCTTTTCTGAAGCGGTATCTGGCTTTCAGGATGGATCAGGCTTGGTGCTGTGTTTCATAATTACGGTAACGTTTCTGGAAAAAAACGCAGCACTTCCACAGGGGATCGCGCCCTCAAGGCCTTTTTCAAAAGCTCCCGCATGGTCTCTTCCTCAATCGGATACCCCTCGGGGGGTCTGGCCTCCATATCCCGAACCCCCTCGGCTGTGTGCTGTTTCGGGAGGAAATAAGTTACCGTAATTGAGAAATGGCCCACTTAGGTTGGATATTTTGAATCGATTGGAATTGGGGGGATTTTATTTCGCTCGAGCTATCTCGATCGCTTTTTCCACTGCTTCACCGGCGGTCCCGACTCTCCGGACAATGTCAGGTTCCACACCCTGTACTCTCCAGGTCCCAAGACCTATCACATCCACCCCGAGTCTCATGGCGGTTGCTATCTCGGAAAGGGTTCCGTAGCCCCCACCGATAGCGATGAGGCAGTCGGAAGATCTGACTATTATAACATTGCGTGCCTCACCCATGCCCGTTGCGATAGGTACCATGATGTACTCATTGGCGTCGCGAGTGGAGGTGCCTGGAAGAATACCCACCGTGAGGCCTCCCTCCTCGCGCGCCCCCTTCGCGCATCCCTCCATGACCCCCCCTAACCCACCGCACACGAGAGTCGCTCCTGACCGTGCGATGAGCCGTCCAACTTCCACCGCCAGCTCCATGTCCGAGGGGGTTGCCTGTGATGCTCCTATTACACCTATTGTCACTCTTCTCTCAGCACCTCTCACGTGAGTCTCTCCGGGATTCTGAGAACGTATTGAGAGCACTCCTCCTCGTAATCCCAACCGGGGCGCCTGGCATTTGATTTCTCAACGCGTCACATCCCGTCCCGGCTCAATATATGGATTTTTCACATTTCACTGCAAGTTTATCAGATGAAACTCTAAGGGGATATGAATGATCAACTGAATTATCTTAACAATTTACTTCAAATAATTTATGTAATATATTGAAATTAAAACAAAATAAAGTTATGACTTTTCTCCAAACGGTGATTTTCATCACATCACACATTCCTTGTATTGAGCATATTCGCTCAGGCTACCAGGGGGGCTTCGCCTCCGTTCTCGCTACGAGATTCCAACGTCTCGATGACGCCAGCGCCGACGCTGTCACCCCAGACATTGACAGTTGTACGGAAGCGATCCAGTAGCCAGTCGATGGCTAGAAGCAGCCCGATGCCTTCGATCGGAAGGCCGACCGCCTTAAGCACGATCACCATCGTGACCAGCCCGGCTTCCGGGATTCCGGCTGCTCCGATCGCCGCCAGTGTGGCCGTGAAGAAGATCACGACCTGAAGGGCCGGGCCAAGGTGGATCCCGTATACCTGGGCGATAAATATCGCTGCGACTGACTCATAGAGAGCCGTTCCGTCCATGTTTATAGTTGCTCCCAGAGGGAGGACGAAGCTCGCCGTTCGGTTGGATATGCCGTTTTCCTCTCTGACACCCTGCATGGTCAATGGCAGGGTGGCGGAGCTGGAGGCGGTGGAGAAGGCATTCAGAAGTGCCGGCCCAACGCCCCGCACATAGGTTCCTGGGCTCCTGCGGCCGAGTAACTTCAGTATGATTGGCAGTATAATAAACCCGTGGATGGAAAGACCCGACAGAACCGTGAAGCTGTATTTGCCAAGCGCAAGCAGTTCTGGCATGAAGCCGCTGAAACCGCCGGCACGGCCGATCCGGGCCGCGATAAGTCCGAAGATGCCAACGGGTGCAACGATCATTATCCAGTGGACGAGCTGCATCACGGCATCGTTGAGTGTGGAGATGACATTTATGGTAGTGCGAACCCGTTCACCCAGGACCGAAAGCGTTGCGCCCAAAAGCAGGGAGAAGACTATCAGTGGGAGCATCTCCATGCGAACCATGGCATCAAATATATTGCGCGGAATGAGCCCTTGCCGACCTTTCTCCTCGTTTCCGACCAGGACCTCTTTCAGGGTACTGCCCACATCCCCCCTCTCCCTGCTATAAAACCCCGAGGCGGCTGGAAGAGTAATCTTCACACCGGTTCCAGATGTGGACACCTCCGGCTCAGCGATGACGAGCCGGCCGTCGATCTCTTGAACCGGCCGGCGCGTGCCGTCATCCGTCGTGACGTAGAACACATCCCCGGGCTCGCCACTTTGCCAGAACCTCACGGTGGCGGAATTCTCCGAGACTGATTCAACTGCGCCCTGGACGTCCTGATCCATCAGAATGAGGACGTACTTTTCGTGATAAGCAGTCCTATCCCACTTCTCATTCAACAATGTCACTGTGTGACCCTCCTCACCGCCGATGCTGTAACCATACTCCGGATGCTCCTCTCCTGGAGATATGCCCTTACCGGGACGGATGATATTAACGGCAATGATCCCGATCAGTACCGCTATACCTGTGGTCATTAGATAGTATAGTACAGTGCGCCATCCTATTGAGCCGAGGTTTCGGATGTCCCCGAGCCCCGTGATACCAACGATCATCGAGAGCATGACCAGAGGGACGACGATCATCATGAGGGAATTCAGAAACGCCTCACCGAGGATCGAGAACTTCACTGCCAGATCCGGCAGCCAGCCGCCGATTACGATTCCAAGCACGATGGCAGCTATGATACCCTTCAGAAGACGCGAGTGGCTCTCACTTCCAGTTTCAGGCGGTGTTTCTGCAGGAGGCAGATTTGCTTTTCCTTCAACCATCACCGGTGCTCCATTGCAATCGGTACGTACTGACACAATCCGCCGATTTGACCATCATCGAGGATCAGAAATTTGGCACGGAGTCCTTTGCCCTTGCTCATCCGTAGACTTACCTCCCCCTCATCACAGACATTTCAATATTACAACAAATGAAGAATGAATTTCAAGGATGACGTATGGCCCAGATCTGAGATAACTGGATAATCCCCTGAAAACAGGGTACAAACGGTTGTGATCCGGCCATAAGGAAACCGATGGCGATTCGGATCCCCCGTGAAAACAGCCCATTGGGAGCTTGACACGAGTCACAGGAGGCGGTATTATCATTTGTAAATTTGGCCGGGATCCATACCCACGTATTGAACCGAATCGGAAGGGGAGTCCACTGCATATTAATGGATTGGAACGATACAAGGGGCATTCCATTGAGAGTGGATGATCCTTGAAATCTTCGGGGTTTTTCAGTGATTCTTCTCACACATCTAACGGGTAGGCGCAGTATTAACAGAAACCTTGCCTCTCGGCGGAAATGCCACGTTTGGTTCGTATTAGGGCTGGCCTGGGCTTTGGCCGCATGTGGCTTCGATACACTATCGGTGGCCGAAGCCGCCTCAAGCACATCACTGACAGAGACGGCTACTGCGCTTTCCCCCGCCTCGATGGCTACGGTCGGAGTTCAGGGTGGGCTTTCGCTGAGTGCTGCGAAAAACGATTTGTTCACTACGGCGGGAATGTGCAACGCCTGCCACATGAACCTCACAACGAGTGACGGCACCGAGGTCTCCCCGGCAGAATTCTGGCGTGCGTCAATTATGGCCAATTCAGCCCGAGATCCTTATTACCTTGCAAGCGTGAGGCTGGAATTGGTCGAATCGCCTGATTTCGCGGCCGAAATCGAAAACAAGTGTTCCATATGTCACATGCCAATGGCCCATTTCAACGATGCGGCCAGGGGTAACAAGAGCTTGATATTCGGCGAAGGGGGATATCTGGACCCGGGCCATCCCCTGAACGCTATGGCCGGCGATGGTGTTTCCTGCACTGTGTGCCACCAGATTCCGGCAAGTGTAGGGTCGAAATTTCGCCACAGCGGCTCTCTGGCAATAGACCTTACTGCGCCAATGGGGGAACGCATCATTTATGGGCCTTTTTCGATCACTGAAAGAGGAAAGGCTTTGATGAAAGGCGGTTCTGGCTACGTTACGCTTCAAAGTGAACACATCAGCCAATCGGCCTTATGCGCTAACTGCCACGAACTGCACATCAATTACATAACCGAGGAAGGAACCCTGAGTCAGGGTGGAGATGTCTTTCCGGAACAAAAGCCATACAGCGAATGGCTGGCCTCGCGATACAGCACCGAGGGCGTTTCTTGCCAGGATTGTCACATGCCTAAGATTCAAAAGGAGGCACCGCTTTCCAACGTTATGCCCGACCAAAAGTATGAACCCATTTCGCTGCATGTGTTTGCGGGCGGAAACGTGTTCATGCTCAACCTGCTGAAGGTCTTTGGCGATGAGGTGGGGGTGGAGGCGGAATCCAAACACTTTGAAGCCTTGATTTCCCGCACCGTGGAGAAATTAACAAAAGAGACGGCTGCCCTGACAGTTTCAGAACCTACGCAGGATGGTGATGAGTTCATTTTTGATGTCATCACAGAGGTGCGGACCGGTCACAAGTTTCCCACCTCTTTCCCTTCGCGGCGGGCGTGGCTGCACGTTACGGTGACCGATGCAACAACCGGTCAGGTGATCTTCGAATCGGGCGAATTCGAGCCCAAAGGCCGAATTGCAGACAACGATAACGACTCAGAGCCCCAGGCCTATGAGCCGCATTACGATGTGATCACCACCGCTGACCAGGTGCAGGTTTACGAGAGCGTGATGAAAACCAAGACCGGTCAGGTGACCACGCTTCAGATGCGCGCCTCGGGGTTCATCAAGGACAATCGATTACTGCCTGAAGGCTTTGATAAGACCGCGGTATCAGATCTCATAGCAGTTACGGGTCAAGCGGCCACGGATGACGATTTCGTTGGCGGACAGGACAAGGTGACATATCGCATCCCGGTAGAAGGTGGGCAAGGGCCGTTCACCGTAGCGGTGGAATTGCTATATCAATCAATCGGTCACAGGTGGGCACAGAACCTGATGAGTAAAGACACCGAAGAGGCCAGGACCTTCGGCCGTTATTACAACGCGCTGGGCAACGAACCCGTGGTAGTTGCCTCCCAGCGCATGAAAGGCCCTTAGCATAACTCAGGAGCTGTCAGGTTTAGGCTTGGCTTTGTTACCAAGGAACTTATTGTTTTTAATCATCAGTTAGGAGCAGTCCAGCCCGGGCTCGACTTTGTTGCGATGGGATCTTTTTTAATTTAATGCTCAAGGAGGTGAGCCATGTCGACCTACGTGATTCTCAGCAAGATCTCTCCCGAGGCATTTTCGGATCCTAAGGATTTCCGAAAGTTAGCTACGACGGTTTCGGAGAAGATCAAGAGTGAATGTCCTGGGGTCAGGTGGAAGGATAGCTATGTGACAATGGGAAGATTTGACATTGTCGACATAGTGGAGGCAGACGATCCTGAACAGGTCGAGAAAGCTGCGATGATGATCAGAGCGTACGGCAACTCGACTACGGAGACACTCCCAGCAACACCATGGAAAAAATTCCTGGATAGGCTGTAGCTTATAGAGAAGAAAAAATCAAAAAGATAAGGAGCTTACATTCTCATGTGCCTTTAAATCTCTTTATCCGATTATCTCAATCCTGCAGGAAACTTACGGACAATACTATCTGGCGCGACTACTTTGAAAATGAATTTATCAATGTCATATAGTATCGAAGGTAAAAGGCCGATTACTGACCTGTACTCATACTTACCAATATTGGCACACGATGGGATGTCATGAGCTATGAGAAACTGTACTGTATATCGAGCGCATATACTGTATCTGTCTGGACCGAAGACGTTCCAAAGCTCCTCTTCTGGTAGAATGGCTTGTGTCAATATCCAAAAAGGCTCTTTTTGATTCCACCTGTTAATCAACGTGTAAGTGACTCCCAATTGGCTATCTTGCTCCACCTCTGTTGTATCCGGTGTTAAGTAGAGCGTGAGATAATCGTCTTGGTCGAAGAAGTGTGCCCCCATATCACTCCTCGTTCCATCTGCATCGAGGGAGTCTGGCTCTCCAGTATCTATACAAGGTGACCCCCAGAGGAGGCGAAAATCTCGTTTTTCCGAGAGCACAAAAAGAGGATCATCATCAATCATGCCGGGACCCCAGTTGAGGGCACCCCCTGTATCGATATATACTGAGGATAAGCCTCCTTCCAGATCTGAATAGCTGATAGTAAGTGTACATGGAGAACAAGTACCACCTATAAATATCTCTTTGCCTTTGTTCGACTCATTATTCCAGAAGACTGTGTTAGTGATGTTTGATAGTGATTCAAAAGCAAGGTGGATCCCCCCGCCATGTTCATTTGCAGAATTTGCTACAATGGTGTTATTGATTATTATGGGAGTAGAGTGGTGATAGCAATAAATACCACCACCATCGTTTTCAACCCAATTTCCCTCGATTATATTTCTCAAGATGATCGCGGATGAATACCACCAACAAAAGATCCCACCGCCTCTTTCGGAAATATTAACAGCTATAATGTTATTAGTGATTCGTGGAGAGGAGTACCAGTAACTAACAATACCACCGCCCCAGTCTTCTGCAACATTCCCGATGATCATATTACCATCGATAATTGGTGAAGACTTGTAGCAATAGATGCCACCACCATCCCCACCTGATCTATTATTAATGATCTTATTTTTCTTGATCAGTGGAATGGATTGCTCGTTGCGCAATAATTCTTGGGAGAGCATGTAACTCGCATTTTCTTGCTTGATGTTATCTGTTATCCTTGGTGCGGAGGATCCACAGTAGATCCCGCCACCCAACTCAATTGTTGTATTCATAGTTAGTTCGTTACTCTCAATGATGGCACGGGACTGTGTTGCGCAATATATACCACCGCCTCGTGAGGCTATATTACTCGTAATGATGTTACCCGCGATTTTAGGAGAAGAGTGGCAGTAGATCCCGCCACCGTACAAGTTCCATCCGTTCTTAATGGTGAATCCTTCAAGTATCGAAGTTGAATCCTCCCCACCATGGAACCAAAAGCCACGATGGGGATATGATTCACTACCCTCACAGTCAATGATTGTCAATTCCGGCCCGTTCTCACTCATCACCATTATGGCTTTGCCAAGAAAGTCAATATCCCGGTTCCCATCACCGGTATAAGTACCGTCGGCAACCAGAACTGTGTCTCCATCAACAGCACCATTGATCCCAGCTTGAATAGTTGCTGAGTCAGCTGGCACGTGAATAGTTGTTGCCGACCCAACACTCGCAGCTACGAAGATGGCTGCTACTATGAGACAAGCTTTCATATTTCTCATAATTCCTAGCTTTTAAAAGCCACCCCCGCTGGTGCGAGAGGTGGCTGTGAGGTTGTGAGTAACTGTCATTCGACAACCCAAAACTTGAAACTATCTTCGTCATACAGCATCTCCGGTGGAAGTCCTATTCTCGACCAATACCCAGACACACCATATGGAAAACCACAGTGGGACGGTGTGTATAACTTGTAACTGAATAGTATACTCAGCTGGCAAGGTATAATTATTTGGCCCGATGACATCTTTCATTGCACTGTCTGGCTGAATGACCTGTGTGAGAATCCAAAACTGCTTTACCCCAGCCCACCGGTTGATGGCCGTATAAGTGACTCCCACTTGTTCACCTCGCCTTGCCCATCTTTTATCAGGAGTTACATAGAGTGTGAGGTAATCATCCTGGTTAAAGTAATGGGCTCCCATGTCACTTCGTGTGCCATCAGCATCGAGAGAATCCGGATGGCCTGTGTCAATACAGGGTGATCCCCACAGGAGTCTATAGTCCAATTTGTCAGGCAAGACAAACATGGGATCAATATCTATGTTCCCCTCACCAGGCCAGCCACCCTCAATGTCTGAGTATGTAACTACGGGATTTCCAGTGTCAATATAGATCTCATCTGGCGAATCACCCCAGAGTATGGAATTCGTGATGATTGGAGAAGAATTGGAGCGATAGATCCCGCTGCCACTGGAAATCGTTCGACCGTGCGTAATTGTAAAACCTTTCAGAACCGAGTTTGAATCTTCCCCGCTTTGAAAGAGAAATCCACGATGGGGATTCAAAAAAGTACGACAATCAATCACGCAATTCTCAGGTCCATTCTCCGACATAACAACTATAGCTTTACCAAGGAAGGTAATGTCCCTATTCAGATCTCCTGTGTAGGTACCATCAGCCACAAGCACCGTGTCACCATCCACAGCACCGTTGATACCTGCCTGAATGGTTGCTGAATCCGTAGGGACGTGGATTGTTGTTGCCATAGCTGTTGATATACAGAACGAAAGAAAAACGACTGGAATTAAAAGACCGAGCGCACGCATGACGCACCCCCCCTTAGCGAGAGCTTCAGGCAGCATTTAGATATAGATCTGACAAGAAGTCTTGTGGCCCCTGATCAATGTCAGAAGGTAAAGGTATCAGAAAGTGTAAGTTTATTGATCGAGGCTTCTAAGCCCTTTCAACGTATTGACGTGCCTCTTCATTATATATATTTGACGAATAGGGAAAATCTTTCGCAAAATTTTAATTTTTTCTGTTGATACCTGGCTTCTGTGCTCTGGGAGTGTTATTAGGCTGGGGCAAGTTTTAGTGTTTGATTACTGTTCCTGAATTGTATTGTACCATACTTTGCTTAATGATGCAAGTGATTTTCTCAGGTAAATTGTCACTATCGTAGAGAATATAAAAATGGACACTGTAGCAAAGAATTCGAACCCTGGCTGAAATATCATTTGTTGTTGATCTTCTCAAGACAGAGTCACCTCCTCTCTATCAGAAGATTGCCGAAAAATCACTGCAATTGAACAGGTTAGGGCTCAGCAACGAAGCGATTGCCCGGCATCTTGGTGTCGATGGAAAGACGGTTGCGAAAGCGCCTGTGTGGATGGAAGACAACTCTCTCAGTTGAGAGAAGGATTATTGCTGTGAGGTGGGGGAAAGAGATGGGACGAGCCGGCCCCGTTGGACATTGCCTTATTTAAAGCCTATCGTTAGTAAGGAGAGCCTGGGCTATCGCGGCGAGACTGAGCGATCACAGAGTCTCCTGAAATCACCCTTTCCGGCTCCAAAAATTCGCTGATGACACTAATCCAGGGTGGACGGGAGTAGGCTGGACCATCGCCAAGCTCTAAGACATGAAATGGTATTCAACTCCGCAATATAAGCGGGAAATGTCATGTCCAGCTCCCAGTTGAAATGGATAGCACGACATTCCTCAAAGTAGTTGTGCGTCCATTCTTTCTCCACCAGAGTTAGAGCATAATTTACAGCATACGTATCAATAACTGCGGAGATAGTGTCTGGCTCAAACTGACCAAGTACGCCATATACATAAAGCCAAGCAGTAGAGTAGCGCTCAAGAAAGGCGATGCTGAAGTTTACTATGCGACGATCTTGAGACAAGTGAGATCAATCGCCAATCCTGCGTGTATAGGGGTCGCAGTTGGCTCGGGCGTTGAATGATCCGGAGAAACTATCAATCGCTGAGTAATGAGAAGAAAGAAACCTGCGGCCAAGGGGCTAGCGAGCAATCATTTATTGTTAACTCATGACCTTCGGCCATATCGTAGGCCTTTTCTTCGCTTGAAAGCGAGGGGTTTCAACCATCCCCAATGGGGGGACACTTAAGCCCGAACGATGAGCGCCTGGCGGCAGTGCTCAAGCAATTTCATTCAATTTCATTTGCTTTAGCACCGCTACCTTTGCCCCCCTTACGGCTCGGTATTGCCGCGGACCTTCCAGATCACTGTGTCGCTCACACTGTCCCCGTCGCTCAGGTCGAGCGTCACGCTGAAGGTATGGATGCCGTCGCCCAGGATACTGCCGGGCAGGTTCGGACAGCGGAACGTCTTCCCGCCGGACAGCAGCGTGCCGGGGATGACACAGCCTCTCAGTACCACCGACACATCCGCGGCATCCAGGGTGGCGGTCCCGTTGACCAGCACGGCACCGTCAGGGGCGTCTACGAGAAGGGTGAGGTCAAAACCGGTCGTCGTCGCCAAGGCGCCGCTCGGCGGGAAAATGGTGAGCGCATTGACAAGCGGGCCTATCGCTACGCCAAAGGGGCCGGCCCCCACTGGTACGGTCGCCGTCACCGTGTTCGTTGCGACGTCAATTACGGAGACGTCATTGGTCCCCCAGTTGGCCACATAGGCGCTGGAGCCATCCGGGTGGACAGCCACGTAAACAGGGAACTCGCCCACCGGCACGGTGTCCGTCACCGTGTTCGTCGCCGTCTCCACCACCGACACTGTGCTGTCGCCATCATTAGTGACATAAGCGGTGCTGCCATCGGGGTGGACCGCGACGATCAGGGGATAAAGGCCCACTGGAATGGTTGCCACCACCAGATTGTTGCTGGCATCAATGACCGAAACCGTGTTGTCCAGGCTGTTGGCCACATACACGAAGGTGCCTGCCGGGTGGACGGCGACTCCGATAGGGCTGTCTCCCACCGGCACGGTGTCCGTCACCGTGTTCGTTGCGGTATCAAACACCAACACGTTATCGTCAAACTCATTGGCCACATAGAAGAGGGTGCCATCGGGATGAACGGCCACGCCCCGGGCGAAATTGCCGGCCGTCACGGTGTCCGTCACGGTATTGGTGGCCGTATCAATCACGAAGACGACATCTTGATCAGGGTCGCTCACATAGACGAACGTCCCGGCGGGGTGGACCGCCACATGGTTGGGGGCTGTCCCTGCCGGTATGGTGGCAATCACCGTGTTGGTTGCGGTCTCCACCACCGACACGGTGTTGTCAACAAAGTTTGCTACATAGACGGCCGTTCCATCCGGGAGGATTGCTACGCCAACAGGGGAAGCGCCCACTGTCACCGTGGCCACAACGGTGTTCGTGCCGGTATCAATGACCAACATGGAGTTATCATGCTCGTTGGTCACATAGGCAAACGGATCTGCTTGGGCGGGGGTGTGGGCCGTGACACAGACCGCCGCCAGGACGAGCCCCGCCAGAAGCCCTCGGCAAATCCTGAGACTATGAGTGCGCATAAACATCCTCCTTTCATGTGAGATGGAGTATATGTCTGACGTGCACCGGCGACTCGTGCTCGCACCGCTACAAACGTTATGGGGGGAGATGAACACACATGGTCGCCCGTATTACGTGTTAGGAAGCTCTAATACTCCCCTTCTCCCTGGAGGCCAGTATAGCATAGAATTTGAGTTCATGTCAAGGGAGATGACGTTGAGATTCGGGCATTATTAATCTGGTGGGTGTGGTTTAGCGTTGACCTTGGGAGCGGCCAGATCAGATTGGCGTGAGGTTCTTCGGGCCTTACCAGGACGGGGCTCACACCCGCTCGATGGAACGATCTTGCCCGGCCGCACTGACCGATTTGTGATTATAACACGTCAAAAAATATCAAAAAATCCACAAACAGGCTTAAACAGCTGAATGGCGTAACTTATTGGAAAATATAGTAAGTACCTGCTAATGAAGTACATAAAAAAAGTGGACACTGTCGCAAAGAATTCGAACCCCGGCAGAAATACCGTTTACAGTCGATCTCCTCGATACAGAGCCCCTTCCTCTCTATCAGAGGATTGCCGAAAAATCACTGCAATTGAACAGGTTAGGACTCAGCAACGAATCGATTGCCCGGCATCTCGGTGTTGATGGGAAGACGGTTGCCAAGGCATTGAGGTGGATAGAGGATAATTCTTCAAGCTGAGAATGGAATTAAAACACATCAATGTATGCAGCGACTCTCATTTTAATCCCTTATAATAAAAAAAGCCCATAGACCATAGCCTACGGGCGCTGCAGGGATGTACCCCGCAGGATGAATTTCAATATAAATATAACGACATCTCTTAGAAAAAGCAATTGCGGGTACCAAGCAGGATAGTCTGGCCTTAAGGTGTATACTAACCTCAATCTTCCTCCACCTCAATCCCCAACTGCCGGAACGTCTCCTTGATCTTGTCCTCGTAGTCCTGATCGGACATCTCGCCTTCTGTGGCCTCGATTTCGATCTCAAGCGTCCCGAACTTGCTCTGGAGCATGTTCATAACACCCATGATGCCTGCGACCTTACCTCTGGGCACCTTGAACTTGAGATGGATCCTTTTCTTAATCCCTGGGGGTGGCGGAGGAGGCCTCACTTCCGCGCTCGGCCGGGCGCTGATCTCAGCCGACGCCTCACTTTCCCCGTATGCGTTCTCCGCCGTCACGACGAAATAGTAGGACCTCTCATTTTCAAGACCCGTGACTGAGTATGGACTCTTCACGTCGGAAACCTTTAACTCAGATTTCCTATCAACACCCGACTTCTCCGACCAGTAGAGGTTGTACGATGTCGCATCGGAAACGCCTTGCCATTCGACTGTCACCGTTTTATCTCCAGGAGTGGCAGTGATGCTGGATACAGGCGTCGGGGGAGCCTTCCGGCATAACTCCTCCGAAATCAATATCTCTTTACCGGATAGCGCTACGGACGGCTGTTCCTTGAAGTAGCGACAGACAGGCGCATCATCCTCCAGCTCCCCCAATCCGAAAAGCCCCGTCCGAACGCCTTCCGCTATCCCCTCCTCGAAGACCGATCGGTTCACAGGCCTCACCTCTCCCGGGGTCCGGAGCGAGGACTGATAGATCTGCTCGGTCGAGATGTATTCCCGCCCTGACAGGTACTTCTCCTTGAGAACCACCGGGGCGATCTTAATGAGAATCTCCCCCTTGGTGCGCAACCACTCGAAGACCTCCTTATCGATCGGCCTCTCCTCGCCATAGGTGGGAACCCCCATGGGTTCTTCCTTGAATCCCTTCTGGACAGGTATCGCCACCACCTGGTATAGTTTCCGGACAGACTCCTTTAACTCCGCTTGGATCTTCTTGAGGTCCTTCTTGATCTGTTTTTTCTGCTCTTCCGTCAGGCTCAGGTGAGG
>JBHIFB010000008.1:0-44712 GCA_046760905.1 Candidatus Glassiibacteriota bacterium | reverse complement strand
TTAAATGCATGCGATGTTGAGTGATAAAACAGGATGGAAAGGAGCAGGGTCAGAGCAAGCACAGTAACAATCCGGAAAGAGTTCCACGAGTTCATTTTCTCCACCTCCCTCTGGTTTAAAAGGTGAGTCTACTTTATCATATCATAAGATGATTCACTTGTCAACACATTTTGGTTAATTTTCAACCACTAATTTGTATGTTGTTTTACGATACAAAAGTTCTTACCTTTCCACAAGCCAATAAATTGAGAAGCTCCAATGTTAAGGCCATGGTCTTTGATACATTTTACAAGATCGAAGAGGATAATGTTGCATAAGCGATATCCCGATAAGAAAAGCATTATTACAATCAACGGCACCTGGTGTCATAAGGGTTCCTCCATGCTAAAGACGCCGCTAGGATCGTGCGGCATGTCCCTCTTTAGCCGTTAAGCTGAGACCAGGTTCGACTTGAAACCTCATGAACTTGCTTAGTTGTCTACAGGATGATAGTAGGTCAGCATTAACCCTTCCGATTTTGCCGTGCCGACGGGGGAGACACTTCAAGAAACGCTCGAGCACCTCGGTATGACCCAGGCAGAGCTAGCCGAGCGGACGGGATGACCGAAGAAGACCATCCACTTGCACTGCTCATTACAGAATACTTACATTATATGAGTTATGCCGAGGAAGGGCCCTCTTCGCAGGAGGTAGAAACGATATCGTTTATGATGATTGATGTGAGGGTAAAAAGGTTTTTCACCGCAGGAGGGACCGACGGGGGTGATTGATGCCAAGCGGATGCATGAGAAAATGATTATCCTGAGAACATTGCTTTTCTACGCAGTCTTACTGCTACTCACAAGCTGCGGCTCATCAACCATCACTGTGAATGTAAATGTGCTTAGCTTCATCTCCCAGGAGGATGTGACCTTCACCTATGGCGAAGACCCGGTGATACCCCCGTTTGGACCACCGGTTACAATCAAATCACCGGTATTGAATGTTCCGATTGCAGGGGAGCTCGAGACCATAGTGGATATAGTGGATGTCGATATGATGATCGATCTTCTCATAGATAACGATACCGGATATGCAAATGCCGTTCTCAGTCTGATGGTCGCGGGAGCAGGGGAGGATCCATTCGAGACAGAACCCTTCCTTGCCGGGGATATCGAACTTTCTCCCGACTCAACCTACACCGCCCATTTCAGGGCTGATGGGGACGAGAGAATTATCGAGCTTTTCTCCGGGAACGAGGTGAATTTCGGCGCAGAGATCACCTTCGATTCATACGGGAGGCAAAACCTGAAAGGTGCGGCTGTGATTTCCCGATTCGATCTCAGGGTTGTGGGAGTGGGGCATCTGGGTTCTGAATAGTTAAACGGCCGATCCCTGAAAGATCAGGCTTCAAAGAAAGCCAAACTGGGGTTCGATAATCACGCGAGCGATCTTTTAAAGATCGGGCTTCCAGGAAAGCCGCAAAGGGTCAGGAAACGGAGAAAGCCTGAGGATTTATAGATGCGGATTACTCGTATCGTGCTGCGCGAGCTCGATTCATTCAAGGCAGAGTGGATTCTCGCATTCTTTTTACTCTTATTCTTCGCCACCACGTGCCTCGCATTCGATGCCACAGAGGAACAGGCCACAAAATCTGATCGTTTCTTCCGGTTCAGCAGGACTTTCTCCCTTCTTGAAACGTCACCAAAACCCGGATCGCCACTTTTCAATCAGATAAAAGAGAGAGGCCTAAGCCCTGACGAGGAAGAAGTGCAAACCGAGAAGAAGTTCAGGCTGGCCCTGGGTATCGGCGGAAACATGCCTCGCCGTGACCTCGGTGATTCCTATGAAACCGGCACTCTCGTGGAACTGTTCCTCGGTTATCACATCTTGAAGTATATCCAGGTTGAGGGTGGGCTGGGATACACGACCGGCTTTCTGAAGGGTGAAGGGATCGTCGGTTTCGATGCCGCCACCGGGAGAATCATAGAATTGAGAGGAAGCTACATTGCCCTCCCTCTCGGCCTCAAACTGATCAAGGGTTTCAGAAATGACTCGATGAACTTCTCAATCGGTAGTGGTTTTCTCTACAACAGGTATGCGCAGAATCTGAACCTGATCGATATATTCGGTCTGGCCAGCAGGCAAACGGAAAGTAGGTCAGGTTTCGGATATTATGCAAATAGCTCCTACGAACACTTCTTTTCAAGTCAGTATGGCATCGGGGCCAGGGTGCGATATGTGACGACGAGGACTTCCGGGGAAAACGTGGGAGGGGTGTTGACCGGGGAGGGGGAGGATTACGATCCCCAAGAAGAGGGTAAAACCAGGGATGCATGGCTCACCATTTCTGCCGCCCTCCTGTACAGGTTTTAAATGGCTCTCTTCACTGCTTAATCATGTTAAACGCAGGTAAAAGCTTGACATTATGGGCTAAAGTATTTAGATATGAACTTTTCGCACCTTACTGCATCTATTCACAATGACAGATTAACAAGGGAATGGAATGAAGATAGGAGTCGTCAAGGAGATCGTCGGCTACGAAAAAAGAGTCGCACTCATACCAGATGCTCTGGAAAAGATCGTGAAGGCCGGTTATGAAGCTCTCGTTCAATCGGGAGCAGGCGATGGAGCGATGATAAGAGACGGGGCCTATGAAGACGTCGGGGCCAGGATAGCGAGTGGGCCACAGGAGGTATTCAGTCAGGCCGATGTTGTGCCCAAAGTCCAGCGACCGGTCCATAACGAAATGGAAGGAAAGCACGAAGTGGAGATGATGAGGGAGGGACTCATTCTTATCTCATTACTCCAGCCACATGAGGATCCCGGACTCATCAAGCGACTTATAGAGAAGAAAATAACAGCATTCAGCATGAGTCTCATACCGCGGATAAGCCGCGCCCAATCAATGGACGTATTGTCTTCACAGGCAACCGTCGCAGGGTACAAGGCTGTTTTAATAGGTTCAGCCTCGCTTGGCAAATTCTTCCCCATGCTCACAACTGCTGCAGGGACTCTCGCTCCGGCGAAGGTTCTGGTGCTGGGTGCCGGGGTTGCTGGCTTGATGGCAATAGCCACCGCGAAACGGCTGGGAGCGGTCGTTGAGGCCTTCGACATAAGGCCGGCGGTTAAGGAGGAAGTCGAGAGCCTCGGCGCAAAGTTCATAGACATAGAGCTCGAGGCCGGGGAGACCCAGGATGAGAAAGGCTACGCGAAGGAGATATCTCAAGCGGCAAAAGAAAGAGAGCAGGCTGTCATCACCGAGCACGTCAAAAACGCGGATGTGGTGATCACGACTGCCGCCGTTCCTGGAAAGAAAGCACCGCTTCTAATCACGGAGGACATGGTTAAGGGTATGAAGCCCGGGTCCGTGATCGTAGATATCGCAGCCGCGACCGGAGGAAACTGTGAACTCAGCGAACCAGGCAAAGAAGTTGTGAAACACGGGGTGGTGATCCATGGACCACTGAACCTCGCAAGCACAATACCGCTCCATGCGAGCCAGATGTATTCGCGGAACATAACGAACTTTCTCGCCCAGATCATCCACGAAAACAAGCTCGATCTGAATCTGGAAGACGAGGTGGTGAGAGAGACCTGTGTTACTCACGATGGTAAAGTGCTTAACCGGCTTGCGGCGGAACAAGTGAAGTGAGACAACAGTTTTTAAAAAGAGAGCTGGCTCCTCGTTATATGAGGTTGTTTGAATGAGCGATCTCTTAATCGGCCTGTACGTATTCGTCCTGTCCATGTTTGCAGGCTTCGAGGTTATCACAAAGGTCCCGCCTACTCTCCACACTCCTCTCATGTCCGGTTCCAATGCCATTTCAGGCATTGCCCTCATCGGAGCCCTGCTCGTTGCGGGAAGGCTGGCAACCCCCTGGGATCAGATCCTCGGAACACTCGCCGTGGCCCTGGCGACGGTCAACGTGGTTGGTGGGTTTCTCGTGACGGACAGGATGCTGCAGATGTTTAAAAAGAAAGGGGAGGATGAGAAGAAATGACGGGTGACCAGGGCCAGGATGCGCTACTCCTGACACAACTCGCATACCTCATAGCCGCTGGCTTTTTCCTTTTCGGTCTCAAGCGACTCAGCTCACCTGCAACTGCCAGAAATGGCAACCTCCTCGCTGCAATAGGGATGCTCATCGCCATAGTCGTCACCCTGCTGGACCGCAGGGTCATTGACTTCAGTATGATCATAGCCGGAATGGTTGTTGGCGCGGGAGCAGGTGCCATCTCCGCCAGAAAGGTGAAGATGACAGCGATGCCCCAGATGGTCGGCATATTCAATGGCCTGGGAGGAGGGGCATCGGCCCTTGTAGCTGCCGCCGAGTTCATGAATCATGCCGAAACGGCAGGGCGGCTGCCGATGGATACGGCGGTAACAATCATGCTCGGAACACTAATCGGAGCGGTCACCTTCTCAGGCAGCATGATAGCCTTTGGAAAATTGCAGGGTATAGTTACAGGAAATCCCGTTACCTACCCACTTCAGAAGACCTCAAACCTGTTAATATTCCTCGCCATCATCGCGCTCGGCATCTACCTGATCGCTTTATCAGCTGACACCAATCTCTATCTGATCTTCTTTGGAATAGCCCTTCTTCTCGGCATTCTGCTGGTCATACCCATCGGCGGGGCGGACATGCCGGTCGTGATTTCGCTATTGAACTCGTATTCAGGACTTGCCGCCGCAGCGGCGGGATTTGTGGTGAACAACATGATTCTCATAATCAGCGGTGCCCTGGTTGGTGCTTCGGGCCTGATACTCACCACTATCATGTGCAAGGCGATGAACAGGTCTCTCGGGAATGTCGTCTTCGGTGCGTTCGGTACTGGCGATCTGGAGGCCGGGGCAGTAGTGGCAGAGGGTGCCAAAGTGGTTCGAGAGGTGAGCCCTGAGGAAGCTGCTATCATCATCGGCTATGCGAATCTCGTTATAATTGCACCCGGCTATGGAATGGCTGTGGCACAGGCACAGCACTCGGTCCAGGACCTGGCTTCTCTCCTCGAGGAGCGGGGGATCGTCGTAAAATACGCCATTCATCCTGTCGCTGGCCGCATGCCGGGACACATGAACGTTCTCCTTGCCGAGGCTAAAGTCCCTTATGATCGACTCTATGATATGGATGAGATAAATCCAGAATTCGAAAAAGCCGATGTCGCCCTGGTCGTGGGAGCTAATGATGTGGCAAATCCCTCCGCAAGAACAGACAAAGAAAGCCCGATCTTTGGGATGCCGATTCTCGATGTGGACAAAGCCAAGCACGTGATTGTGATAAAAAGGAGCCTAAACCCCGGCTTTGCAGGAATCGACAATCCGCTTTTCTACAATTCCAACACATCCATGCTCTTCGGTGATGCACGCCAGGTAGTCGATGACCTCGTGAGCGAGGTGAAGGCCCTGTAGTAGGTGGGCCTTTGGACTCTTCTGAAAAAAATCACGTATTCGATTGACATTATAGTGAAGTTGGTGTATGATAGTCATTGAGGGTGCTACGAGATCATCATCCACTTGCAAAAAGATCGAGGTATAAAAGGCCCGGTGATTTGAGAAGAGAATACAGATGAAGGATGAGCCCACGAAAAGTGAGTGGAAAGCACTGTACGATGCAGTCGTAAAATACAAGACTGTGTCATGCTGGGATTGGATGTATGATTCCGATGTCTTCGCTATTCAGAACCCCGAAGACGGGGAGATTGGTTACTGCAGCGTACTCGGACTGGAGGGAGAGGTTTACGGCCTTCTGGTCTTTCTTGGTGAAGAGGGCTTCGCCTCTCTCATGCAGATATATGCCGGAGAATGGCTCGAGGAAGACGATCTCGACTACCTGTTCCTCAAGAAATGTATCTCGGTCACGTTTGAAGACAGAGAAGATCTGAAGCGCAAGGATCTTGAAGTGATCAAATCTCTTGGCTACAGGTTCAGGGGAAGGAATGCCTGGCCATTGTTCAGGCGTCATGATCCGGGGTATTGCCCATGGTATCTGAGTGCGGCCGATGTGCGGTTTTTAACGATCGCCCTGGAGCAGGCGGTGATTGTTTCATCGAAATTCAGAGAAGGTGAAATCAGTTTGATAAATCCTGGAGATGCCGAGTATATATTGCTGAGGAAACCTTTGCGCGGGAAGGACAGGTTGAGATGGAGAAACGATTGGCTTATCCCCGAGCCTCTGCTCAAAGAAGGGATTGACAGGTTAATGTTTGATGAGATCAAGGCAAAGAGGATTCAGGGATCGGCCGATAGATCCGGGACCTGGGAAATCGACACTTTTTTTGCACCTATTCCCGTCAAGGGATCCGACGACAGACCTTATTATCCGGTTCTTCTTATGTGTCTTGACAGAGAAACCGCCATGATAGTCGGAACCAGGGTCTTCCACCCCCAGATGTATGATGTTGATATGTTGGATTCCTTGCTGGATATCATTGACGAGCTCGGGATCATGCCGGTGGAAATAATGGTCAGAAAGGAGAAGCTGTATAATTTCTTCGAACCGCTTACCTCCAGGCTCGGCATAAAACTTACTCACGAGAGAGATCTCCTGATAGATGGAGCGAAGAGGCTGTTCCTCGATGAATTCCTCCCGGTAGAGTGATATCCCGTAACACCCCCCTGACGCTTGAAACAGACCGAATTAAAATATATCTTCAAGCGAGATGAGAAATGCCGACACAGATTTTCTTATCCACAATCCCCGGGCCACGCGGCTTATCCGCCGCCTGTTATGTATTATGAATCAATCATGGAAATCTTGATCAAAGAAACGTGCTGGATCGCCTTCGATACCGAAACCACAGGTTTAAGCCCGATCCTGGACAGGGTTGTGGAAATCGGCGCGGTAAAGTTTAATTCCCGGGGGGAGCACCTGGGGGAGTTTCAAATTCTTATAAATCCTGGTGTACCCATTCCGCCGGAGGTTTCCGCGGTTCACGGGATAACGAATGAAGAGGTCCGCAATGCGCCTCCGATGGAGGAAATCCTCCCCGGCTTCATCGAATTCCTCGGAACGACGGACACCGTATTGCTAGCGCACAACGCATCATTCGATGCAGGATTCATGGGGACGGAAATGGAGAGGGCTCGAATAGAGAAGCCCGAACACATGATACTGGACACCCTGTCCATGTCCCGGAAGGTTATGAGAGGCTTATCGAGTCACAGCCTGGGGTACCTCGCTAAGGAACTCATGATTGACGTGAGGGGCCACCACAGGGCTCTGGCCGACAGTTTAATAGTGAAGGAGATTTTTCTGAGGCTGCTTGCAGATATCGGTGGGATAGAACGACTTAGGGGACTATTGGATTACACACATGTGTACAGGTTCACGGGACTTTTGAGCATCCAGAGGACCGGTATGATCGGGTTTGAACATTTTCAAAAAGCGGTTGAGAAAGAGACACCGATCATGATGGTGTACAGAGGAGGCTCAAAGGGTCTGCTGCCAAGGAAGATCACTCCCCTGGGTATTATCGAAGCGAGAGGAAACCAGTATATCAGGGCATACTGTCATCATGACTGTGTGGAGAAGGAATTCCGCATTGATCGAATCGAACGTTTCACGCCGGTTGAGGATGAGGAGGTCAGATCGTGAAGCCGGTTGGCCGGACACTTGTCTCTGTCATCATAATTGCAACGGTCATTCTGATCAGCGCCATCGCATACAAGGCAGGGATATTTACGTTTTCTCTGTCAACCTTTTCAAAGGGCTCCGTTGGAGGGGAATTTCGTTTCCCAAAGCATAGAAGCAACGTTTTTATCCCCGATGAAACAGCCGGACACGTTCACAAGACCAATACGAGACTTGAGATTACATGGACGGAACATCCTGAAGGCAGTATTTTTATGAGTTCCAACAATCTGGGATTCAGGGAGGACGAAGACACTCCTGTTAGTAAACCTCCGGACACATATCGTATACTTGTGACCGGAGATTCTCACATCGATGGATTCATAAATAACAGTGAATCATTTCCGAACAGGCTCGAGATTCTGTTGAATAAAAAGGCATCCAACCAGAGATACGAGGTGCTCAATGGAGCCACGAGTCATTACGGACCATACAATTACCTTGGTTTCATGAAAAAGTACAGCTATTTGGAACCGGACATGTTCGTTGTAGTCCTATACACCGGCAATGACTTCGGTGAAGCTCTGCAAACGGCGGAATTGAGGGGACTCATCAAAACCAAAGAGCGTAGCGAAGCTTACAATGAGAAGCTTAAATCGGCTGCATCGGTGAATCCCGGCGCGGTGTACCAGGCTGTGAATCAGATCTATTTTTTCAAAACGTTTCCAGATATGAAGGAGAAGGCGCTGGATGTCGTAGAATCGCAGCTTGCAGAAATCCAGGAGCTTTGTATGGAACGGAATATTCCATTCTGGCTCGTCTGTCTCCCAACGAAATGCGATGTCGAATGGGAAAAGGACTCTGACCGTCTGGATGAGGTGCGCAGAATATTAAATCTCTCAGGCAGTGATTTGCTCATCAATCAGCGTGTAACGGAAGAATTGACAGGACGGTTGGATCGATATGGTGTTATCTCGCTGAACGTAATCGACAGGATGCGTGAACCAGACGAAGAACTCTACTGGAAGAGAGACTACCACCTGAATCATAGAGGACACGAACGTCTCGCTGAGATATTTTCAGAGGAATTGATTGACTATCTCAACCGCTCAGTCTCTCACCGGTGATGCGGGACCGTTCGGCCAGATTCCAGCGGCCTCTCCAGCTTTCTCTTCCGGTCCCTGTTACGGTGCCTGCCCGAACCGAGGCTTACCTGTATGATGAGGCCCCTTCCGCGATTCTGCCGGTCCGTCATGGTATCCATCCTCACAGTTGAATTACTGGAAAAAAGGGGAGGCTGCTCTGTGTGCGCTGTTTTCCCCGGGTTCTGACACGACATATGTTCCTAGAGCAGCCCCACAAATTCTTTCGTAATTAAAGTTCTCCGTGTCAAGAGGAGCATGCGAATAACATCCTCAAGTTATGAAAAGATCACTTTAAGTATTTTCAAATTTATTGGAAAGTGCTGTACAGATAAGGTGTGTTATTCCACAACATGCACGATGGTAGAATCTAAATCCATGATGTTGTGAATTGATGTTCCTGCAGGAAGGAGAAGAAGATAATCTCCCTCGATGGGAAAGCCATCGACAGGAGTATCATCTCCATCGCCTCTCCCGGTCCGCTCAGGTACTGGTTTACAATGATGAACTGTCCGTTGTCGTCTTCGAAGGCCATCCCCGCCATGTCCCAGCCATTTGAGCCCTGTTGTCACGGGACCCACCAGGAACCAAGTAGATCGCCAAGGCTCCCGCTCGAGATATCGTAGACATAGACCATGTCGTATGAACTGTTCGTACCTATGAAAAGATAATCATTTTCAGAATCGATGGCCGCCGAAGCGATCGAGAGATGAACATAGTTATGTGAGATGCTGGGATATGGCGGAGTCGCATCGTACTGGTTCATGTAAGTATCGATCCAACCACCGGCCCAGAACTGGTACCTGTTTGGATCAAATGCTATTCCCCTTTGCGAAATTCCGTAATTTATGCTGTAGAAGGTTCCTGAAACGATTGAACATGTGATGGGATCCATCTGGAACACGCCTTCGGCAGGACTTGGTACATTTACGAAGAAGATGGTATTGTCAGTGCCATTGTATGCACCGTCTGCGATGAAGATTGAATATGGATGTGGGGTGATTGAGCCGCAGTTGTCCACGGAAATATCACAGGATGAGAAAGGCGCTGGTTTCAGAGGCGTTTGATTCGTCTCCGGTTCGAGGTTAAAAGCAGCATGATCATACAGGTGAGTATTAAATTCTTTAAGCCATAAAAAAGATGGGAATTTGATCTTACAAGGAATAATCTCTTGAAACTTAGTGGTCGCGTTCGCAATTACGGTAACATATTATCACTCTGGGAAGCGACCACACTGTGGGGGTCTGGGGGAACGCAGCCGTTCCCCCAGGGGTGACAGCGAGGCGGCGCGAGGAGGCCCGAGCGACGTCGAGCGCCGAGAGGGGCGATAGCCCCTATGGAAGTGCTGCGTTTCACTTCCAAGATACGTCACCGTATTTGTGAAACGCAGCACTTAGACCTAAATTCTATCATATAAGAAATTTTGTTATTGTCAAGCTATTAGAATTTGATTTCTGAAAAATACTTGACTTTGAGTTTAGGCTCTCTCAAATTGATTAGGCTATTATTGGCATAAGAACCCGTTTGATGAGGTCGACGGAGAATGAAAAACTCTGAGAAGAAAAAAGACAACAAGGACAGAGATATATCCTTCAGAGCTGGGATAGTATTCCTGTTATTCCTTTTCCTGTTTTCGAACCTTTACGAGGGACTATTCAACAGGTACTTAAGAGACCTGTTCGATTACACGTGGGCTGTTTATGTTATCTCCCTTCTTGTGATACTGATCCCCACCCTGATCCTTGCCATCGGGAGGAAGGAGATTCTGGGGAAATTGGTGAAATCCGTGAATCTCGGTGTGCTCCTGATCATTGTGGTCACGGTTGCTACGATTCTGGGAACTCTCATCTTCCAGAACAGGATGCCGCAGGAATACAAAAGCGCCTATGGCGATTTACTGTTCAATCTTTTCACCACGCTTCACATGATAGATCTTTTCCACAGCGTATGGTTCGTTAATATACTCTTCATTCTGATAGTGAACCTTATCTGCTGTTACATCGCCAGAAAAGACCTTAATATGAGGACCCTCGGGGGTTACATAATGCATTTCGGTATCGTTGTGTCGCTTGCAGGTGCTTTCATAGGTTTCGTGTACGGCGTGAAGGGAGTTATACAGTTGAACGAAGGGGAAGAGCGGGATGATTTCATTGTGAGGGCCAGGAACGGACCCCCTAAGCTTCCTCTGGGTTATGAGATTGTGCTCGATGATTTCACCATAGAATGGTATGAACCCAAATACTTGATTAACACCTTCCGGGTTACTCGAGCCGGTGGGGAACTTCTTTCGAGCCTCAATGTAGAAAAAAAGAGTGAACTCAAAGTCGAGGAAGCCGGGGTCTCTTTCGAAGTTGTCAGGTTCTCGGAGAATGCAATGGCCGATGGGCTTGAAGCACCCGTCCTCGAGCAGGAAGACATAGAGGCGGGGATGCCGCCTTATCCAATCGTGAACGTGATGGTCGAGGACAGAAGCCTCGCGAGAATGACTCGCGATGAGGCGAAGGCATCGGGATGGCTCGCGGCCTATGATGCCGAGCGTAACAATTTCAGCAGCGTGTTTGACACCGATGCGAATATACGATTCGACTGGCAGATACCGGAAGAACTATCGAGCGTTCTTGAGGGCAAAAAAGCGAAACCATCCGAGGAAGGAAAACTGCATCACATTCTTGTATATACGACCGGTATCGAAGGTGCGAAGAGGAGTATGCCTGTAGAAAGCGGAAAGGCATACAGGCTTAAAGGAACTCCCTACATTGTTCGTGTTACCAATTACTATCCCAATTTTAAAATAGACAAGGGCGTGCCCTACAGTGCTTCTGATGAGCCCGTGAACCCGGCCATTACTGTCGAAATCACGGACACCGAGCACCCGGATGTCGAGTACAGAACGGTTTATTTATTCGCCAGGCCTGAACTCAAGGGTATGATGCATGGTGGCGATTTGCCCGAAGGGCTCGAACTCGATTATGAATTGCACGGATCTACGACCTCGGCCGTGACCACCGTCTTCATTGTTGGGGAGGGGAAAAAGGTATATGTTGTGAAGGGTGGCCGGGTTGAAAGCGAAGTCCCGATCGAGCTCGGTAGCCCGATTTCCTTCAAGGCTTCTGGGCATGATCTCATTCTCTCTGTCCAGGAGCTCTATGTCGACCAGCCGTTATGCGAGCTGATTGTGTATGAGGGAGGCAGGGCTGATAGCCTGGTGCTGTCGCCTCTATTCAGCGAACCTTTGAGACACGAGAGGCAGGGATATGTCTCCACATTTCAGAGGGAGAGGGATATACTGGACTACAAGAGCAGGGTGAGGGTTCTGGAAAACGGTGAGGAAGTGATGGCGAAGACAATCGAAGTCAACCACCCGCTAATCTACGGCGGTTATTCGATTTACCAGCAGAGTTATAACGAATCAGACTGGACCTGGACCGGTTTCGAGGTTGTGAGGGATCCGGGGCTCTGGGTTGTATACACCGGATTTGTGATGATGTGTATCGGCTCGATCTATATATTCTACATCCGTCCAAGGATAAGAAAGAAATAGGAGGAAATCATGTGGCTGACATTCACACGAGCCAATCTGCCTTTCCAGTTGACAACGACTCTTTATGCGGTAGCCGCGCTTCTCTACCTTTCTCTCATCATTGTGAGGAGGAGGGGGTTCGCGAACCTAGCGACTCTGGTTTATGCAGCGGGGCTTGCATTCAACATACTTTTTATCGTTGACCGGTGGATGGATTCTGGAAGACCACCATTCAAGACGCTATTCGAATCGCTGGTGTTCCTTGCATGCTGTGTTGCAGCTTTCTATCTGGTGATCGAGCTTCTGCACAGGGTGAGGCTTCTTGGAATTTTCGCTACCATCGGTTCATTTGCCTCAATGATCTATGCGCTTATGAGGATGGACATGGAGGTGGTCAACCTGCTCCCGGCACTCCAGAGTGGCTGGTTCATACCGCATGTGATGATTTATTTCATAGCATATGCAGCTCTTTTCTTGTCTTTCGTAACAGCAATCCTTTACATGTTCAACCCGAATCCGAAGAAGCTCAAGGATAACAACCTCCTCGGCCAGGAGGTCCTGGACTTCGAGCAGTACACACACGGGACCATCTCATTCGGTTTCACCGCACTCGTATTCGGGTTACTGATTGGTGCTGTGTGGGCGAAGGAGGCGTGGGGGGACTACTGGGTCTGGGACCCTAAGGAGAGCTGGGCACTCATCACGATGCTTATCTACGCCGGCTATCTTCACCTCAGGCTTGTGAAGGGCTGGAAGGGCAGGAAGGCTGCCTGGTTCGCCATACTGGGATTCGCCGCCGTGATGTTCACATACCTCGGAATGCATCTGTTGCCTACAGCGGGAGACAGTGCACATGTCTATACGCTGCAATAAGAGGGTCGTGCCTGTCTCTGACGATTCGAAGACACCAGTCATTGCGGGACCGGCAAAAAAGGGAATTGAAAAACTTGACTTTCAAGTTTATTCTATGGTATGATTGATTGAGTTGGATATGCATCCGATCCGAGGGGATCATTCCGGGAGTTGTGACATGAAACGTATACTTCTGCTTGTAACCGTTTTCGCGATTACGTTGCCTCCGGACTCGAAAGCAACTGAATACTGGCCCCCGGGGGATGAGAGGTGGAGAATTCAGGCAGAGGAATTCAATCAACAGCCACTGCTCTTCCAGACGCAGAGGGACCTCTTCGAGTATCTCCTCTGGAAGGGCCTTTTGGATGTGAGGCCCGGCGGAAAATCGAACTTCACAGGTGAAAGCTACCTTGAGAACCTCGGTGAAGCCGCCGCCTTCATTGCCACGCTTCAGGTATCCGATCCGGACACGATCGATTTCGGTGGCATGAGAGAGGGCGAACATCTGCCGGATATAATACAGTCTGACAACACTCAGGAGTCTATCTGGGTCTGGTCCAGGTATTTCGGGCTAACCGGCGATACAACGTATAATTCCAACGTGGCGGCTGCCTGGCAGTATGTGATGAACTTCCCCGGTTACAATGAAGAGGGTGGAACCGGAGACATCGGATACTACCGTGTTTACAATTGCGCCTGGGGGCTATGGGCTGTCATGGAGTACGAGGCCGTATTCGGGGACTTTTCATATAGACCGTACGCTGATAGCTGCGCCTTATACCTGATGGCCTATCCGCTTGATATTTACATAAGCGTTTTTCCATATGTCTGGCTGAACGGTATGGTGGAGTCATGGGCGGTCGGCAGCCTGTACCGGTATGGAGTCTATCTCGACGATCCTTCGATACGGCTCACAGCTGCTCAGATGGGTGCAGAAATCAAAGGCTGGGTAGAAGACAATCCGAATAGAGGGCTTGCAAGAGAGAGCTGGGCCATGTCAGGTGGCGTCACGATGTGGGGTTTGCTCAACTCATATTTCCAGAGAAGACCAGACCTCGTCTCTGATTGACTCTCGATGTATGTTCCCTATCTCAAAACCTTCGATGACGCCGGCAGCTGGAATACAGCCCACAACTTCTGGTACGCACTCGGTCACCACTCGGTATGGGAAGCAAGCGGTGCCTCAGGCAGAAAGGTGAACCACCGTCTCCTTGTTGAGGCTCTGATGGGACTTGACACCGATGACGACGGCGGCATTCCTGCCCAGACCGATGACCCTGACACGACCGACCAGTCGTGGGTTACCAACTACCTCTCGTTCATGGGATTCGACATCCTGATCCCTCCGGGAGATGTATCGGCGAGGGCCGAGCAGTACCTGGTCCAGGCCGGTGGAATGCTTGGCACCCATGTGGCAATCGCGAACAATGCTGACAGCGCAGTAATATACAACGGCTGGATCGATGTTGACACTCCGTCAGGGCCTTTCCCGGGCAATCCTGTCCTTGGTCCAGTCGAGTTCGGTATCGGTCCCTGGGAGGTTCTCTCTTTGCCACTCTCACACGCCATCCCTCTCGCGGCACCTCCCGGATTCTACACATATCGAGCCTCGATCGAGGTGGGGGGAGAGGTGGTTGATGTGAGTGAGTTTCCTTTCCTTATAATACCTGCCAGGTAAACCTCCAGGCTCGTGGAGTCTTCCTTCCGCTCAAGGACTCGGGGCCCTGTAATACTGTTAGCTAAGACCGGTCAATCCGCATGTCGAAACAAAAGTAACGCTGCCCTGATCCCCCACCTGCGAGCCCTGGATGGGACAATACGAAGAGTCCGAACGAAACAACTCCAAGTTCCAGTTAAACTGAACTCTAACTTCCATCCATTTGAACAGTTACAGAAAGAAATTTCAAATTTCGGGGAAACTCCACCTTTATAATACTGTTGACTTGATCCTGCTGAAGGCGTAATTATTATTAAATAAACCTCTTTGAAAAATGCGGCCAGGGAGCTTAAGCGTCTGGGGGTCACAATGAAGAAATTGTTATCGGCATCGCTCGTCTTTGCAATTTGCTTTCTGTTTCTCTGTCTTCCGGGTGTGAAAGCCCAGATTACTATCACCAGCTCTGATATCAACAAGCCGGTGGGCTACGTCTTCGCAGAGGAGTCTACAGACATCGGGACATTCACAGTGGATTTGGGTCAGTCGGGAGGACCCAGGACATGGGATTTCACATCATACGAAACACCATTTGTGACATCTACCGAGGTCGTGAATGTGGCCGGAACTCCTTTCGCCGGTAATTTTCCCGGGGCAAACATGTGTTTCATGCTCACCGAGGAGGGTGAGTTTGGAACAGTATATACCTATATGGACTTGCAGAGCAACATGTGGACATGGCTCGGAAATGGGATCGATTTTGCTGAGAGCTCATTAGTACAGGTGTACGACCCTCAAGCCGAGATTCCTCTTCCCATAAACATGGGCAGCTCATGGACCTTTGAGTTAGGTTGGGCTGACACCGTATTAGGGTTTCCTATCAGCTTCGTCGAAAGGAGTCATGTGACCGTTGACGCATGGGGTACGATGACGATTCCGATGGGTACTTTTGATGTGCTGCGGTGGATTGCTTATGACACCACCATAACGACAACCGGTATTCCTCCATTTGAGTTCGCTGACACCTCGGCGACGATAGAGTACACATGGGCGGGCAAGGAACAGCTTTTCGTGGTAGATGTCAGCTCCATGGAAGGTGAGACGAATCCGAACTTTACCCAGGCCTCCTCGATATCGAGAGCCGCACCTGGCGTTGGAATCGGTGGAGGTGATGAACCGGAAAGGCTGCCGCTTGCATTCGAGCTTGACCAGAACTATCCCAATCCGTTCAATCCTCAGACCGAGATCACATTCCAGGTTTCCGAATCGGCCAGGGGACTGATAGAGCTAGATGTATATTCCCTGAGAGGAAGCAGAGTGAAAACCCTCCTCTCAGGAAGCCTGGCCCCCGGCCATTACACGGTAAGCTGGGACGGGAAAAACGATAGAGGTGAACCGCTTCCATCAGGCGTCTATTTCTACCGGCTGACAGCGGATGGGAGAAGTATTACGAAGAAGATGATACTTGCCAGGTAGTATCTTATTCACTTGGAGATATAGTATAGCCACTTCCTTTCTCCGCATCGTTCGGTTTCGTGGATGAGGCGTCTTTCGATGTCGAGGCCTTGTAAATATTCATTCTCGTAATCGTTCATCACAAGCACAATGCCATCTTCCGCTTCCCTATTTCTCAGAAACCAACGCATGCCGTTCACGCTTATATTATTTTGACCCGCGATTCTCAGCAGGCGACGCAAGTCAGCACTCGTCATCGCCTTCTTGCGACGAGCCTTCGTCAAATCATCAAGCGGATGTATATCATCCTTGGGCAGAATCCCCATGTCACCGTAGTTTATCACAAGCAGTGAAACAGGCTTGTTTGAGAAATGCGTGGAAACGTAATCAATCATTTCCCTCAGGTTTTGTCTGCTGGCAGAGATCAGCTCTAACGCGTTGAGTTTCAGCCTGAGCCTGGACGCGAAGACGACAAGCACGAGACAGAGAATCACAACAGATACAGTCCCCGCTATCCAGACAAGCTTACGGGGCAGCTCCCTAAGAGCGATATAGATATTAGAGATAATGTCATGGAAAGCGACTCCCACGAGGATGGCGAAACCGAACGAGGCTTCTGTTAAATAAGTTCTCGTCATAAAAGATGACATCATGATACCCGATAAAGGCACAACGGACCATAGCACCGCGATTGACACTCTCGACCTCTTTGCGAGAATCGGAAGGAAAGAGATGTAAAGCGCTATTAGCGCTATGCTCGGGAATGGCTTGAGGATGAGGGACAGAACAGTGCTCAGTACAAGGATAGAGTAAAACCTTTTAATTATGGAATTGGAATCGTTACCGAACAGACACTTCATTGAAAGATAAAACGAGGAGATCCAGATTGAAACCCCCAGCTCTGATAGAAGGAGGGAAGAATAGAAGCTCCATCTCTGAGTTAGCCTGTCTGTCAAGTATGATATGCCCTTTGTGCTCGATGGGCCTAGGCGGCCCCTTATAAATGGTGTAAAGAGCATCTCGCCAAGACATATAAGCAGCAGGATAAAAAGGACACCTGCGCTTTTCCTGCGCTTCTCGACTGTAAAATCCCTCCACTGGGTGATTACATAAATCAGTGTGACGCAGGGGACGATCAAGATGGAGGGCTCCTTGCTGAGGGAGGCGAGAATAAAGAAGATCACGCCCCATACGGGATTACCTCTCAGTTTCAAGGCATATATGATGCAATAAAGCGATAGATTCATGAAAAACATCTCAAGGACGAAGGTCAAATCGGAGAACCAGAAAATGATATATCCCAGGTAGAAAAAAACTCCGAAATATGAGATCACCGAAAGGAAAGCCACCGGCCTTGAAAACAACAGTTCCACAAGCTTGAAGAAGAATATCAACGAAACAGCATACATAAATGTGATGAATATCTGGTAGAATAATGGATTCAGGCCGAAGAGATGATACAGAAACCACCAGGTAAGGTTGTTAATCGGACGAAACATCCCGAAGAAGATAGATTCCGATGGCAGGAACGAAGTAAAGGGATTGTTGTTATCATTGGCCCACGTGAGATACTTCGTGTCATCTCCACGGAAATACACGGGAAACCTGAAGGATATGAGGAGCGTAAAAGCCACTGCGAAGAGGAGAAGGTACGATGTGAGGTTGTTCGAAAAATGGGTCAAGAGGCGTTTCCAGATGCTTTCCTGCATGAGATTACCCCTGGTTGTCCAAGTAGCTTTTCTACTTCTGGATCACCATCTTGAGTGAGCTGCTCAGGTTTGGCGTTTCGAACTTGAGTATGTAAATACCGGAGCTGGCCTGGATGCCGCTGCTATCTTTCCCATCCCAAATCACCCGGTGGCGGCCTGGTGCGAGCGAGCTTTCAAGAAGCCCTTTCACCAGTTTTCCCCTCGATGAGTAGACCGAGAGTTTCACGGGTACCCGGGAGCCTTCCCCCCCGGCTATATCGAACTCTATCTTCGTGCTCGGGTTGAACGGGTTCGGGTAGTTCTGGTAGAGCCTCGTTACACGTGGCATAGAAACCTCCTCATCAAAAGCGTCTATACCCACCGGGCTCAGGTTGATTGAGAACTCCTCCTCTTCTTCGTAATCGACTCCATGTATGCCAAGGGTGAGTCTAACGGTGTGGGTGTCCTGCACGTCAGGGCTTATTGACAGAGTATACGGCGGCTGGCTCAAGGAGTACTCGCCGATGTCCATGTCACCAAAGTAAGCACTGTCTGCCAGGATGGAGATGAACGGGTCGCCCGTGGAGATATCTGCCCATACCCCACTCACGGCCAGGGATCCCCGGTTGCGAAGTGCAAGCAGGAGATCGATGGTTTCACCCGCCTCGGCAACGCCATCCCCATCGCCGCCCTCGGAGTCATCTATCGCCTTCGACTGAAAGTCTATTTCGGCCGCATAAACTGTGAAATCCAGATCGAAGCTCCAGGAATTGGAGGATGTGTCTGCGGCGATGAGCCGGAAAGAGATCTCATCTTCGTCCCTCGCTTGCTCTGAGAGTGTGAAGACGAATGGTGAATCGCCCGGAAGGATTTCCTCGGGTTGTATGTCTCCATAGCTGGCCACACTATCGATGAGAGTGACCAGGGTGTCAGCGGTGCTAAGTGTGCAGGATACGCTGTACGCTGTCATCATCCCGATATTTTCAAGCCATACATCGAGCTCCACGGTCTCACCCGGGTTGAGGAATCCGTCACCGTTTCCATCGCTTGGGCCGGTAGCGTCGTCATCCAATTCTGCCAGTGACAGTCCGAGGGAAACGACCATCGAAAGCTCGACATCAACTACTGTTAGCGTATCTGATTCCACTGCTACCTGTTCAAAGTGCTCACCGTAGCCGGCCAGAGTGTACCATACCACATATACTCCAGGAGGTAGCATCCTTAAATACCTGCCGTGAGTGGGTTCGCATGTGCGGGGTTCGATTATCTCGGTGTCCCTTTTAATCACCCTTACCTCGGCTTCGATGGGTAAGCCGGTTCCGCTGTCTGTGACATGTCCGGTGATGCCCGGGCCGACGAGCGCCCTCTCGAGAAGGTACAGGGCTCCGGGTATGTTGGCTTCCACAATGCTGTCAATGGCGGTTCCGGCGGGGATGAATTCGGTACACGTCTCAACCGTGAAATCGATGCTTCCCGCACCTGCATATAGCCAGTTTGTGCTGTAGCCTGTCATGCCTCCGATCGGGGAATGATCATATGTACCAAAACCGTTCCGCGTGGTTATCCTGGATGCCATCTCCATCGCCACCTCGGATATGACATCCTCATCGGGCGCTGGATTCCCTGGCCAGTTCCATGGCCAGAACACATCCTCTCCGTAGGAGTGGTAGCTGATCGAGAATACGAACCTGTGGAGACCAGTTGAGAAATCCCTTATCGCCTGGGTTTCAGACTCGGAGAAGGGGGCGGGCCCCCGGTACACCCAGCTCGCAGGGTCCGAGCTGCCGCCGCTTGCCCAGTTGAAATCGTAATTTCTGTTGAGGTCGACACCGTCGAAGTCGTAGTCGAACACGCCGTTGTTGTTGTTATCCCTCTGGTTCTTCCTCCACCAGGGATCAGAAAGATCGTTGTCCATCATATACTTGAAGCCCTCGGTGTTTACGATGGGTATTATCCATATCTCTTCAGCATCCACGAGGGCTGTGAGGTCCGGGTCTACGCCATAACCCTCGAGGAGCGTCCTTGCGATTCCGAGGCATATCTCATTTCCGAGCGGTTCACGTGCGTGTGTCACTCCTGTGAATAATATCTCAGGCTCATCCTCCTCGATTTGCGGGTTATCCGAAATCTTCATCCCCCAGACCGGTATTTCAAACTCCTGGCTCACTCCCACCTGTTCGATTACAGTAAGGTCCGCATACTCCTGGTTAAGGGAATCGAGGTAAGCCACTGTTTCTTCATAGTCCCTGTACTCTGGATCTATCTGTATTTTCGAGGGATCATCTATCAGAATCTCATATGAGAAACCGCGCCTTTCAATTTCACGCAGCTCATCGGGGGTGACGATGACGTGGGCGCCTCTTTTGAGATTGAGGCTTGCAAGATCGAGATTCATGTCCCTGAGCGCAGTGAAGCTATCAGGGGTCTCGAGTTCTATCCTGACGAGCATCCTGCCACTTATGGCTGTTGTCGAGTCATCCTCAGGGGCTCCCGAGAACAGTGACCATTGGCTTGAGATTGCCAATATAAATAGACAGATTATGACTCCTACTCGTTTCACGATTTCCCCCTTGCGTCCGGAGAGAGCAGAAATGCATACAAGACGTCCACCTGCAGCATTACTGCTTTGTTGACAGGTTTTAAGGCAAATATTAACTTAGTATAAGAGAGTATTCAAGTCCTGAGGCCACTCATTACTCGAGGAGGGCTCATGCGGATTTGGTGTCCTGGCTGCATGGAAAAGGTTGACAGAAAGGCCGTTGTGAAAAACCATTTCAAATGCCCCCGCTGTGGCTATGACTTCAAAGAGGGGGATGAGTACTCGAACGACGACTTCGACGATCTTATGATGACAGACTTTGCCGCTGATGGTGAAATTGACGGCCTTTTCTGAGATTCCATCCAACCTTCGGAATCCTCACCACGGGTGTTCCTGGGAATATAAGCTATCCAGAGGGAGAATTGGGCCAATTCGTAAATGAATTTTCCTGGTCCAAGTCCAGGGATGAGCTGTTCCGTGAGTGCCGGAGAAAATATTACTATGACAAGTACGGATCATGGGGTGGTTGGGAAGTGGATGCAGATGAGCGAACCAGGGCACTCTACATCGCCAAGAACTTGAAGAGCAGGCACATGTGGATGGGAGAGGTTGTCCACTGGGCCGTAGAAGGCGTTTTGAGAGAGCTGAAGCTGGGAAGAGAGGCGAGGGCGGAAGAAGTGCTGAAGAGCACGACGGAAAGGATGAGGAAAGACTTCAAGGAATCGAGAGATGGGCTCTACAGGAGAAATCCCAAGCGCCACTGTGGATTGTATGAGCATGAATACAATGTGGATGTGCAGGACGGGGTCTGGTTCAACCTCCATGAGAGAGCCCGGAGCTGCATCCTGCATTTACTGGAGTCGAAGATTTTAGGAGAGATAAAACGTATCCCACCGGTGGACTGGCTGGCACTCGAGGGCCTGCTCGATTTTAACCTCGAAGGAGATAAGATCTATCTGAAAATGGATTTCGCTGCTCGGGTCGATGGGGGTGTGCTAATCATAGACTGGAAGACTGGTGAGCAGGCCGATGTGGATTCGCAGGTTCAGCTCAGTTGCTATGGTTTATACGCGGTAGTGATGTGGCACACAAGGCCGGATGAGGTCACGACAACGGAATACAACCTTGCAACAAGAACTGAAAACCGCAGCCGACTGCTCCCTGCAAACATTGACTGGATAAAGCACTATATCCGTTCGAGTGTGACGGCGATGAAGGAGCTATTAGCCGACCCGAAGAAGAATATAGCGCGTGAGGATGATTTCCCCTTCACCGATAACGAACTCACCTGCGAGTGGTGCAATTTCAAAAAACTCTGCAAGAAGTTTCTCTAGAATGTATTGTTTCTATGTACGCCTTCTTCCTTTTAGATCCTTACCCGGTGTGTGACCAATCCCTCAGGGGGATGCGCCGAAAGGGGGCGGTTCCCCGATACAAGGAAACACCAGCCCGGCCGGGTGATCGCTATCATGGAGAAGAAGCGTCTCACTGGCGGTGAAGTAAGCCAGAAAGTATGGACGTGATCCCCACTGTATGATTTCCTGAATTCCCAGTCCCTTGCCCCACAGGAGCGCTTCAGGGCTGGCCTTGTTGCTGATACAGACCTTGATCCGGTGACCTTGAGAGAACAGGTAGGAGAAACCGTATAGATCGTAGGATACCTCGATTGTCTCTCCTATCTCGTCTTCCTCGAGCTTTTTCCCGAACGGACCTTGTGTGATAAGAATCTCGTGACCAATCGAATCGACATCCAGCACCTCGGTAGCAAGCAGGAATTCTTCACCGTTTGAGTTCACGAAGTATGTTGCGCTCGGGATACCGGTCATCTCGAAATCTTCCAGAAGCGGGGGCGAGGTGAAGCACACCCGACACAAAGGGACATCCTCTGTGAACTCCCCCACATCCAGGAACAACTTCTGGACGTATATCAGGAGCGAGTCGTCCTCGATGTTGTCGAAATTCTCAAGGATCAACGGAGCTTTGAGAACTGTATTAGGTAGATCTTGGGTTACATCGTTAAAAATGTGAGTTGGGATTTCCGTGCCCTCCGGGGGTTCCGGCGACAGCTCGCCTCCCTCCCTGAGATACAATGTGAAGTATTGCGTATCGGGCGGTGGCCATGTATCGGCGTAACCGTGCTGGAAGGTTCCCTCCTCCAGGTCCCTCGTGCCGTATATGGCATATACTACGGGCGGCTTTTCCATGACATTAGTCGTGTCTATATCCTTCAACCAGTAGTCCAAAAACAGCACGGTCATATCGCCTATGAGGTCGATTTCCTCTGGAAACTCCTCGACACCGGATGTCATCTCATTATGCCCATTGTATCCTCCATACAGCCACACGGGACTGCCCTGCGCCTGGAGGTCCTGAAACGCCTTCAGGAACTCGTTTGCACGGAAGTTCATGTCTGTCCAGTTGAGTTTCAGGAATACTGCCTCATCAACTCTACCCAAAAGCCAGTCAGTGTCGTGTCGTCGGTGCAGATACTCCAGCGCCAAATCACGTTCCACGCCGGTCATCAAGGATATACCCAGGCGCCAGTTGCTACGGTCGGCCCAGCTCCCGAGGAAGGCCATGGGGAGGAAGTCCCTCCCGAAAGCGTACTTGAACGATCCATCGCTGGCAAGGCCCTCACCCAAATTCGTTGTAGCATTTGCAATGGCGGCTGCTCTTAACCGATCTTCCATGACCAGGAGGTTCAATCCCCACAGCCCACCGTGGGAGCCGCCGAAGAAACCGATTCTTGCCGGGTTGATGGGGGCGTTTTGTATCAGCCAGGTTATGGCCTCTATGAGGTCTGCTGCCTCTATCCTCCCGCCAACGAAATCACCGCCGGAATCGTGGCATCCCCTTGCAAGGGGTCTGAAGATGGCGTAACCTCTCTTGATCGCATCAATACCCGCCACCCTCCAGTACGGTTCGGGTCTTCCTCTCGCATTATCCGGATTTCCGAACCACGGGCTGCCGCAATCGCCGTGTCCTACGATGACCAGAGGCCATCCCGAGGATGGCGGAGCAACCGGTGGAAGGTCCAGGGCGGTGCTTATCTTGACGCCGTCTCGCATGGTAAGATACTGATCCCAGCGCACATAAGTCAAAGTATCCATTACAGAGACCAGTATCTGACGTGTGTCCTCGTTCTCAAGCTCATCCTGAACCGTAAGTGTGACGACGTACTCGCTGACTTTGTCATAAGAGTGGTCGATCAGGATGCCGTATCCTCCCTGACCATCCCCGAAATCCCAGCTATATGTAACAGTATCCCCGGGAAGATCAGAAAGGCTCGCATCGAATGTCACGATGTCCCCAGGTCTCACAGGATTAGCTGAAATGGAGAAATCAGCGAACTGCTCCTGATCCGGCAGAAACTGAGCCAGCGCATCGTTCCCGGTATCCAGAATTGCGGCATCCAGCAAAGCGATCGCCACCAGGCATGATAAGAGTTTAAACGTCTTCATGATCAACGCCTCCTTTCCACGCAGTGACAGGCTCAGCTTAATCGATGTAGGGTAATGGATTGAAAGCATGATAGAGAGTCCATAAGGGCGTATTATTGTACGGGTCTCACGCGAATGCATTGACATACATTTCATTTATAATGTGTAACGAGATTGTGATATCTTACAAACGCGGCAGAAGCAATTTGCTTGATGAGATGTCTATAGCTATCGAGTCTCTGGACATATTAAGGAAGTAAAAAAGGGGGCTGGTGCGGGCCCCCTTTCTCGCGGTTTGCACTTATTCCGGTCGGGAGGATTTCCTTCCATCCCCTTCCCGCACCCAGAAGAGTGCCTCGGCGGCAGTCCAATCCCTTCCCACTTCGGGTCCTATGACAACCCTGGTCCTGTAAATCCCGAAAGGAGAAAGCTCGACGATAGGTATCGGGAACGTGATAAGGCGTTCCTCACCCGGTTCGAGGAAAACGTGTACGGGGGAAAACTCGAGATAGAGTATCTCCTGGTGAGTAACCGCTCCCCACACCACAAATCGCTTATTCTCCTCGGTCTCGTTTCTCACTATGGCGCTTGCCCAGACCATTTCTCCAGGAGCAACCTTCATAGGATTGACGAAGAGGCCGAGCTCGATCGGCGAGGGGAACTTCACCTTGAAATAATCCCTCACCGTGAGCCACCTCAGGCTGTCAGGGCCAATAGTGAGGCATACGTTATAGATCCCGGTCAACAAATCCTCTGGAAGATCGATGAATATAGGGATCATTGTGTGTTCACCGGCCTCGAGGATGACTTCTTCCTCCTCTATCTCAGCCACGATTACGTCGTTGTGAAGCACAACGCCCCTGTAGCTGAAATCCAGGGTCTCATCGATCATGTTAGCGAGGAGGAGATTGGCATAGACATCCAGCCAGGGCCAGATTGTTTTTGGTGAAGTTTCCAGGAATGCCTTTATCGGAGGGGGAAATTTCACCCAGAATTGCCTTCGGTCCGTCTTCCATATCTCCTCCTGATTCGGTCCAACATTGATCTCGAGCCTGTACTCGCCGAGCTCGAATTCCTCCGGAATGTTTATTGGTATGGGGAAAAGGTGCTCATCCCATGCGTAGAGGAATCCGGGGACAGGCTCGATTTCTAGAAGGAGCTCATCGCCCATGAAGATTCCTCCCCACATCACGAAGCTCACCGGCTGTGGACGATTGTTTCTCACCACAGCCTCACCGTAAAGCGTTCCTACAGGCGGGATTTCAGGAGGATTGCAGTAGAGGGTTAGATCCACAGGTGAATGGTTCATGTTCGCTGTGAGGGATGGAGCCAGTGAGAGGATGAGAAATGTAGCTGCGAAGATAGTTTGAAATCTCTTGGAGATCATGCCTTGCCTCCTCTTTGGTTTTGGGGTTTTTCGCTCGTGTCCATTGCCCTTTTACCTCCTTTGACACAACAGGTGCGGGAAAGTTAAAATAAAGTAAAGGAAGCTGTATATCATTAACAGGAAAGCCGAATCTCGTTGCGGGGAATTATTAGCAGGCTTCTTTTATGCCGGCTTTTCTGAACACCCTCTGGCTCACGTTGTCCCTTAAAAGCGTCCAGTAGTTCTCATCCAGGTAGGCCCTGATAGCCACATAACAGGCGCCGCAGGCGTTGGTGGAGGTGAATTCCTGGAGGATTTCCTCCTGCGAAGAGAAGGTTCTCTCGAGCCTCATTGAGCAGGGCAGAAGCGTGCCATCCGGCTGTACCACCAGAAATCTCTTGCCGGCATTACATCCTGGCATGTAACCGCCGTTTTTGAAGTATTCATAAGTTCCCGAGAGGGTCCAGACTGAGTTGACTATACGCCCCCCTCTCTGCTTCAACCTGATGAGCTCTGTAATCGTTTCCCTGAGGACGGCGAGATCGTCCGGATCGCTTATGAAATGGTCCATGCTGCCTGTACGGAGCGGCGTATAGGCGCTGAATGAGACATTGGCATTCCATTCAAGAGCATTCTTATAGATGTCGAGGAGTGACCCGAAGTTGTCTCTCGTGATGGCGGTGTTTAGAACGATGTCATCCTGGCCGAGGGATGTGAGCTTCGGGACTATCTTTAGCAGGTGCCTGTAAAGCCCGGGCGATTGTCTGAAGGCGTCATGGCGCTCATCGGGGAAATCCAGGGATATTGAGAACTGATCGACCCCCACCATCTTTAGTTCCCTGTAAATCTCTTCGGTCAACAGTCTTGCATTTGTAACCACGATAAGGTAGGGCACACCGTTTGTCTCCTTAACCGCCCTCGCGATTTCCACGATGTCTTTGCGAAGTAACGGTTCGCCGCCTGACAGCTGAACGAGCATCGGCCTGAGTGTCTGCTGGTATTCCCTGTAGTCCTCCGGCCGCATGAGGCCGGTCTCCTTCTTCATCCCCCCTTTATCGCAGTGTATGCATTTCGATGTGCAGGAGTGCGTCAGCTCGAAAGAAAGCGCAATCACCTTCTGACTGCGATAGTTCGATGTCCCCCTTGCGATGAGTTTGATCGCCGATGTGAATGGAATTTTCCGCATCTAGCCCTCTCTTGTCTTTCGTGCGTCATTAATATACGATATGTATAAGACAATTTTTGAACATACAATCAATAAGATGCACAATCTTCTCTGTCAAGAGTAACCGGGTGGCCCCTGCTCCGCCCGCTTATTTCTCCCATCTCAAGCCACCCGCTGCCTTCAGGATTCGAATGCTGAGTCGACTGGGTTTTAAACGGATTTAATGTCTTAATCTCACGAAGGGATGCGGCCAAAGATACATCGACCTAGTAAGGCGGCCTCATAGATGACTCTTATATACTTAAAATCGATTCGATCTCATTCACCGTATTCAAGCAAAACTTGCTCATACGCCACATCCTCGATCTTCCTGTACTGGTGAAGATCGGTGATGTGGCGCTTGAGCTTCCTATCATACTGCTTCCTGGTCTCTAAGATTCCCAGATAAGGAACACGTCATTCCAGTGGGATTGGAACCTTGTGGAAGCTGCTTTCACTGATTCTTATGCTCTGGTCGGCTCCTATGTGTACCAGCTTCGAGCGTTTACCGCTCGGCCACTGGACGATCAGACTGTCGACCATCGTTTCACGGATCAGTCCGATCTCGGTTTCGATCGAGCTCTGTGAGTAGTATCCTGAACCGGTGATGACATCCCTCACGTAATGCCGATTGCCGACCCAGGCCTCTACGCGGGATCCCACACCGTTCTTGTCACTCAGGGCACCGCGCAGGCTCACGTTCAGCCAGGTGTTTACGTTTCCGCTGTTCTCAAAGAGCATATCGTCAACGTTGTTCGTACAGGATACGTACAGGTCCTGATCTCCATCATCGTCTATGTCACCGAAAGCCAGGCCAACACCAAGACCTCCCGACAATCCGATCAAATCGCTCACCTCGACGAACGTGCCCGCACCGTCGTTCAGATAGAGCAGCAATGCCGTGCCCGTTGCGACAGCCAGGTCCTGGTCACCATCGCGATCATAATCTGCGAACGCACAACCGTTCCCTTCGCCAGTGTCGCCGACACCGCTCACCTCCGTGATGTCGGTGAACACACCCCCGTCATTGCGGTACAGCACGTCAGCCCCGCTGTTCGTGATGAACAGATCCATGTCGCCATCACCGTCTATATCCCCCCAAGAGCTGCCGCGTCCCGCACCAGTATTGCCGACACCGGCGATTGTACTCACGTCTGTGAATCCGGTATTGTCATTTCTGAGGAGAACGTTCCCCTCCTCGGCCGAGTTAACGACGTAAATATCACTATCACCATCATTGTCGTAATCGACGATGCTGACCCCTGCACCGGCTCCCGAATCGTCAGCTCCATACAGGGAGCCGACCTCCTCGAAAGTACCGCCCAGATTTTTGAACAGTCTGTTGGGTCCGATCTTGTTGACCACATACAGGTCGAGCAGGCCGTCGTTATCCATGTCAAACCATGCCGCGCCCTGACCATAATCCCAGTCCTCTCCGCCAACCCCGACTTCCAGGGCAACGTCTGTGAAGACTCCGTTGTCATTTCGGTAAAGGGCATTGTAGCCGCTTCTCTGAGAGATGAAACAATCGAAATCGTTATCCCTGTCATAGTCACCCCAGACAGCGGCGAAACCCTTCGTATTGCCGGTCAGGCCTACATCAGCGGCAACATCGGTGAACGTGCCTCCATCGTTTCTCAGCATACGGTTATCGCCAAGCAGGTTCACCACGAATATGTCTTCATCTCCGTCCCCATCAAAATCGACGAAACTGACCCCTTCCCCGTATCCTCCATAAGCTATCCCCGCTGAGCCGCTTATATCCACAAACTCTGTCAAAGCCGCGAGCTGAAAATCCTGTATCGTCGTCTCACCCATTACGATCACGACGTTGGGCTCACTCACGCTCATGTATGGATTCTCGGGATCGATCGTGACCGTCCACGTCCCTTCGGGTACCTCGAGCTCATAATAGCCTGTCACATCGTCGATCGGTCCATAAGTCAGCTTCGTGAGGCCGGAATAAACGCTCACCGTACCGCCGATCCCCTCACCCGTATCGAGATCGGTCACGTTGCCGGCCAGAGTTCCTGGATTGATCGCGGTCATATAGATGTTATGGTAGGTCACCCCTTCCTGCGTCACGTTGACCCACTCCGTATCCGTTTCGTAACCGATGAAACTCGCTGTGATCTGGACACTGTCAGGGTAATCGGCCTTCATGGAATAGAAACCGTACTCATCGGTATAACAGGACGCCTCCGGGTCGAGGATCTGAACGAGTACCGACTCCATTTCATGTCCGGTCGTCGCATTATAGACATGGCCACGGATCTCGTCCGGTGCAACATAGAACAGATTGAGAGAGGGATCGCCGAAGTAGATCCATGTGTTGAACATTTCCACGCCGCCGCTGCCGTAATCGTCCATCATCGAGCAGGATCCGGCATAGCACAGAGTGCCATAGCTGTGGTAGGCCTCGGCCACATAAAGCAGATTGCATTCGTCCTGCGCCTCCATGGGCGGGTCCCATGACTGGCTGATCGAGCTCATGTACGCCGCGATGGCGCCCGTCGGTTCGGAGCCGTTTGTCGCTCGAAGCCAGGCCTCGGCAAAGCAGGTGTAGTTGTCGAACTCCCCGCAGTTGCATGCCACTGTGAAGTTCGTAGGCAGCATGTTGTCGTTGGTCAGCGCGTTGACATGACTGTTCGAAAAGCCCGTGGTTCCCCATCCAGTCGGACTGCCGTGACCGCAGTAATTGATCCAGCCCCTGCCTTCATTCAAGGCCGCCGTCACCTCGGCTGCCGAGGCTCCGGGATCATATATCTGATCCACAAGCGTATAGCCGTAAGCCAGAAGGTCGATACGGATATTTTCGATGTGCTCGTTGTCATATTCTCCGTCATCGCCGGGGCCCTGGTTCGAGGCTACGCCCATTCCGCGCCAGAACCAGTCTTGGATTACAGACTGGTTCACTTCATATTCGATCGTTCTCTCCACCTGCGTGTCCACGTCTCCCGGGCTCTCTGCCGAGAAGCGGCCCACCATGATATCCGGATAGTCATCGTTTCCCGCCAGCTTGGAATAGGACGGGTCCGATGCTCCGCCGGAGGCCTGGGGCGTGGCCACCTGGGCTGCGTCACCCACCAGCAGGACGAAAGCCAAGTCGCTGGTGTCGTATAAATCCTGAATGTAGTTTTTAATAGACTGGGAATTATTGCCTATCGTGGATACATTCACAACCGTCGTGTTGATACCGATGGACTCTTTGTGGTCGGCCAGAGGCTGGACGTTTTCGTTCCAGGCATCATGTACGATTATCAGCATGTCGCCTTCTTCGTCCAGCGGGTCATAACGGCCGTTCATGTTGTAGTTGATGAAATGCGCGGAGTAGAGTTCGTGGAAAGCCCGCGAAAGAGCCCGTTCATGTCCCCTCGGTTCGAGCAAGTTCACCCTGCCCGGACCCTCGGCTACAACCTCCACCGTCATCGACGTATAAACCCGCAGAATTCGCTTGACCGGGTTGTACTGGAACGGATTAACCGTCACCACCATCCCCCGGTAGTCGCGCATGATGTAAGGATCGCCCCCGATGGCCAACTGTCCTGGATAGTAGCTGTCGTTATGGTAAGACTCACCGAAGGTCCAGGGGACATCTGCCGGATCCACTGTGCGGAGGATGAAACCCTTTGAGGGGATGATGTCGATTTCACCGATCTCATAGTACTCGGCCTCGATGACCCGCACAGACATCTGCCTGTCACCGGGAATTATGATGCTGCGCGCCACAATAGGGACAGCGGGGGCACCCAGTTCCTTAGTCACTCCTTCGCTGGGCAGCCGGATTTCCATGTACTGCGCGCCTTCTATGTCGACCGGCGTTCTGGTAAAATCCCCGAACTGATATTCGATAACTATGCTTTGCGGAGTATTAACCGTTACCTGGACATCCACCGCGTTAGCAGCCCAGCCGCCACCGGAAAAAAGGAGGGCCGACGAGAAAAAAATGGCAAAGAGAATCGAATACCTTTTAGACATGTTGCGCCTCCCGGAATGGTTTGGTTGTTGAAAAGTAGGTATCTGAAAAGTTCGCCTTTCTTCTTCACACCTCCCGTTAAACCGAATAGACCATCAATAATGACTGTATTATACATCCTTTATCGTAAACGAGCCACTTTTTTTTCATATCTTATCTTCTGTAGAGCTCTGACCAACTCAGAGATCGCCGGGAATGATTCCCATCCTTGCTCTGTGTCATCTATGGAAAAATAAAAAACAGTTCAATTCTCATCTCGATTATACCTTAGAAAGCTGAGTATGTCAAGCGAAAGATAGTATGTGCACTTTCCCCATTTTTCCTGGAACTTAGAGCCCTTGAGTGATTCGTGAGAGCATTGGGGTACCCATCTTAGGCGAGCAGGAAGGGGAAAACCGCACGCAGTTAGCGCGGGGGGGAGGAAATAAAGCGGGAACTTCACTATAAGCGTGGTATTGACGCCTTTGTAAGTGAAGTATACTATTAATCAAGCTTCCCTTCACAAGGTCCCATTGACAGGTATGTTTTATGTCATATATTGTGCTCGGGTTGCGGCTCTATGAGTATTACTGAACCATGTAATTCCATGTCTTGGTGACGGGAGTATGTTTCGAGAGTACGGAGCACTCATTCTCAACATGATACTCTGTGCGGCGGTGCCGCTTGTCATGATGACGCTCGCGTCTTTCATCGGCCCGAAGCGTACGAGTGAGGAGAAATCAAAGCCATTTGAGACAGGTTACGTGCTTCCCTCTCCGAGGCGAAGCCCCTATCGGCCGGCCTTTCTGCTTTATGCAATACTTTTCGTTGTGTTCGACATGGAGATCGCCTTCCTCTATCCCCTGGCCGTCAGTTTCGGGCTGATCGGATTTTCCGCTCTTTTAGTGGTGTTTTTCTTCCTCGCTGTTCTCGGTTTCGGGCTTGCATACGCCTGGAGAAAGGAAGCCCTTCAATGGGATTGAACCAGCTGCCGGAGAATGTCACCCTGACTAGAGTCGATGCGGCTCTGGGTTGGGCGCGAAGCTGGTCCATCTTCGTCTATCCATTCGTCACTGCCTGTTGCGGCATGGAGTACATGGCTCTCGCTGCGGCGCATTTCGACCTCGATCGCTTCGGTGCGGCACTGCCCCGTTTCTCTCCGAGACAGGCTGATCTGCTCATGGTGGTGGGTACTATCAGCCATAAGATTGCCCCTGTTCTTCGTCATGTGTACGATCAAATGACGGAACCTAAGTGGGTGATGGCATTCGGAGTTTGCACCGTATCGGGTGGTTTCTATGATAATTACGCAACCGTCCAGGGAATCGATACCATCATTCCGGTTGATATACATGTTCCAGGTTGTCCGCCGCGTCCGGAGATGGTGCTGGATGGCATCATGAAGCTTCAGGAGAAGATCAGAAAGTCGAAACAGGAACTGTAATAATATGAGAGGGGACAGGAGAAGTTCGGAAATGGGTGACGATCGGGAATCGATCACCCTCAGGAAGCTGAAGGAACGGTTCGGCGAGGCAATCCTCGAAACTCACTCTCACAGGGGTGACGATACGGCTATCGTTGTCCCAGATGAGATAGTGACCATAAGTCGATTTCTGAAGGGGGATCCCGAGCTCGATTACAACATGCTCATCGATATCACCGCTGTTGATTACCTGCCCAGGCAGCCCCGTTTCGAGATAGTAAATCACTATCTTTCGCTCCGGCACCTGCACCGGGTTCGACTCAAACTTCTTGTGCACGGGGATGAACCCGAGGCGCTATCATTGACCCCGCTCTGGGGCTGTGCCGATTGGTTGGAGCGGGAGGTATGGGATATGTTCGGGATCCGTTTCAAAGAGCATCCCAACCTGAAGCGGATCCTTATGTATGATGGATTCGAGGGACATCCTCTACGTAAAGATTACCCGATCAGAAAGAGGCAACCTTATGATAGGGCCAGAGAACTGATGAGCACCCTCGACGTCGACACGGAGGAAGGACGACGTACTGAGAGCACGTTTCTCAATCTGGGACCGACTCATCCGGCTATGCACGGTATTATAAGGATGGTACTTGAGATAGAGGGTGAGAACGTTCTAAGGGCGGAGGTTGAGATCGGTTACCTGCACAGGGTTTTCGAGAAGCATTGCGAGACAGGCAGCTGGACACAGGCCTTTCCCTATACCGATCGACTCAACTACGTGTCACCTTTCATCAATAATTTCGGCTACGCGGCGACGGTGGAGAAACTCATCGGTATAAAGATCCCTGAACGGGCGGAGTATATCAGGGTACTTTTAAGTGAAATATCACGGATCACGGATCACCTGACCAGCATCGGAGCTGCCGCGATGGAGCTCGGTGCCATGACGGCATTCCTCTATTGCATGAAAGCAAGGGAATGGCTCTATCAGCTTGTCGAAGAGGTAAGCGGGGCTCGAATAACAGTATCTTACGGTCGCATTGGCGGTGTCAAGGCTGATCTGCCTGTCGGCTTCGACAAGCGTTGCCGGGAAGTTTTCCCAAAGCTTCGCAGGACTGTAGCCGAAGTCCACAAGCTGCTAACCCGCAACCGTATATTCGTTGACCGTATGAGCGACATAGGGGTCATCTCCAAGGAGGAGGCGATCAGCCACGGCTTTACCGGGCCTCTCCTTCGTGCCTGCGGTGTCGAGTACGATGTACGGAAAGCCTTCCCCTACCACGTGTATGACCGTATGGAATTTGACATACCGGTAGGGCACAAGGGCGATGTGTACGACAGGTACCTTGTGCGGATGGAGGAGATCGAACAGAGCATCCGCATCTCTGAACAGTGCCTGGATCAGATGCCAGGCGGTTTCGAAAGCCGTGATCTCGAAGCCGTTCACATCTCACCTGCGGAGGTCATGGAGCTCACCCAGAAAGGTGATTTCATTCCCGATTACGAGAACATGGTGGTGGACCTGCCGCCGACTTTGAAAGGGATGGAACGTCAGCGTCACCACGGGATCATAGTCGATGACCCGACCGTAGCCCTCCCCCCGAAGGAGGAGGTATACGCCAACATCGAAGCGCTCATGAATCACTTCAAGATCATAATGACCGGACCCGGTCACGGTATCCAGGTGCCCAGGGGGGAGGCGTATATGCCAGTCGAAGGGGGAAACGGCGAGCTCGGTTTCTACATCGTCAGCGAGGGCGGATCGGGCCCTCATCGTGTGCGTTGCAGGGGCCCTTGCTTTTTCTTGATGAGTGCTCTTCACAAGATGGTCGAAGGGCATACCGTGGCCGATATCGTGCCGATATTTGGATCGATCAATATGATAGGGGGGGAGCTCGATCGATGAACACTGAATTCGACGCGGCTTCCGAGAAGCGATTTAAGGAAATCCTGGAAGCGTTTCCAGAGGGAACTAGCAGAATTCTTCCCGCCCTGTACCTCGCACAGGAGACTTTCGGTGCGATCACTCCGGAGGTTGAGCATTACATGGCCGAGCGTCTCGATGTCCCAGCTGCGCGCCTGCACGAAGTTCTCACGTTCTATCATTTATACAGGAAGCGCCCTCACGGCCGCTACACCCTGACAGTATGCAACAATATCAGCTGCAACCTTCTTGGTTCCGAAGGCCTTCTTAACCACCTGAAAAAAAGGCTCGGGATCGGCCATGGTGAGACCTCCGGAGACGGGCTTTTCACGCTCGAGGTTGCCGAATGCATCGGGGCCTGCAACCAGGCCCCGGCGTTTCAGGTAAACGGCCGATTCCATGGCCCTTTGCAGCTCGATGAGGTGGACCGCCTTCTCGAAGCGCTCGAAGAAGCTGGAAGGAGAGGATGAGCGAGAAGATTCTTACTAAAAACTGGAGCGTTGAGAATTCCCATACTCTGAAGGTCTACCGCCACCGTGGTGGTTACCGTGCGCTGGAGCTGGCATTGAGACATATGACTCCCGAGGAAGTCACCGAGCAGGTTGTGACCTCTAATCTGCAGGGACGAGGCGGCGCGGGTTTCTATACCGGTCGCAAATGGCGGTTCTTGCCGCCCTCAGACGGTAAACCGCGTTACCTTGTTGTGAACGCTGATGAGGGCGAACCCGGTACATTCAAGGATCGGTTCATAATGGAGTATGACCCGCATATGCTTATAGAAGGGATAGTCATAGCGGGTTATGCCACTCAGGCTACCGATTGCTACATTTACATACGGGGTGAATACCTCGAGCCGATGGAGAGAACGGTGGCCGCACTCAAGGAGGCCGGGTCCGCTGGCTACGTTGGCGAGAACATACTTGGCAGCGGTTACAGCCTACCGGTCTCAGTGATGATAGGAGCTGGTGCATATATCTGCGGTGAGGAGATGGCGATGCTCGAGTCCATCGAGGGCAAGAAAGGGTGGCCGCGACTTAAGCCTCCGTATCCAGCAGCAGTGGGGCTTTTCGGCCGGCCAACGGTCATCAACAACGTCGAAACCCTTGCTTGCCTGCCCCACATCATCGAGCATGGTGGAAGGTGGTTCGCGGATCTTGGCACACCCGAAAACGGGGGGACGAAGCTGTATGCGGTGAGCGGACACATCGAGCGTCCGGGCGTGGTGGAGCTTCCTATTGGCACGCCTTTGCGGGATGTCATTGCAGCATGTGGAGGCGTTCGTGGTGGGAAGCGGGTGAAAGCAGTTATCCCGGGCGGGGTATCCGCACCAGTGCTTTCTGGAGAGGAGCTCGATGTTCCCATGGATTTCACGAGCCTCCAGGAAGCGGGCTCAATGCTGGGCTCTGCGGCCGTGATCGTCATGGACGAGGACACCGACATGGTAAGAGTGCTGGAGAACATCATGTCTTTCTTCGCGAATGAATCCTGCGGGCAGTGCACGCCTTGTAGGGAAGGGACGGCCTGGAGCCTTAAGGTGGTCCAGCGCATCAGGGATGGTCGGGGGGAGCCTCGCGATATCGATGACCTTATGGACATTGCCAAGAACATGGACGGCACTACAATCTGTCCACTGGCCACCGGAGCCTCCTGGGCGCTGAGCGGAATCCTCACCAAATTTCGTGACGAGTTCGATGAGGCGGTCTCCCGGCCACGTGGGGCCAGGGAGGTCGGGAGTCCGGCATGAGCGCTGGAACGGTTAAGCTCACAATCGACGGTCAAACCGTAGAGGTAACAAAGGGCACGACGATTCTACAGGCGGCAGAGAAGCTCGGCATCCACATTCCGCGTTACTGCTATCACCCGGGACTTGAGATCGTCGGGATATGCCGGATATGCCAGGTGGAAATCAAGGGAGTCCCGAATCCGGTGATTTCCTGTTATGCACTGGCTGAGGATGGTCAGGAAGTTTTCACGAAATCACCTATGGTCGAGCGGGTACGGCGAGCCGATCTAGAGTTCCTCCTGATCAACCATCCGATCGACTGTCCGATCTGTGACACCTCAGGCGAGTGCGACCTGCAGAACTACTATATGACCGACGGGAAACACAGATCACGGCTACGTCATCACAAGATAAACCGCTTGAAGAAGACGAGGATTGGGGCGCGCGTCGTGCTAGACCAGGAGCGCTGCATCCTATGCTCCCGGTGTGTCCGGTTCCTCAAGGATATCACAAGCACTCATGAGCTCGGATTTTTCGGGAAGGGGGACCGGTCATACATCGACGTGGTCGATGGGAAGGCACTGGATGGCAACATATACGCCGGCAACGTGGTCGACCTGTGTCCGGTAGGGGCCCTCACGGATGATGATTTCAGATTCAAGTGCAGGGTATGGTATCTGAAGGTAGCGCCTTCGATATGTCCTCATTGCTCCAATGGCTGCAATATAGAGATACATTTCAATACCGAGCTCTGTTGGAAAAACGACGGCAAGCGCATAATGCGCATAAAACCCCGTTTCAACCCGCATGTGAACGACTACTGGATGTGCGATATAGGACGCTACGATTACGATTTCGCGGAAAATCCAACCCGCCTCGAGCGGCCTCTGGTACGGCGAGGGGATGCGCAGGTTGAGACCACGTGGGATGAGGCTTTGAAGATCGCAGCCGAGCGCCTGCAACCACTACGTGTAGATAAAGGCTGTGAGCTTGCCGGATGCATCCCTACGCCGTGGATGACCAACGAGGCGGCCTTTCTTTTCCGGAAACTCTTTGTTGATATTCTCGGCATAGAGCACGTTGGTTTTCGGAAGAATGGGGGAGAGGTCGGAGGTGACGGGTTCCTTCTTCGCAACGATCGCAGCCCCAACAGGCTTGGTCTCGAACTGATAGTGAGTGAGGCTTCCCGAGGCGGCGTGCCGAGTGAGGAGGTGTTCAGGATGGCGGCAGATAACGTTCTCAGAATACTAGTCTGTGTCGAATGCATTCCGGATCGTCTGCCGCCCGAGGAACTTATCGATGCCGCCGCTAAGGGTGTGGATTTTTTAATGGTCTTTGCGTCGAATGCGAGCACCCTGACGGAAAGGGCTGACCTTGTTCTGCCTGTGAGCCCCTGGAGCGAGGAGAACGGGACCTGGGTCAACTGGCTTGGCCGCCTGCAGTGGGTGACTCCGGCCCTTGGGCCTAAGGGATACTCGAAAAATGCGGTGGAAGCCGTGGCACTCATCGGCCGCCGGCTCGGGGTCGACCTCGGTGATGGGAAATCCAGGACCACCTTCGATGAACTCGCGAAAGAAATATCTGTATTCGGCGGAATCTCATACGACGATCTGGTGGAATCCGGGGCTGGTCTCCCGGGATATCCGGGATCTCGGCTCGAGGAGTCGTCCGGCAGAAGGGAGAGGGATTGACAATGGATTGGATGTTCTGGACAGTGAAACTGGCCATTTCACTTCTTGTTCTCCTTGGTGTGCTGAACCTCGCTGCGATCATGTCCTGGGTGGAGCGGAAGCAGAGCGCGGTCATGCAGGATCGCATCGGTGCGAACAGGGCACCGATTTTCGGGTTTCGTGTCTTCGGTATCTTTCACATACTGGCCGATACAATCAAGGCTTTCACCAAGGAGGACTGGGTACCGCCATTCGGGGACAGACGGCTCCATTTCGCCGCCCCTTTCATTTCACTTTTTACCGTGCTGGCTGCATGGTCCGTGATTCCGTTTGGAGACGTGATCCGCATCGGTGGCCGTGAGTTCCAGCTGCAGGTGGCTGACCTGAGCGTCGGTTTCCTCTTCATATTCGCAATGGCGTCTCTCGGCGTGTACGGAGTTGTGCTGGCAGGTGTCTCCTCAGGGAACAAGTACGCGATGATAGGTTCCATGCGGGGCGCGGCTCAGATGATAGCGTATGAGGTTACATTCGGCCTTACAATACTCGGCATCTGCCTTATTTTCGGTACGATTCAGCTCGATGATATAGTACGAGCACAGGGGCAGCTAATAGGCGGATGGATCCCGAAATGGGGTATACTCCTCCAGCCTGTCGGATTCGTACTTTTCATGGTAGCCGCCATTGCCGAGACTCGGCGAATCCCGTTCGATCTCTCAGAGGGCGAGAGCGAGATAGTAGGATACTTCCTCGAATACAGTGGTTTGAAATTCATAGTCTTCTGGATGGGCGAATTTATTGCCATGAGCGTAGCTGCGGCCACCATCACCACTTTTTTCTTCGGTGGCTGGCAGGTGCCATATCTTTTAAGCGATGGCTTCCACTTCCCATGGCATACCGTGTGGAACCTGCCCCATCTGGCAGTTGTGTTTCTCCAGGTGGCTTCGTTCATGTTGAAAGTGGCCTTCTTCATATGGCTGCTCATGCTCATAAGGTGGACACTCCCGCGTTTCCGTTTCGATCAGGTGCTTCGGCTGGGGTGGAAACAGATTCTTCCTATCGCAATGGTCAACCTGGCTGTCACGGCGGCTGTTGCATGGCTATTGGCAGCGGGTGGAGGCTAAAGACGCTCGGCGATACCGGTGGACAGAAAAAGTAGGTAGAGAGTAAAGATCCATGGCGATACCGGTGGACAGAAAACTTAAGTGGTGGCAGCAGATCTATGTCATCGAATTGGTGAGAGGTCTTTGGGTAACCACCACACATTTCGGCCATAATATGCTCGGGCACGTTCTCGGTCTCTTCGGTGTGAGTTACAGGAAGGCTGAGACGGTGACTATCCAGTATCCTGAGAAGCAGCCCGTGATTCCTGAGCGCTATCACACACGCCACCGCCTCACCAGGAATCCGGATGGCTCTCCTCGTTGTGTGGCCTGCATGTGCTGCGAATCGATCTGCCCTGCCGATTGCATCTATATCGTCGCCGGAGAGTACCCGGATCGGAGGATAGAGAAGTATCCGGTTCGATTTGAGATCGATTTTGCAAAGTGCGTGTGGTGTGGCTTATGCGTGGAGGCATGTCCGGAGGATGCCATCAGAATGGACACCTGTATCATCGAGACGGCCGAGTATGATAGGAGCCACTTGTACTATGACAAGGAGTTCCTCCTCGAGGGTGTTGGAAAGCACGAAAGAGAAGTGGATAAAAAAGATGAAAGGTGTGGATGATTAAGTGACCTTACTAGATGCGTCTGTCAGGAGAGTGAATTGCCCATGATGACCTTTTTATTCCTTTTTTTCGCGGCTGTATCGGTGGTGCCTGCACTATTTGTCATCACCCGCCGCTCCCCCCTCTATTCGGCTTTGTTCCTCGCCATCACACTGACAGGGCAGGCGGGCCTTTTCACCCTACTTGGCGCTTTCTTCGTCGGCATAATTCAGATACTCATTTACGCAGGGGCAATCATGATACTTTTTCTTTTCGTTATCATGTCCCTCGATCCCGAGGAAGGCAGGAGTATCGTGAGCAGCACATCGGTTCAAATAGGCAGCGGTTTAGTTGTCGGTGTTCTCATCATCCAGTTGTTCTATGCTCTCGCACATAGCGGAAACGCTCACAAGCCCGTTACCTACATTCCGCAGCAAGGGAGTATGGATCATGTTGCTCTCCTTGGAAAGGAGCTTTTCAGCACCTATCTGGTACCGTTTGAGATCGGTTCGGTTCTTTTGCTTGTTGCCGTACTTGGAGCCGTGGTCCTGGCGCACAGACATAGGAGAAGAGCATGATCGGTTATGATGCATTCATCGCGGTTGGCATCATACTCTTTGGCATCGGTCTGGCCGGTGTTCTGTTCTGGCACAACATACTCATCCTGCTCATGTCACTCGAGATCATGCTGAACGGAGTTAATCTCATTCTTGTAGCGTATGCCGCTTACTGGCAGCAGCTGGCCGGCCAGGTGTTCGTACTGTTCGTGATGCTCGTCACGGCTTCGGAGGTGGCGGTGGCCCTGGCTTTAACCGTGCTTGTGTTTCGCCACAGAAGAAGTTTGAACACTTCACTGTTCAATCGAATGAGGAGATGAGGGCAGGGTGTTCCCGGAGATATCAATCGTTCCTTGGATAGTCCTGTTAGCACCTGCTGCGGCAATGGTGTTCATCATGCAATTTGCCCTCGAAAGGCCCCGGCTGAGCGCAGGTCTTTCTGTCGGTGCATGCGCCACTAGCTTCGCCTTCTCTATTCCACTCATATATGAGGCTCTGTCGCTGCCGCACGGCGAGGCGATTCAAAGCTCTGTGCCCTGGATTCACGTCGCCGATTTCCGGATACAGATGGGGATGACGGTGGATGCGCTGGCTGCAGCCATGCTTTTAGTCGTCACCTTCGTGGGTCTTTTGATTCACATCTACTCTATCGGGTACATGCACGGAGACAAAGGTTTTTCCCGCTACTTCGCCAAACTTTCCCTGTTCATGTTCTCCATGCTCGGTATCGTGCTGGCAGACAACTTCGTACAGATTTTCATATTCTGGGAGCTCGTGGGCCTCAGCTCATATCTTCTCATAGGATTCGAGTATGAGCGCACTGCTGCCGCAGATGCCGGCAAGAAGGCTTTCATGGTAAACCGAATCGGCGATTTCGGTTTAATCCTCGGTATCGTCCTTCTATTCTATGCCGCCGGGACCATGGACTTCGCAGCCATCTCTCACGGCCTTTCCAATGGCACCCTGTCAACAACACCGTTGCTAGCGGCTGCTCTGCTTGTATTTATAGGAGCCCTGGCGAAGTCAGCACAGTTCCCGCTCCATGTCTGGTTACCCGATGCCATGGAGGGACCAACTCCTGTCAGTGCGCTCATCCACGCTGCTACAATGGTAGCAGCCGGCGTCTACCTTTTAGCTCGGACCTTCACACTTTTCACGGCCGAACCGGCTTCGTTGATCGTAATTGCATACATAGGCGGTTTTACAGCCCTCTTCACGGCCACCATGGCGATTACCCAGAACGACATCAAAAGAATCCTCGCTTACTCCACCCTGAGTCAACTTGGCTACATGATAATGGCTATAGGGCTCGGTTCAATAACCGCAGGAATGTTTCATCTCACAACCCATGCCTTCTTCAAGGCCCTTCTCTTTCTGGCCGCCGGTTCCGTGATTCACGCACTTCATACGCAGGACATCTGGGATATGGGAGGTCTCCTTAAGCGCATGCCGATAACGGGCTGGACTTTCGTGATAGGCGCTCTTGCCCTAGCCGGAATCCCACCGCTTGCCGGGTTTTTCAGCAAAGATGAAATACTGGCTGCTGCACGAGAGGTACCGATCCTCTACGTGGCCGGGGTAGTGACCGCTTTTATCACAGCCTTCTATATGTCCCGGCTTCTCGTCGTCGCCTTCCTCGGGAGTCCGCGCAAGGGGGAAAAGCCTCATGAAGCTCCCCCGGTGATGACCGTGCCGCTTGTCATCCTTGCGGCAGGTTCCGCCTTGGCGGGATGGATAGGAGCTGGCTGCCCGATTCCATTCGTTTTCAAGGGGAGCGTGAGCTTCGGCTCATTCGTCTACAGCGGCAATCACGGCCATCCGCCCGAGTTCCATGCGGATGTCATGATTCTATCGAGCGTGGTCGGTCTGTCCGGTCTCCTCGCCGGATACCTGATCTATTCCAGGAGAGTCATAGATCCCCAGAGAGCGAGCGAGAGGCTCAGGCCTTTTCACCGACTTCTTGTGAATAAGTATTACATGGATCAGATGTATGACTGGCTTGTGGGTGTTGTGCAACAGGGGTGGGCGCGTATCTGCGATGCATTCGATCGCTGGGTTCTCATTCGTACCATGGTGAACGGATTCGCTTATCTGATCCGCTTTTTCGGAGACAAGCTCAGGCAGCTGCAGACAGGACAGCTGCAGACAGAGCTTCTCATCCTCGGGGGCGGAACTGCCCTGCTTCTTCTCATAATGCTCATGGGAGGGGAGTAGCGAATGCATCTTCCGATTCTTCCCCTCATCAAGCTGGCTCCAGCGCTTGGTGCGATTATAATCCTCTTCATCCCGTCCGGACACAAGAATATGATTCGCATTACAGCTGCCTGTGCAACCGGCCTGAGCTTTTTGTGTGCTCTGTCGCTCATGTTCCTCTATGACAGCGAAGCTGCAGGCTACCAGTTCATTGTGAGAATACCATGGGTTGAATCGCTGGGGATCAGCTACCATGTCGCCGCCGATGGGATCGGAATCGCCATGCTGCTTCTCACGGCTGCCGTCATTTTCGCCGGGGTTTTCGTATCGTGGACGATCGAAGACATGGTAAAAGAGCATTACGTCCTCCTGCTTATACTGGTTACCGGTGTTTTTGGTGTTTTCATGACCCTTGACCTCTTGTTTTTCTACCTGTTCTATGAGCTTTCTGTCGCACCGATGTACCTGCTTATCGCGGTGTGGGGTTCGAGCAGCCAGGAATACAGCAAGGAATATGCGGCGATGAAACTCACACTTTATCTGACCCTTGGTGCGCTTTTTGCCTTGGTGGGAATATTAACTCTTTACGCTTCCGCTGGTGCCGCAACGGGAGTCTATACCACGGATCTCATAGAGCTGAAGAATGCAGGGTTCGATCCACGCCTGCAGTTCTACGTTTTCCCATTCATCTTTCTCGGCTTCGGTGTCATCGTCCCCATGTGGCCGTTTCACACCTGGTCACCCATCGGTCACGCCTCTGCTCCGGCCGCTGTGTCGATGCTGCATGCCGGGGTGTTGATGAAGCTAGGAGCCTTCGCCATAATCCGCATCTGTTTCGGTCTTCTTCCCGTCGGAGCGGTGAAGTGGATGCCATTCGTTGCCTATATCTGCATCTTCAACATACTTTATGGTGGTTACGTGGCGATGTCACAAAAGGACATCAAGTTCATAATAGGTTATTCGAGTTCAAGCCACATGGGTTATGTGCTCCTGGGCCTCGCAGGCATGAGCGTCGTGGCGCTCAACGGTGCCGTGTTCATGATGTTCGCACACGGCATCATGACGGCTCTACTGTTCGGTCTTGTAGGTTTTTTCTACACTCAAACCCACACACGCATGGTTGCCGACCTGGGTGGGCTGTCGAAGCAGCTTCCGTTCCTCGGCGCTGCTTTTACCATAGGCGCACTCGCTTCCAGCGGCCTTCCGGGGACAGCGAATTTCGTGGCAGAGCTTTTGGTCATTCTAGGCGCCTGGAAGAATTATCCGATACCGACTATTGCCGCTGCGTTTGGTATCGTTATCACAGCAACATACATGCTGCGGGCAGTGGCGAACATATTCTTCGGCCCAATGGATTCCAAGTGGAAGGGGCTCAAGGATGCCGGTTTAGTCCGCGAGCGGCTTCCTTACGCGTTCTTGATCCTCATATTGATCGTATTCGGTTTTGCGCCGGGTTTTTTGGTTGATCTGATAGAGACCGCTGTCACGCCATTGATTGGTGATATGCACGCGGCACAGGCGGCGGCTGAAGGTTTACATTTCTTTTGAGTGCTGTAACCATTATGGTTGGTGAAATAAAATTTGGTATCATAGGACTCGAAGCAGCCGTCTTCGCTCTCGGAATCCTTATCATGACGCTTGACATGATTTATCGCGGCAGCCGACCCGACATCATACGAAAAGTCGCCATTTTCGGCATGGCGCTACTGGTTGGATACAGCTTTCATCCCGGCCAGACAGGGATCGGCTGGCATGGCATGTTGCTTGTTGACAGCGCTGCATATTTCTTCAAGAGTCTGTTCCTTGTTGCAGCCCTTCTAGTATTCATAATGATGACCCGCTCGGAAGAGCTGGTTGGACGTGTGCCGGCGGAGTACTACGCCCTGGGAAGCTTCGCCACCCTTGGCATGCTTTTTATGGCATCATCACACAATCTAATGACATTGTTCATGGCGTTGGAGCTTCTGACGATTTCCTTTTACATACTGGTCGCTTACAGTAAGGATGAGGAGCTGGGACTGGAGGCCGGGATAAAATATCTCATAATCGGTACCGTGAGCGCTGCTTTCATTCTCCTCGGCATTGCTTTCATTTACGGTGCCACAGGTTCCCTGGATTACAGCCGCATCACAGAAGCAATACAATCATCCCGTGGGTATGATTCAATCCTCATTCCTGGGGTCATTTTGCTCCTGCTCGGACTGGGTTTCAAGATCTCTGCCATACCCTTCCATTCCTGGGCGCCGGATGTGTACCAGGGCGCGCCGACGCCGGTGGTTGCCTTCCTTTCGGTCGGCAGCAAGGCCGCAGGATTCATTCTGCTGCAGCGACTGATCTATTCGGTTTTCATTCCGCTGAAGCCAACCTGGGGTCTATTGCTGTCGGTGGTGGCAGTGATCACGCTCCTCTACGGTAACCTTGGTGCGATCCCTCAGACCAACATCAAGCGATTGCTCGGCTACTCCGGTATCGCACAGGCCGGTTACCTCATACTCGGCCTTGTAGCGGGTAGCCTTGATGGTGGGGCGGCAATGCTTTACTACCTCACAGGCTACCTCTTCTCAAACCTGCTCGCATTCACAGTGATAGTCATTTTCAGGCAAGCGGTGACAAGTCACAGAATCATAGACTATTCTGGGCTGGCCAGGCGTTCACCCATTTTAGCCGCCTCCCTGCTCGTGGCGATGCTCTCGCTGGCGGGAGTTCCACCGCTTGTTGGCTTCTTCGGTAAATTCCTGCTGATCGAATCTGTTATAAGGGCAGGTTACTCATGGCTTGCCATAGTCGCCATCCTGAACGTCGTTGTGGCGCTCTTCTACTATCTCCAGGTTGTCAGGGTGATGTATGTTAATTTGCCCACCCAGGCTCATCAAATCAAAGTCAGCAGGCCTATGAAAGCCGTCCTCTACGCATGCATCGTTGCGATTCTTGCACTAGGGCTCTTCCAGGGCCCGCTCTATGACATATCCTTAAGCGCCACCCGCCCTTTATTTTAATCCCTCGTCACGGAAATGAATTAACATCACTCTCCTGTTAAAACGGGCCCTTCATTGCGTTTTAAAGATAGAATATCGGGCAGGAGAATTGTCGGTATTCTTAGTGGTCGCGTTCGCAATTACGGTAACATATTATCACTCTGGGAAGCGACC
>JBHIFB010000007.1:0-44993 GCA_046760905.1 Candidatus Glassiibacteriota bacterium | reverse complement strand
GCGCAGGGTCAACAGGATCGAAGGTTCCGACAAGCATGTCGCGGAATTCTACGATACGGGCCCGGACGGCAAGGAGTACAAATCGATGGAGCTGATCTACACGCGCAAGTAGCTTGTACACGATGACAGGCTGTAGCGATGAAAATCAATACCTTCCAATGAGAGATGTGAGAAAGTTTCATCCAGCGAATACTCTACATCAGAAAAGGAGGCAGGGAAGTGCGGTATCATCGATTTTTTTAGTTGACAGATCAGTCAGGGATATATAGACTGGGAAAAGGAATATAACCCGATCTTCCGAGGTTCGTCACGATGACGGTCGGTCGCAATGCCCCTTGCCCCTGCGGGAGTGGCAAGAAGTATAAGAAATGCTGTCTTCTCAAGGAACAGGCCTCATCTGCAGTTCTCACCCGTCGCCTCCTTCAAAAAACTGCCGATGAGCTCACCAGGCTGCTTATGGATTATGCTCCAGCTGTGTATGGTCCCGAATGCATTGACGAGGCATGGGACGACTTCTGGGCCGGCAGTCCGCCAGAGGAGCCTGAAGACTACGCCTATTCTCCGATGTTCATTACATGGTTTCTGTATCACTGGTATCCGGGCTATCTTGAATTATACAGCGAGATCCGGTTTCCAAGCGAACACACCATTGCGGCTAATTACCTTGCAGAGCATGCTCCTGATATGGATCCTTTCATGAAACGGTACATCGAGTGTGCCCGTAAGGAGCCGTTGACGTTCTGGGAGGTGCAGATGGTTGAACCGGGCAAGGGAATGCTCTTGAAAGATTTTGCGATGGGCCGTGAACGCTTCGTATACGACAGGTCTAAGTCGCGAAGAGTCAACAAGTGGGACCTCCTGCTAGGACATGTTGTGGGAATTGATGGTGAATACATCCTCAGCGCAATGGGGCCCTATCCCCTGCCCTCAATATGGTACAGAAGCACCGTCCAGGAGCTGATTGATGAAATGACAGGCGGTCAAGCCACCGATCTCGCCCAGCTTCTTGAGTTCGATCTCGACATCATCTGGATTTATCAGGAGTTCGTGGACTATCTTCTCCATCCCGTTCTCCCCCAACTCCGTAACACAGACGGTGAGAAACTGGAGACCACAATTTCCCGCTACTCGTTCGACCCGGCACACAGATCGGACATCATAGGAAGGCTCGAAGGAATGAGAAATATCGATCGTTGTGATGATGAAGAAGGAGGGGTCGTATTCCAATGGAGCGTGAGGAATAAGAAGGTGAAAGGAGAGCAATATACAATTAAAGGCCATGTGAGGATTCTCTCTGACCATCTCATCACAGAATGTAACAGCAGGCCCCGTGACAGGAAACTTGGAAAAAGGCTCATGAAACACCTCGTAGACCTGATCACGCTCGAAGAGACCTCCTGTGAGCCGTTCGACCAGGACTCACTCTCCAAGACACTCGGCGGAGACCTCTCGCTCGACCCTAGCAAACTGGACGAGGAATCCAGGCAGATACTAACAGATTTCATGGAGGAGCAGTTCATGGGATGGGCCGATGAGAGGATCCCCGAGCTCCATGACAGGACACCCCGGGAAGTGGTCACCACGCCTGAGGGCAGAGTACAGATTGCAAACCTCATCAATGAATGGGAGAACTGGCACCTTCGAGCGCCCGAGTCCCAATTCCAGTTCGATTTCAACAAGCTCAGGCAGGAGCTCGGACTGGATCTTCAATAGGCAAATCAAAAAGCCGGGCCCTTCATCGGGGCCCGGTCTTCTAAATTCGCAATTAGAACGAAGCCCTAACCTGAAAACGGCTTCAAAAGCGAAGCCATAAACCTCACTGTATCGTGACCTGGTAGCAGTCGTGCACCTCGTTGGCTTCGGCACAGATATATGCCGTCATCGGCGGTGCGCCCCAGGGAACCTGGTTCTGGAGATTTACCGGCCCTATCGTGCTCTCTCCAGGGATCGTGAAGGTGATCGGGCCGAACAGATTTAGTCTCCAGTCTGCCACGTTACTCGCATAAGCCGCTGCTGTTACTTCGATAGCCGAGGTAGAGTTGTTCGTCAGAGTAACCGCATATATTATCCAGTCACCCGGATCGAACACCTGGCCATTCACCGGCTCTATATCTATCTCAAGCTCCGGTCCAAGGGCGGCGAGATCGACCGGAGCCACCAGGACCATATCCCAGTTCGCGACTGGTTCCTCTCCCCTCAGGAAGGTTCCGGCCACGTCATCATTCTGATACATTATGACGAAGTCGTTGACCCCATCAGGATCTCCGACACTGAAGCCATCGAGTTCCTGCACAACGCCTTGAGGATTTTTCCTCGCAATGGCGGGATAGAGATCATCGGATCCGGGACTGTCTGTGATATTCACCCTGTCCTCCCATGTTGCACCACCATCGGTAGACATGCTGACATAGATATCTCCGAAATAAATCCCGTTGGTTGGATCTTGATCTTCGTCGACAAATCCTTCGTACACGACAAAGACGATGTCATCCGTCTCACCGAAACCAATTGTGGGATGGCCTACGTTGTATGCGAAGGCTGTACCTTCTGCAAAGTCGGCCAGGCCGGCAGGGTGACGATAAACTGTGGTTACCCCGTGCACAGGATCCCAGTGAGTCAGTTTCGTCCTGTACTGGTAGAGGCCGCTCACTCCCGGCGTGTAAAGGGAGTCGATTGCACTGCCGCGTGCCTGATACTCGGTCCAGACGACGTGCGGCATCCCTCCTGGAGAAACCGCGATCGCGTTGTTTTGCATCGGCCTATACTCAGTCGAGGTCGAGTCCGGAGGACAGATTATGGGCGTTACCGGATATCCCGATACATTGACCCTGTTACTCCAGGTTACTCCCGCGTCTGTCGAATACCAGAGGTATACATTCGTGCCCATGTCGGCTGATGCGATACACATGAGGCCGTTGTCCGCCCCAGCCAGCATTGGAATGTTCGGAAAGCTCTTCCAGGCATTGGCATAATCAAGAGTGTGAAGAAGAACAGGATCCCCCCACATGGTATCACCGAATGTCTTGTGGGTGACGAGGATATCGTCTATTCCACCCTCACACGACTGGTCAAAGGTGAATCCGACCATTGCCATGTCACCGGTCTCATCATTCGTGATGTAAAGACTTGGCCAAAGCAATCGGTCACACAGGTCGCTACCGCTGCCCGGCGGGCCTTCTGTGGGAGTGAAGGATCCCTGGCCCTGATTCGCATCATAGAAGCTGTACCAGTGTGAGCCGTAAGCCCGGGAATCGAGGTTTGTGTGACTCGTCATAACGGCGATGTTACCTATCTCCAAGCTCGGTACGTAGTAGCTCACAACCGAGCCATAACCTCCATGTTCATCGCCGGTACCGCTTCCTTCGATATAGCCGAGGTCTGTGAAAGCAGTGCCGTCGTAATAGTAGTACTTCATTCCCCTCTCGGTGAAATCGGAGACGGGGGAGTACATGGTTGTGGCATGAAGCGCACTGTCGCCAACCGTTGCAATCCGCTGGTGAAGTGTAGCATTCGACTGGTGATCGTATATGGTGCTGTCCACGATCGTCCCTACCTGGAAAATCCTGGGAGGCGATGGGACTTCCATCTCGGCGCCGTTGACACCAACTGCCTCTCTGACTTCGTCTCCAACAATGGCAGTCTCGGGAAACACCTGCCTCACATCATCGGCACCAAGAATTGTAAAGCACAACATTGGCAGGGTCAAAAGCAGGGGAAGAACCGTTAATATCTTTCTCATTGCACCCTCCTCATGTTGCAGATTAGAAACGTCTTCCAGTTTTCCCCTAAGATACTGGAAGGAATTAAGAATTGGGTAGCCACCACACTCTTTTCTTCGGACATCACCTCCTTCATGGAAGCTTGGCAACTGGTACCTTTTCGTGATTAAACAGTGAAGAATCTACGATTTTGCCGACAAAATTATGAATAAACAGAAAGAATTTCGTTAGCCGTGTAAGTAACAGGGCTACAGTTCAAATTGGAGTGTGTAGGCTTTAGTTCCCTGACATCATGTGTAGTGACAGTATCTGAAACAGATGACCTATTCTAAAATTTTTTATCGCCCATCTATTGGCATTGTACCACAACTTCTCGTATATGTCAAGAATGTTAAGGTCCGACCATCATTTTCCGGGCATTTTTGCCGGAACCTTATGTCCATGGCCTCCCGAATATAAAGGCACGTAATCCATGAACGAATCGATGATCTCCCCATCTGGTTTCATGGCAGTGAAATTGAGCACATTGCCATCTATCTCAATCATGCAGAAGTGATAGCTCTTGCTGGTTGCGACGATGTTGGGATAACCCGGACGTGGCGTGTATAGAGGTGCCCCGCCACCGCCGGTGGTAACGTGATGCACCCCGTTCACAACTGCCCTGGCATAATAGTGATTGTGACCGGCGAAGACTATCGAGACCCCATACACCTCGCAAAGCGGCTGGATATAGTCCTGGACCTCCTCGTTGTTCCCGTGGTAGCCAGCAGACCATCCTGGCTCATGAAGGTAAATAAACTTCCAGGGCTTGGCGGTGGTGGCAAGATCGTCCGCAATCCAAGCAAGCTGCGAGGCCGGATCTTTGGCGTACTGATCGACCACTACAAAATGCGCCGGACCGTAGTCGAACGACCAGTACCTATCGTCCACGAACGGATAGGGAAAGTACTTCTGGAAAAGAACACCCGATCCCTCGTGATTACCCATGGTTGCCTGGTATGGGAAATTCGCAAGCATCGTCTGTATGAAGGGATAGGAAGGATCGAAGAACTGATCGTCCCAATGTGACTCATCGTCACCATTGTAAACAAGGTCACCAACCGAAAGGATGAACGACTGAAGACCGGGATCGTAGATGGCTTCCAAAATCATTCCGGCTACGACTGAATCGTGGACGGCGGGGTACGATCTGCTATCACCGTATGCGAAGAACTTGATTCCTGTTGCGTCCGTTTCCGGTGCAGTCCGATATGAGCCGGAAAAGATTTCTTCATCAACGATAACACGGTAGAAGTACCGACTACCGGGCACGAGATCGGTGATTGTGTATGAGTGCTGATGATCGTCTCCGTATTCGATTGTCTCATCGGAGCCAAGAGAATATGATGTGTCGGCACCCCACATTATCTCACACGTTGCAGTCGAATCAAGCTGCCATAGCACCTGCATCTCAGTGTTAACCCCGGTATAGATAAGATACGGACCTTTTCGCATGAGACCTGTGTCAGTACCTGCCACGACACCGGGTGCCGAGACGCAGAGCAGGAGAAGGCAGGCTGTAACGAAGCCCGGATGAGGTCGCATAGGGTTCTCCGAGAGCTCAGAGTATTAAAGGCAGGTGTATTTTACCATAAAAACGGTAAGCTGTCAACTGAGGGGCCTTAACCGGATCATAGAATAACATATTTATGCATTTACCTGGTCATGGACCTGCATCTTTACGTGTTTAAAAGGATTATATATAACAACATGAGATTTACAGGCAATGCCCAAGTGAGCTTATATAACGTGGTATTCTGGTGGTAAGCATAGACTTACCTAGAAATACACCTCATCTATGTAGCACCATCCCCAGGTCTCGCCCGGCTCAGCAGACCGTATCAGAGGATGGCCGGTCTCCTCATAGTGACGACGGGCGTGCTTGTTCTTAGACGAATCACAGCAGCCCACATGGCCACATATGAGGCACATCCTCACGTGCACCCATGTGTCTCCGGACTCGAGGCACTCCTCGCAGCCATCCATGCTGGGCGTCACATCCTGTGCCTGGTCGAGGTGACTGCAATCCGTAGCCATGACGGCCTCCTTCTGTAATGCACGACTATGCCTAATTTTCATCGTCTCTAAAACCGATCTCGTGATGGGCTCCATCACAAAACGGTTTATTCTTAGAGGCACCGCAGCGGCAGAGGGTGTAGTGTTCCCTTGATTCAGGTTTTGAGCCCATGTCATCTTTGAGCTCGATTCCACCGACAACCTCCAGGGGACCGTTTTTGCTGACGAGGATAGCTGGCTCGCGGTCGAGATCTTTATAATGCTTCTCGCCAATTTTATAGCTCAACGCCCCCGAGGGGCACTTTTCGATGGTTCCAACTATGTCTTTTACTGTAGCCGCATCGGGTTCAATCCAGGGGCGCCGGTCCTTTCTGAACACGCTCCCAAGATTTTTGATGCACTCTTCACTGTGAGAGCACACTCCCCTGTTGTCTATGATGGTGATATCCTTACCGGTATATTCCTTTAGCCGGTCAGGGACCCTATCAGGATCTTTCTCTCCAACGAATCCTATCTTCGAGTGAGTTCCATCGCAGTATGGCTTATGCCCAGATGCCCCACATCGGCAAAGCGAACTCACCGGCGCCAGTGGAACATTTTCTCCCTTCGAATTCTTCATGACCTTGCAGTCCACAACCATATATGGGCTGTACTTGTTGAAAATTATCCAGGGTTTATTCTTCTGTGGCTCATGATCAGACATTCTTTCCAACCCTCCAATACGATATATGCTATCAGGTTGCCTCATTCTCTGCATAGATATCTTAGGTACTGCCCTTCTAATAGTCAAGTGGTTTTTTAAGGGTTCTGGGACCGGTGTGGAAAGGGGAAAGGAAACGGGGAGATAAAATCTCCCCGTCTTGAATCACAGAGATTATGATTTTGTTGTGTTAGCGCATGACCGGCACTCTGTGATGTGGCGGACCAATGCAGTCACCGTCATCCATGTCGTAGATGTTATCGCCGTCATTGTCGAGGCCCAGTCCGTCAGGCGTCCAGTTCTCAGACCCATCGCCGTTGCATGATTCGTTGACGTTGACCGTTGGCTGTCCATAGTAGACAGGCTTGACCCTCTCCTGAAAAGGCCAAACGGGATCGTCGTGGCACATACCGCATATAAATACGCCCGCCGACTCATGGTGTGCACGCAGACCTATACCGCTCACCTCCACATTCCCGCCATAGTCCCTTCCGTGGCAACCTATGCAGCCTACTCCCGGGAGATCCTGTGTTCCATTCGACTGCCATGTGTAAGGATTATGCCCATCACCGTCGAGGTGGCATGCATCACACACATTGTCGAGCATCTGCTGGCGATGGACGTTGTGCTTGCTGTCCGGCCAGGTGTTGTTCGGCTTCACCGAGAAATCGTTGGTGAATGCCTGGTGGCAGCTCTGGCAGCCATCGTTGTACCGATTGTATGCATTTGCGGCCGATGAAAAACTGATAACCAGGATCAGTGTCAGTGTGAAAAAATAGTAAAAAACACGCGTTAGCTCAGCCATACGTCCCTCCGTGTTTAGTGTGAACTGACACCTTCAGACCGATCATTGTATCATAGTTCGGGGAAATTGTCAACTCGATTGTGTAATACTCTCTACAGCCTAGGATTGGAAACAAACGTTTTTTTGTGATTTAAGCACATCTTAGAAAAATTATGTCCCGGCAAGCGGCATACCTGGGGAGATTTCTTCTCGGTTTTCCCGGAGAGCATGTGGGCGGCCATAAAAACGGGGACAGACACAAATCTTAGGATCAACGTCTGTCCCCGCTTAAGTTACTTTCACCAATCAATCCATGGTGAACATCTTATCTGAAACTTCTATCGATAACCACCAGTCATCATCGAACGCAATCTTCTTTTCAGTATCCGGTCTGTCATCCTCCAGCACTTCACCCTGGAACACTTCGGCAGTAAGGATGTACTCATCGAAGACGCCTATCTTCCCCTTCGCGATGTATTGCCCCGGGCGAGCACAGCATGGAACACCGAGCTCAACAGTCAAGCGATACGTGGTTCGCGGAGGAAATGCCAGGTCGGGGATATAATCCCACAGATTGCATTTAGGGCCGCTCACGTCAACCCACACATCGTATACCTGGACGGAGTCGGTCTTATTGGTCAATTGCACATCCCAGGACACAGTGTCACACGGGAAAGCCTCGGTTGGAGTTTTGAAGAACTTGAAAAACTGGCAGGAGAACTCATACAGATATTCCCATGCCCCTATGTCTATTCGATCTCCCCCGAGTGGCGGGATCTCTGTGAACTCCTCACTGCCCGCGTCGATGCATGGCGAGAGGGTCCTGAGCCGATAGTCACCTGCTTCACCGTCCACAAACTTCGGATCACAGTGTATCTGACCAAAACCTTCGTACACGCTCCCTCTGGTTGTGCCTCCCGTATTGTTGAAGGTATTGTTGTAATCAACAAAAAGGCTGTCGATATCACCTTCCCATATGCCAGCATTCATATTATTGCTGATGATGTTATTCCTCAGAATTGGAGCCTCTTTCCCAAGCGGGCCACCGACCACAGCTATCCCTCCACCGGACCTGTGAGCCGTGTTGCCGTCTATGGTATTGTTCACTATCATCCCGGTTGACCGTCTCGTCATTATCCCACCGCCCAACGTAGCGGAGTTTCTTGCGATGATGTTGCGCTCCACCTCAGAATCTGAGAAAAACAGGTAGATGCCTCCGCCCTCGAAAGCCTGGTTCTCTTTGATTATGTTGAATTTGATGGTCGGGGAAGCATCGGCTACGAAGATGCCGCCTCCCTTTTTCCTTGAGCCATGGATCCCAACCGTTCCCTGCCCCCCGGTGATTGTGAAGCCGGCCAGCATCGCACCGGTTCCTTCTCCCGAAACAAACCTCACCACACTCGTCGTGTCGTCATCTTTCAGAAACGAACCGTCTATTATTGTCGAATCGATCAGCGAGGGGTCTTCCTCGAAGAGGAATCCGCTCGTCACGAGGATGTTTTTGCCTTTGAACGATATGATTTCTTCGTAGTGGCCCGCAGAAACCAGTACCGTGTCCCCCTCAGCAGCCGCGTCAATGCCCTCCTGGATCGTCGGCTGCTCGTCGGGTACTTCGATCACATCAGGAAAAATTGGTTTTGCCAAAATCAGGCAGGAAATTATCAGTATAAAGGTACAATTTTTCATTCTCCCCCTCCAAATTTATGCGCCTGTGCCATGAATTTATACAATTATATCATAACTAATGTGACGATGTCAAGGCCCCCGGTTCGGAAAGTAAATTATAGCCGAAGAGAAGAGAGTTCTCCACCTGCTATGATGACATGAGACATTCAGGTGGTGGTGTTATGGGCGCTTCACCCCTTACCGCCGGGTATTTTCACCACAGCGTCGATCTCAACCAGGGCTCCTTTGGGAAGAGATGCGACCTCTACAGTCGACCTCGCAGGATACGGCTGCCTGCTGAAATATGTTTCGTATATCGCATTCACCTTAGGAAAATCATCCATGTTCTTCAGATATATGGTCGTCTTCACCGTTTTCCCCGTATCCGAGCCGGCGGCTTTGATAACGGCCTTCAGGTTTTCAAGCACCATCCTCGTCTGCTCTTCGATACCACCCGCAACCATCTGGCCGGTTCCCGGGTCGATGGCTATCTGTCCGGCGGTAAAGAGTAATCCCTCCTCTTCGAGGCAGATGGCCTGGGAGTATGGTCCAATCGGAGCGGGAGCTTTGTCCGTCGGCATTGTCCTCCGTCAGTAATCGCTTCTATACCATCGATGATATGATTGATTCATACTGGTCTCAGAATCCGAGAAGCCTCAGGCTGTCATTGAAGGTTACAAACACCATGAGCAGTATGAGCAGGATGAATCCGACCTGGGAAATCTTGGCCCTCTGCTCAACCGTCAGCGGCTTCCTCCTTATAAACTCCAGAAAGAGGAAAACGACATGACCGCCATCGAGCACAGGTACCGGCAGCATATTCAATACGGCGAGGTTAACACTGAAGAGCGCCATGAAGGATAGGAGGGTGGAAAAGCCTTGTTTCGCACTCTCCCCGGCCATCTGCCCAACCAGGATTGGTCCGCCTATGAGCCTGGGAGAGATGTCACCGGTGATGAGCTTACCGAGCAGGTCAAGAATGTATGCCGCCAGGTAGAACGACCGGTGCGTACCTTCCGAGATTGATTGAAAGAATGACAGTGGACTGGTGACTGACATCCGTGAAATGCCGATCAGTCCGACCTCTCTCATCGTTGTCTCTGAATCGGGAATCTTCTGCCTCATCGGTACTACATTCACCGTGTATACTGAATCCCCGCGCTGCATCGTGAGGATGAGCTCCTCCTCTGGGCTTGCGTGGATCACATTGACCGCATCGAGCCACCGATTTATAGCATGACGCTTGCCATCTTTCTCTATGAATAGAAAACGATCTCCCTCTTTTATCCCCGCCTTGTCCGCGGGTCCACCCTTCCTGACCACCCCCACCTCGGGTTCTACGAAGGGCATTATAGAGGTCACTATAACCTGCCTGAGGGAATCGTTCGCCATCACCGTTGTCTCAAAGGCGGTACCAGTGGAGTCGATCCACGCCAGGTTCAGCTCGCCTTCACTGTTGATGATAGCTTCCATGAACTCATCCCATGTGGAATGGGACTCTCCGTTGATAGTCGTTAGCACGCAGCCCGGATTCAGGTTCTCAAATCCCGCGACTACATTTCCCTGGGGCCATTTCACATCCCCTACCTTCGTGGTTGGCAGGCTCTGCAGGCCTGATGTGTAGAATATCCACGAGAACACGAGAATCGCCCATATGAAGTTCATCGCAGATCCAGCACAAACCACCATCAATCTCGCCCTTATAGGTTTTCTGTCGAACTCCTTCTCGGGAGGGAATTCCTGCCCCTCACCACCACCCTCGATCGCTTCCGCGGTCCTGTCTCCCGCCATCTTCACATACCCTCCAAAGGGTATCCAGGCGAGACGGTACTCGGTTTCACCCCTCTTCAAGCCGAATATCTTAGGACCCAGGCCGATGGAGAACCTCGGTACCCCGATACCCACCCACTTGGCTATCAGGAAATGTCCGAGTTCATGGACGAAGATGAGTATGCCCAGAACGAATATGGTTGCGAGTATCGTTACCATTCAGCTTTTCTCCTCAAACCTTGCCGGTTTCCAGTTCGCGTACTTTTTCCCTCGTCCACCCGTCCACCGCGAGTATCTCGTCCATCTTCGGGTGGGCCACGTAAGGATGGTGTTCGAGGGCCCATCGTATCATCACCGGTATCTCATTGAAGGGAACTTTCCTTTCAAGAAACCTCTCGACAGCGATCTCATTCGCGGCGTTGAAGGCGACGGGTGCAGTACCCCCCCTCCTGCCGGCATCATAAGCGTACTTCAGAGTTGGGAATATGTCCTCTCTGACCTCCTCGAAGGTGAGTGACTCGAGCCTGAGAACTCCCTCACCATATTCATTGAGCGGTATACGCTCGGGGAAGGTCAGGGCGTACTGAATAGGTATCTTCATATCAGGCTTGCTCATGTGTGCCCACACCGAATCGTCAACGAACTCGACCATGGAATGGACGATCGACTGGGGATGCACGAGCACCGTTATCCTGTCGTAATCGAGCCCGAAGAGGTGGTGAGCCTCTATCACCTCGAGTCCTTTGTTGGCGAGGGTCGCAGAATCTACTGTTATTTTCATACCCATGTCCCAAGTCGGGTGCCTGAGCGTTTCTTCCACTGAGACACTCTCCAGCATCTCGGCCGGACTCTCCCTGAAGGGACCTCCCGATGCCGTCAGTATTATTCTCCTCACACACTCCTTCGATTTCCCGTCGAGGAGCTGAAACAGTGCACTGTGCTCGCTGTCCACAGGGATGACTTCACCACCACCTTCACTCGCCGTTTCCAGGACGATTTCCCCCGCCATTACAAGGGATTCTTTGTTGGCGAGAGCGACCCTCTTGCCTGTTTTGAGTGCCTCGATGGTGGGTGCCAAGCCCACTCCCCCCACCAAAGCGTTGACCACGATGTCAGCTTCAGGCATCGATGCGAGCTTTAAGAGGCCTTCGGGCCCCTTGTATATTGCTCCGACCGCACCGAGCGCTCCGCTGCCGTCGATTGAACTGCAGGCAGCCTCATCCGCTATTGCGACGGCATGGGGCTTCGCCAGTTCACACTGCTTCCGGAGTTCACCTGTATTCCTATTCGTGGAGAGCCCGACTATTTCGAATTGGCCCGCCAGATGGCCGATTACCTCAATCGTTTTCCGGCCTATAGAACCCGTCGATCCTAGTATGACCACGTTTTTCGCCACCGGCTTACCTACCTCACCGAGAGAATTAGAAATGTGCCTCCGCTAACAATATATAATATATTGCAGGGAGTGCAAATAACATTCCATCGAACCTGTCCAATATCCCACCGTGGCCGGGGATTATGCGTGAGGAATCCTTCACGTTTCCCATCCTCTTGAGCATCGATTCGAAGATGTCACCAAGCTGACTCACAAGACCTGCGGTTATCCCAAGTACAGCCGTGAGTCCAGTGGAGAATCCCGGCAGAAAGAGCCCTCTGAAGAGAAATGCCACGAGCACGGTAGAGAGGAAACCACCTATCGCCCCTTCGACCGTTTTCCCGGGGCTTACAGACGGTATTAGCCTGTGTCTGCCGAATTTCTTCCCGACAAAATAGGCGCTTGTATCACAGGTCCAGACCATGGCGTAGCCGAAAATCAAAAGCAGCCAACCGAGCGTATCGGTTGTCATGGATGCCATTGTAAACTGAAGCCCCTGTGCCACATCTCTGAGCGGTATCTGGAGGGAAAAGAGCCATCCAACGTAGATGACACCGCCAATTGTGGCTAGTGAAGAATCCGGTGATCGCCCGAGGATGACACCTATGGTGAAGAATGCGAGAGCGATTAGGATCGTCACGGTAAAGCCGGCGATTATCAATGAAGGCCTGTTTGAGAAGCCGGAGGCAAAGATACACACACCGGTTGCGAGCAGGTAGCCCGAGACCTTCATAGGCCGGAGTCCCCCGGACTCGAGTATGCCGTAAAGCTCCGCCAGGCCTAGCAGAATAAGGGCTTCGATGAGCAGAGTGAATACGATACCACCGATGAACGTGACGATGAGGAAGAGAGGAACGAATACAAAGGCCGAGTATACCCTTATAGAGAGATTGTTATCTGCTGGAAGAGACCTTTCCAAATCGTCTCTCCCTTTTCTGATAATCAAGTATCGCCTCGTAGAGATGTTCACGCCTGAAATCGGGCCATAACACATCTGTGACATAGATCTCCGTATAGGCCATCTGGTATAGCAGGAAATTGGAGATCCTCATCTCGCCGCTCGTCCTTATTAGCAGATCAGGATCCGGATCGTTCGATGTGTAAAGAAAACGGGCGAAGAGATGTTCATTTATGTCCCGGGGTAGGAGTTTGCCGCGGGCAACTTCCCCGGAAAGAGCCCGCACGGCATCAACGATCTCGGACCTTCCACCATAGTTGATGGCGAGATTAAGCACCATACGGTCTCCATCCCGCGTGTATTCTTCTATCGATCGGATTGCCTCCCTCGCCGTTTCCTCGAGCTCATCTATCCGGCCGATCGCCCGGACCTGGACCCCCTGTTCCCTCAGTTCCTCCCTCTCGGAAAGAGTGTAAACCTTCAACAGCTTCATCAACGCGGCGACTTCGCTCCTTGGCCTGTTCCAGTTCTCGCTGGAGAATGCATAGAGTGTGAGATACTTCACACCCACATCGCCACAGGCTTCGATTACCTCCCGCACAGATTTCATACCGGCCTGATGTCCGAATATCCTCGGCTTCCTCCGCTGCTTCGCCCATCGCCCGTTTCCATCCATTATGACTGCGATATGATCGGGGCAATCACCACTTCTCTTGACTTCTTCCAGAAGCGCATCGTTCATGACATGGATCCTTGCCTTTGTTTCAATACGTTACAGATTAATATAAGAAAACGCTCCATCTATTACAAGCTGGGGAATGAATGATTAGAACGAGTCAGCGGGGTTCGCGGCTGCTCTATACTTCCATTATCTCCTTTTCCTTTTTATTAAGAATCTCATCTATCAGTTTAGTATACTTATCAGTCAACTCCTGCACATGATCAAGCAGCTTGTGGGAATCATCCTCGGACATCTCGCCATCTTTTTCCCGCTTCTTGATTTTCGTGTTTGTATCCCTCCTCACACTCCTCACCGCTATCCTGCCCTCCTCGGCAAGCTTGTGAACCACCTTCACGAGCTGCTTCCTTCTTTCCTCGGTGAGCTGGGGAATCGGTATCCGGATGAATGTGCCGTCGTTCGCAGGATTTAGGTCCAGATCCGAGGTCATGATCGCTTTTTCAATCGCGGGGATAAGCGTCTTATCCCATGGCTGGACCACCAGAAGTCGGGGCTCTGGAGCACCGACGTTAGCAACTTCCTTCAGATTCATGGTCGATCCGTATGCCTCGATCTTGATGGTATCCAGAAGACTGGGGGTAGCTATCCCGGTACGTATGCTTGCAAATTCCCTTTCGAGTCGTTCCAGAGTCTTCGACATCGATTTCTCACATTCAATGAGCAGTTCGTGTCTCATAGCCTACTCCTTGATTATTGTACCGATTCTCTCCCCTTTTATGATGCGTGCTATCCCGTCTTTTTTCTGAATGTTAAAGATTATGAGCGGTATTTTGTTATCCATGCACAGAGTGATGGCAGTAGAATCCATGATCCGCAATCCTTTCTTCAACACATCCATGTAACTTATTTCAGATATGAACTCCGCATCGGAGTGGACCTGGGGATCCTTTGTATACACTCCTTCCACCTTCGTGCCTTTGAGGAGTACCTCGGCCTCTATCTCGATGGCTCTCAAAACTGCTGCCGTGTCCGTTGTGAGATAGGGGTTTCCTGTACCGCCGGCAAATATCACTATCCTCCCCTTCTCCATGTGCCTGAGCGCTCGTCTTCTTATATATGGTTCAGCAAGCTGCTCCATGCGTATTGCAGTAAGCACTCTCGTGTGGAGACCCTTTCTTTCAAGAAATCCCTGCAGCGCGAGAGCATTGATGACAGTTGCAAGCATTCCCATGTAATCGGCCGAGACTCTCTCCATCCCCTCTCTGTTGCTGAACATTTCCCCACGCACGATATTACCTCCGCCGATAACAACACCGAGTTGGACCCCCATTTTCACTACTTTCTTTATCTCATCGGTGAGCTGCTCTATGGAAGGCGGGTCTATGCCGAAGCTACCGGGGCCGGATATCGCCTCTCCGCTGAGCTTCAGCAAGATTCTCTGATATTTTGCGGGCGGGTCCATAACAGAGGAGTTATTCTCCAAGCTGGTAGCGGACGAATCTCCTTATGACTATTTTTTCTCCTGTCTTTGCACTCACCTCGTTCACCACGTCGGTGACTGTCTTATCCGTATCCTTCACGAAAGCCTGCTCGATGAGGCACACTTCCTGAAAGAATTTGTTCATCCTCCCGTCCACTATCTTCTCTACGATCTTCTCCGGCTTCCCCGACTCCAGGGCCTGTGCTTTGTAAATCTCCCTCTCCTTGCCAATCGTCCTCTCATCGATGCTTTCCCTGTCGACGGCCATCGGATTCGTGGCTGCCACCTGCATAGCCAGATCCTTGGCGAGCTTTTTGAAATCGTCCGTCCTCGCAACGAAGTCCGTCTCGCAGTTGATCTCTATGAGGACTCCGATCTTGTTTCCGGGATGGATGTAGGATTCGACGATGCCCTCCTCGGCAACTCTATTTGATCTCCTCGCCACCCTTGAAAGCCCCTTCTTACGGAGGATGTCCTGGGCGAGTTCCATATCGCCCCTCGCCTCGACGAGGGCCTTTTTGCAATCCATCATCCCGGCGGATGTCCTCTCCCTGAGTTTCTTCACATCTGCGGCTGATATTTGTTCTGTCGACATCTACTCTTTCCTCTCCTCTTCACCTGGAACATCTTCCGGCTGCTCATCTGACTGCACAAGATCTGCTTCTTTACTGGAAGCAGCTTTCTCTTCTGGAGGTCTCTTAGCTTTCCTCGTCCGCTTCACCTTCCTCACCACCCGTACCACTTTCTTCTTCGCCACCTCCACATCCACGTCATCTTCTTCGTCTTCCAAAGGCGGTGGCTCCTCGGTCACCTCTTCGATGACTTCTGCGGCTTCCGCCTTTTCCTTGATCGCTTCCAGCGCTTTTGCCTCCATCATCGATTTTCCTTCGTTCACAGCATCGGCAATAGTGGAGGTGATAAGCCTCACACTCCTGATAGCGTCATCGTTCCCGGCTATGGGTATCGTTATCGGATCCGGGTCGGAGTTCGTATCCACTATGGCGATGATAGGGATACCGAGTTTTTTCGCCTCGTTGACAGCGATCCTCTCCTTCCTCGCATCGACGATGTAGAGGACGCTGGGCAGAGCTTCCATCTCCTTGATTCCACCGAGTAGTGAATCGAGTTTTGTGATCTCCCTCTTCAGCTTCTGGGCCTCCTTCTTTGTGAGCAGATCGAAGGAGCCGTCATCCCGCCTCTGCTCGAGTTCCTTCAGGCGTCGTATGTTCTTCCGTATCGTCTGGAAGTTTGTCAGCATTCCGCCGAGCCACCTGTTGGTCACATGGAACATGGTGCATCTCTCTGCTTCCTCCCTCACAACCTCTTTTATCTGCCGTTTCGTTCCGACGAAAAGCACCATATTGCCTTCCGCAACCTTCTCCCTCACAAGCTCGGTCGCTTTTTCAAGCTGCTTCAGGGTTTTTTGCAGGTCTATTATGTAGATACCGTTTCTCTCCCCGAAGATGAACCTGCGCATCTTCGGATTCCACCTTCTTGTTTGGTGGCCAAAATGAACTCCGGCTTCCAGTAACTCTTTCAGTGTGGATACCTCCATAGCCTCTCCGTGTATTACCTCTTGGAAAACTGAAATCTCTTCCTGGCTTTCGGTCTTCCGTACTTCTTCCTCTCGACCATGCGGGGGTCCCTCGTGAGAAATCCCGCTTCCTTCATGATTTTTCTGTAGTCCTCATCGATAAGCACCAGAGCTTTCGCTATTGCGTGGCGTATAGCATCTGCCTGACCGCTCAACCCACCACCTACAACCCTCACCTTGATATCGAATTTTCCGAGGGCATCAACCAGCTTGAGCGGTTCCTCGCAGGTGTTGATGTGGCCTTCCTTGGTGAAGTAATCGGAGATTGCGCGTCCGTTTATCTGCCAATCCCCCTTGCCGGGTTTCATGTAAACTCTGGCACCCGCTGTCTTCCTGGATCCAACGGCATGGATATACTTATCGCTCAAAACAATCCTCCTGGTTGAGAACCAAACGCACAGAGTAAAGAAACAGCAGATAGTGAGATCCTGGGGGCGTGCCGAAAGGTGGGTTATCATGCATAGAAATGCAGCTCCAAGGGTTCCGGTTTCTGGGCTTGGTGGGGGTGCACACTTCCCTTATACACCTTCAGCTTCTTCAACATCTTCCTGCCCAGACGATTGTGTGGAAGCATCCCCTTCACGGCGAGTTTTATCACTCTCTCCGGATGACCTTCTATCATTCTCTTGAAACTAATTATCTTCTCCCCCCCGGGGTATCCGCTGTGCCTGAAGTAGCCTTTCTGTATGAATTTCTTGCCGGTTACCCTTACCTTTTCGGCATTGACAACAACCACGAAATCCCCCACATCGAGATGTGGCGTATAAGCAGGCTTATGCTTGCCTCGCAGTAGCGAGGCCACCTGTGCGGCAAGCCGACCCAGAACCTTACCATCAGCATCGATGACATACCATTTATGCTCGAGCTGATCTTTCTTTGGAATAGTAGTCCTCAATTAAAAAACCCCTTTAAATATGCCTGATATAGATTTTCTAATTTAAATCGAAATTAATTATTGTCAATGCTTTTGGGCTGACCGCAAAGCTCAAGAACCTTCTTCTCATTCGGTCTCTCAATTACGCCTCTGTCGGTGATTATCGCCGTTATGAGCTCAGCCGGGGTTACATCGAAAGCCGGATTGTATACTTCTACTCCAGCCGGTGCTATCCTCTGCCCTTTTATCTCAACGACCTCCAAATGATCTCGCTCTTCTATCTTTATATCCTCACCTCTGGCCGTACTCAGGTCGATGGTGGATATTGGAGCCGCGACATAGAAGGGTATCCTGTGCGCTCTTGCGCAGAGAGCATGCTGGTATGTGCCTATCTTGTTGGCAGCGTCACCGTTTCGAGCTATCCTGTCAGCACCCAGGATGACTAGATCGACTCCCTTGCTCTGCATGACATGGGCGGCCATATTGTCGGTAATAAGCGTCACATCCAGACCTTCCTGCATCAGCTCCCAGGTTGTGAGGCGGGCGCCCTGGAGGAGCGGTCTCGTCTCGCACGAGAATATTTTCACTTTCCTCCCGGCCTCCTTCGCAGCGTAGATTCCGGCTAAGGCCGTCCCTTTGCCTCCTGTTGCCAGGATACCGGTGTTACAGTGGGTGAGCACCACGGCTTGATCCTTTATATAGGGAAGAGCATTCTTACCTATAAGACGGGACATTTCCCTCTCATCTTCAAGGATAACTTCGGTCTCGGCTCTTATTGCTCCGAGGATGGAGGTGGGGCCGTTTCCCCTGTGTTCATAGGCTTTGACCTTCACCCTTTCGATTGCCCAGAAGAGATTGTAAGCTGTTGGTCTCGCAGAGGAGAGTAAACTTGCTGTTTCTTCGAGCTCCTCGAAGAGCTCCTCCTCATCGGAGTATTCTTTGCCTGACACCCCGAGCCAGACACCCATGGCCCCGGCGATACCAATAGCGGGTGCGCCCCGTACTCGCAGGCTCCGGATCGCCTCGAACATCTGTTCTGCTGTTTTGAGATCCCTGTATTCGAGGCGTTCAGGGAGCTTTGTCTGATCGATTATCCTCACGGCGTTTCCGTTGTATTCGATGCTCTTGATCACGCTACATTCTCCTGAGTTCCCTGAAATCGAAGAAGCATCCCAGTTCTTTCAACAGCATCATGAGCCTGTTCAGCGGAAGCCCAACGACGTTGAAGTAACATCCCTCCACCCTGTCGATGAAGACGGCTCCAAAACCCTGGATGCCATAGCTCCCGGCCTTGTCCATCGGTTCCCCGGTTTGCAGGTACACATCGATCTCCCTGCGGTCCATGCTCCGAAACTTGACCCGTGTGACCTCGCAGCCGAACACCTCTTTCAGGCCCTCAGCGTCTATGAGATGAAGACCGGTGTATACCTCGTGCCATTCATCCGAGAGCGAGGAGAGCATCCGAACGGCATCCTTTCTTGAGCACGGCTTTTCGAGTATTCGACCGTCTTTCACGACAATGGTGTCGGCGCCGAGTATGATTCCGCTTTTTATCTCACCAGCGACAATTGTCGCTTTCACTTTTGCAAGCCTAAGCACCCTCTCAGATGGTTCATCGCAGTCGAAGTCGCCCTCCTCTATCGTTGGTGGCATGACCCTGTGCCTCAGCCCTATCATGTCGAGCAGCATCTTCCTCCGTGGTGATGCCGAGGCAAGCACGAACGGTACAACTCCCAGGTCTCTCCCCTCATCTTTTCCCACACTATCTCTCCAGTATGATGGTAACCGGCCCGGCGTTGTTCAACTTGACATCCATCATCGCACCAAACACACCCGTTTTCACCCCTACACCGAAATCTCTCACAAACTCAACAAAACGATTGAACAGTTTCTTGGCCTCGTCGGGAGGAGCGGCATCGACGAAACTCGGCCTGCGCCCCTTCCGGGTGTCTCCATACAGGGTGAACTGTGATATGGCTAGCACCTCTCCCCCGACATCGAGGAGCGACTTGTTCATCTTATCCTCCTCATCCGGGAATATCCTGAGATTCACACACTTCTCGGCAAGCCATGCCATGTTCACGTCGCTGTCGGCTCTACCCACACCCACGAGGAGAAGGAGGCCTCTGCCAATCTTCGAGACTTCCTCCCCACTGACTGTAACACTCGCTTCTGATACTCTCTGGAGGACTATTCTCATCGGTGGGTTGCGGTCCCTTCACTCAACTGTCACGCTCTTGGCCAGATTACGCGGCTTGTCCACATCACACCCCCTCAGCACCGCCACATGATAGGCCAGCAGCTGGAGTGGTACTGTGGTGAGTATCGGAGACAGCACCTGCATGGTCTCGGGAACAGTGATCACGTAATCAGCTAGCTTCTCGAGCTCACTGTCACCTTCGTTGGCGATAGCGATCACTCTGCCCTGTCGTGCTTTCACTTCTTGGATGTTGGAGAGAACCTTCTGATGAACCGAATCCTTCACCGCAATGAACACGACCGGCATGTTTTCATCGATGAGGGCGATGGGGCCGTGCTTCATCTCGGCTGCCGGATAGCCTTCGGCATGTATGTATGAGATCTCCTTCATCTTGAGCGCCCCCTCGAGGGCGGCAGGGAAATTGTAGCCTCGCCCGAGGTAGAGGAAGTTTGAGTGCTTATGATATTTCCTGCTCAACGCTAGTATCTGGTCGTTACCCTTGAGGATCTCCTCTACTTGATGTGGAAGTCTCTCCATCGCAGCGATGATCTCGCTCCCCCTTTCCTTTGAAATCTCTCCTTTTATCCTCCCCAAAAGGAGCGTGAACAGGGCGAGTGCTGTGATCTGCGAGGTGAAAGCCTTCGTCGATGCGACTCCGATTTCCGGACCGGCGTGGATGTAAATGCCGCCATCCGCCTCTCTGGCTATCTGGCTCCCGACGACATTCACGATGCCGAGTAACTTGGCCCCTCTCTTCCTGGCCTCTCGCATCGCGGCGAGGGTGTCGGCGGTTTCTCCGGACTGGCTTATCGCAATCACGAGGCTGTTCTTCGTCATTATCGGATCACGGTACCTGAACTCGGATGCATATTCGACTTCGACGGGCACACGGGCGAGCTCTTCGATCATGTACTCACCGATCAGTGCGGCATGCCAGGAGGTGCCGCATGCGGTTATTACGATCCTCTCTATCTCCCTAAGCTCATCTTCCGTGAGATTGAGTCCGCCGAACTTGGCGTTGCCTTCCCCGCGGAGGAGCCTGCCCCTCATCGTGTTCTTTATCGAAGCGGGCTGTTCCATGATCTCCTTCAACATGAAGTGCGGATATCCGCCTTTCTGGATCTCTTTAATGTCAAGCGTTACCTCGGAAATGTTCTTGAAGACCTCGATGTTGTTTAGATCCGTGGTCGTGTAGCCATCTTTTGTGAGGGTTAGCATCTCGCCATCGTCGAGATAGATGACCTGCCTGGTATGAAGCACGATCGCGCTCACATCGGAGGCCACGAAGTAGTCACCGTTGGCAATGCCAAGCACCAGTGGACTGCCCAGCCTGGCCGCCACGATCTTATCAGGATCCCTCGAGGATATTGCGACGAGGCCGTATGTACCTTCCACTTTCCTCAGCGCCTGCCTCACTGCATCTTCCAATTTGCCCTCGAAGTATCTCTCGATCAGATGCGCGAGCACCTCGGTATCGGTGTCCGTCTTGAAGACGTGGCCTTCCATCTCGAGCTTCTCTCTGAGGGAGGTACAGTTCTCGATTATCCCGTTGTGAACGACAACGATATCATCCTTACATCCTGTGTGAGGATGGGCGTTCTCAGTGGTAGGGGCGCCGTGAGTTGCCCACCTCGTGTGGGCTATCCCGATCGTTCCACCGGGACGTTCTTCCAGCACGATCCGCTCGAAGTCGGCTATCTTCCCCGACCGTTTCACGGTCGTGATCTTCTCGCCGTTCAGCACCGACATGCCGGCGGAATCATAGCCCCGGTACTCGAGCTTTTTTAGCCCTTCGAGGAGAATCGGCACCGCCTCTTTATCTCCGATATATCCTATAATGCCACACACGATTACCTTCCTTTTGCGAATGACTTATACGAGACAAATTCAGTGGATTTGCGTCCTCGAAGCTACCTGATAATAAATAACATGCTCTTTATAAAAGCTCAATGATTTTTTCCTCGAAAAATGCGGCCAGTTTTTTCGCCTCATCCCCGCTTTTCGCCTCTGCAATTATCCTCATGACCGGCTCGGTGTTTGAGGGTCTCAGGTGGACCCATGCACCGTCGCCTGTGATCCGCAGGCCGTCTTCCCTGTTCACTTCGCCGAATGCCTCTACCTCGAGCTTATCAAGCACATCAGCGGCTTTCCTGGCTCCTATCCCGATCTTCTTCTTTATCATATGATAGCTCGGGTAGCCGCTCACAATCTCGCTCACAGATTCCCCCCTCTCCAATATATACTGCAGGATAAGGGCCATTCCGCAGATCCCATCCCTTGCGATGTGAAGCCCAGGATACATGATGCCCCCGTTTCCCTCTCCCCCGATCACGGCACTTTTTTCCCTCATCAAAAGAGCCACGTTTACCTCACCAACCGGGGTCCTGTAAGAGGGGACGCCGTGTGCTTCTGCTATGTCTTCGGCAATCATCGATGTCGAGAGGTTTATGACGATTGGGCCTTTCTCGTGTCTGAGGATGAGATCGACGACGAGCGGAAGTGTTAACTCCTCACCCGCAGCTCTCCCTTTCTCATCCACAACTGAGAGCCTGTCGGCGTCCGGGTCGAGTGCGAAGCCGATATCTGCTTTCCGCTCCTTGACCCGGGCTTCGAGCTCACCGAGATGAGCTGCAACGGGTTCCGGATCTCTCGTGAAGATACCGGTTTTCTCACAATTAACGGGAATAACATCGCAGCCGAGCCGTGCAAGCAGGGCTTGCGCAGCATCAGAACCTGCCCCGTTCACGCAATCCAGAATGACCCTCAGGCCTCTATTCTTTATCCTTTCCGTGTTTAGTATCGGAAGGCTCAGGATCGCTTCCACGTGCGGGCCGATCCCGTCCATGCTCGAGTATACTCCCAGCTCACCGCATGTGTTCCATTTTATTTCACCGCTTTCATATGTCTCAAGAAGCCTCCTGCTCAGGTCTCCATGGATGAAGTTTCCATCCGGACCCGCCAGCTTTAGCGCATTCCATTCGCCGGGATTGTGGCTCGCCGTCACGACAACCGCCCCTGCTGCGCCGAGCTCCTTCCTTATAAAGAGCACCGTCGGCGTTGGTGCGATACCCACATCCACAACGCTACAGCCTGTGGCGATTAGACCCGAGACGACCGCGGCTTTGATCCCCTCACCGCTCGGCCTCGTGTCCCTTCCCACCACGACTTTGCCACCGCCGAGAATGTTTCCGAAAGAAGCCGAGAACTTGAGAGCCACTTCCGGCGTCATTGATGCACCCACGATACCCCTGATACCGGAGACGCTCACCCTGAGTTCGCCGGATGATGCTTTCCCATCCCTATTCCGTAGGCTCATGAGAAAAGATGATGACAGTGTGGAAAATTAAAAGCCACCAGAGGGATTCGAACCCTCGACCTACGCATTACGAGTGCGTCGCTCTGGCCGACTGAGCTATGGTGGCGTATTGCAAGGTCCTCATTTCAACATGATAAACTTACATTGCTTGTAAGTTGCTGTCAATGGCCCTATCTGTTATTCTTGTATCAGTTAAGATACATAGTTATTCCCGGACGTAGTAGATGAGAGAATCAGAGGAGGGAATACGATTGATCTCCTCAAATGATGTGACTTATCGGCAGGGATAGGCCGGCACTTAATTTATTGCTGGAAATTTCAAAAGGATTTCACCAACGCCCATTCGCAGACATTCGTACAGATCTCATTGACAAAGTTATATGAATATAATAATATAAATAAAGGTATGGCCGTCGTTGTGCATTTTACATCAGATCCTGAAGGGGGGTAGGAAATGACATTCACGGGGAACGAAAACCACACGATCACGCTTGAGGAAGCAAGTAAGTTCACACGAAATTACAGGGAAAAGGCACCTTCCGGAGCAATACTGGGCGGCTACTTCGGGAAGGAGGCGCTCCAGAGAGTTCTGAATCAGGAAAACTGTGTGGGAATCCGTTACTATCACGCTGAGAAGGATGACGGAACATCCGTACTGATATTGGTAGGAGTGGATGCAAGTGAAAATGACTTAATAGGTGGAGAGCTTCTCGAGTGGTCCATACCATGTCCACCTTATTGTGGAAGTGCTAATCAGCTGAATAGTTAGGAGTGAATTAACGCGCATACCAGTTCATTGCATTTTATCAGCCCTATCAGGTTTAATACCCCTAATCGTTGGCTTGTATTCTTACCGACATCTCGGTAAGGAGATGAAGCTCCTATTGGCTTTTCTAGTAATCGCTGTCTCCGTTGAAGGGGCTGCAGCAGCTTTAGCCTTCCATAAGAGTTATAACCTGTGGCTTTTTAACATCTTCATAGTTGTTGATTATAGCTTCCTCGCGCTGGTATTCTCTTTCTGGCAGAAGAAAAAAACATTTGAAAAGATTTTGAGATTGAGCGTACCATTGTTTCTGCTTTTTTGGCTCGGGGCCAAGCTTTTTCAACTTGAGAGTTTTGATCAGATCAACAACTACAGCCGGACACTTGAGAGTCTCATCCTCACGGCAATATCGCTCTATACCCTGTATATATTGAATGAAGAGGATGACATTCTACTTATTAGGGATCGCCGCTTCTGGGCTGCAGCGGCAGTGTTGATTTATTTTGCGGGCAATATGATGATCTTTGCGATTGGTGAGGTAATTTTAGGCGGAGTACATGTCTGGCTGGTTCATTCCTCATTGAATATCGTTACAAACCTGTGCTATGCGGGAGCTTTCCTGTGCCTGGCCCTTCATTAAGCTATTTATTGACTATCATCATAGGGACGTCTGTTATATTGATGTTAATTGTCGTCCTTATTGGGACGCTGGTGAGCAGCAACCAGCGCCTCAAAAAGGAGCGAAATTTCACTTCAAGCATCCTCGACACGACAATGGCCCTGATCATAGTGCTCGACAGTGAGGGAAGGATCGTAAGATTCAACAGGGCGTGCGAAAAGCTAACGGGATATCTGGCAAGCGAGGTTGAGGGGTGTCAGATCAGTTACCTGGGGCTGTTGCCGGAGGAATTAATGACAGAGGGCGGGAAAATAGAAGATCCGGGAGATGTAGAACTTCAACGCCACCTCGAAAGCCGATGGACATCGAGAGATGGTATGCAACACATCATTACATGGTCAAAGAGAGAGTTGAGAAGCACGGCAGGGGACATCAAATGGATAATTTTCACAGGCATTGATATCACAGAGCGGAAGAGATTGGAGGAGATGTTAAGAGAGACTGAAAAATTTGCCGCCACGGGTCAGTTGGCTGCCAGAGTCGCCCATGAAATCAACAATCCACTTGGAGGAATTAAGAATTCTTTCGAATTGATAAAAAGCGCCATCCCCAGTGATCACACCTATTACGAATATGTCGGTCGAATCGAGAAGGAGATCGGACACATTGCACGCATCGTGCGACAGATGTTTAACCTGTATCGCCCAGATCACGACTCGGTCCATGAATTTCAGGTCGATGAGACTGTTAGCGAAGTCATATCCATCCTGGAGGGCTACAGCAACAATCAACAGGTTTCTCTTTCAGGCGATATCAGCAGAGCATCTGTTAGGGTTCAAATGCCGGAGAGCTTATTGCGGCAGATACTGTTTAACCTTATTTTGAATGCAATTGAAGCTTCGCCCCCAGGAGGCGTTGTCACGGTGAATGCAGTGGCTACAGATGACAGCTTGTACCTCGAAATCTCAGATCAAGGACGCGGTATTCCTGGAGACATTCAATCACAGATATTTGAACCTTTTTTTACAACAAAGAGCATACAGGAGACAGGAGGGATGGGCCTCGGCCTCTCGATAACAAGAAGCATTGTGAGAGCATTGAAGGGAACCATTGATTTCGAAAGCAGCAAAGACAAAGGTACTGTTTTTCGAGTGTCCATACCGTTAAACTAGAAACGAAAGGAGACATGAAATGTATGGAAAGATACTTCTTGCAGATGACGATGAAACCTTCCTCTGTTCGACCTCAGATCTGTTGCGTAAAGAAGGTTACGAGTGCGACACAGCCCTCGATGCCGCGAGTGCGGCCGAAATGATCAGCAAGACTGACTATGATCTACTGATCGCAGATATCAGAATGCCCGGGAACTCAAAGCTGGAGTTCATTAAAGACATCCCGCGTATTTCTGAGGGCATGCCGGTGATCATAGTCACCGGTTACCCCTCACTCGATTCCGCAATCAAATCGATACGGCTGCCTGTGAGATCTTATCTTGTGAAGCCGATTGAATTCAGTCAACTCTTGGCGCAGGTACGGTACGCAATTTCAAAACATCGTGTGTACGTTCTCACACGCCAGATACGGCGTCGACTGGAAGTGTGGGTTAATGATTTATTGACACTTGAGGAGGTTGCCAGGGATACAAGCAAGTATGAATTAAACATGCCTGCCGATAGCATTCTGGATCTATCACTTAGCAATATGGCGAACTCTCTATTGGATCTAAAGCAACTTATAGAAATATTAGCCGCAACCGAGGAAAAATTCGAGCTGTGTCGTCTCCTTAACTGCAAAAGACTCACAAGCCTCGACGTACTGGGAGAGACAATCCAGGTACTGGAGAGAACGAGAAAAACAGTCAAGTCAAGGGATCTGGATAGGTTGTGTGAAAAGCTTAAAGGCGTCCTCCAGACCCAACAAAGGCAATAGTTCAATTAAACCTTCACTACCTGTTATTAGATGAAGGCTGAGGAGGAGCGTATGGAATTTCCTGTGTGCTCGAAGTGCCACGATCAAATCAGTGTTGATATGGCCTACATCAACAGCGATGGTGATGTCGCCTGCACCGAATGCATGGAGAAGATGCCTGAAGAGCAACGTCTCCCCTTCCACAGGGTGAACATCCGGCGGCTTCGCGAGCGGTGGAGGGGCATCAAGCAGTGAGGGCCCCGTGAAAGGTCGCTGCCAGGTTTTTCTTTGAGAAGTCCATCCGATCTGATTCTGTTGATTTCCGGTGGGTCGCATTAGCTTCAGAATTTAATTGCGGCAGCCGGCTCATTAGCCATAGAAACGTCATCCAGGTTCACTATATATATGTCATAATTCCATTCCCCTCCATCCTTCGCCCATGAGAAAGCAAGCCTCTCGCCGTCTGGAGACCACGCCGGGTCCAGGCCTCCCTCAGTTGTGATCTGATGCCTCTCACCGGTAGCAAGGTCATAGATGAAAATGTTACCATCGATCGTACAGGCGATCCTTGATCCATCGGGGGACCATGCCGGTGATTCACCTTCGAAAAGTCTTTCAGAAATCCCCTCCTGTGGAGATGTAACGTAGATAAATCCATCCTTCGAATAGGCGATAGAATCCGGATTCGGCGACCAGCATACTTCCCTTGCATCTTCGGTTCCAAATATCCTGTTTGCCTCACCCGATGGCGGGAAAGGGGCATACCACAAGCAGGTAATGAGAGTTGACATGAATGACTCCCTCGTATAAGCGCCCTCTTCACCATTGACTACCATTGAATCGGGATGATATGCTTCCATCGTGAGATAATCGCTGTATATGATTGCGTCCCCATCAGGTGATATCGCCAGATCCAGGGGGCTATTCAATCCGAGCAGATTCTCACTGAATTTTTCAATGTTATCAACCTCGACAACGGTGATAGTGGGCGCCATAGCACCAAAGGTTATTGATCTGAAAGAGACATATGCAACTCTCTTATCCCCATCCGCCCAACAGGGGTATCGGTTTTCATCTATTCTCGCAAAAGCCGGTGAAAGCCGCCTTGATGTCCCTCCAGCGGCTGGAATTGCGTTCACCGTAATATGCCCTAACGTCGAGGGCTCGAAGCCCCGGGTGGAGTAAAGGATCTGGGAACCGTCCATCGACCAGTCGGGGTACCTGTCTGGGCCGGGGTTGAAGGTGATCCTTAGAAAAGGACCTACCTCTTCCGTATAAGGCCATGGGGTTTCAGGGTAGAGGCCTTTCAACGGATCGAGTGAACATCCTGCCAAATAATATAAGATGAGGAGCACCGCTATCACGATTGGCGTTCTTCTCAAAACACTCACTGCTATTCAGCCTCCTTATGTGAACGAATTCACCTCACGAGGACCATTCTCCTGGTTATTGAAACTTCCCCGCATCTTAACGCGTAGAAATAAAGTCCTGAAGAAACCTTTTTACCTCTGTCATCACTCCCGTCCCAGATGACTCTGTGGCTACCCGCCTCGAGCACCGAATCAACTAATCTCCTAACCTGCCTGCCACGGACATCATACACGATGAGAATCACATGCTTCTTGATTCCCCGATCTCCATGAACGTCGAAACATACTGTTGTCGCCGGATTGAATGGATTCGGAAAATTCTGATTGAGTGAGAGGGCCAAAGGATGAGGGGTCGGTCCCTTCTCATCCCGCTCCATGCCCGTTGCAAATTCAAGATTAAATCCTGTGAATAACAGATAATCCCAGTTCGCGGGCTCTTCCTCCCAGACAGAGGATCCAGCCGTATTGTCAGACTGGTAGACGATGTAGACATCCTTGCCCGGCTCCATCGAGGCACTGTGGTTTACCGGGGCAATGCTCGGATATCTGTCGTCCGTGCCAGTGTAAAGTCCTTCGGGATTTGAGATATTCGCTGGTGCTGACCAGGACTCTCCGTTGTCGGTTGAATATACACAGTAGATGTCACCGAAAGAGATTCCGTTTATATCATCGACATCGTCAGGATTAAAACCCACGTAAACGATGTATATGGTTTTTCCGTCAGGGGACGTACCTATCTGAGGCCAGTCGATGGATGTGTGGTTCAAACCTCCATATAAGAATGTCTCTTCCTCTGACGGCACCGCTCCCTGAAACTCTGAAACGACCACCGTGTCAATGCCTGTTGAGGGGCTCCAGTGCAAGATCCTTGCTCCGTAGTCGTAAAGTATCAATCCTAGATCGGGATCCTGCGCTGCTTGAAGTGCCGTGAAGACTATGTGCGGCTCTTCGCCGATATAAACGATATCAACGTTCTGCCATGGCAGAAACACCGTCGCGAGGGTGTCAGGAAGCGGCGGCAGGTCAATGGTATCCAGACCTGCTGGCCGAATCACCGTTTCATAAAAGGATATGCCAGCGTTGGTAGATTCGTAGAAGTGGATATTTGCGGCGAAATCCGGGACAGCAACTCCCACTTTTCCGTTATCGCCGGATTGAACAGCGGGCCATTCCATGTCTCCGTTATTCCAATCGTGCCAGGGCTTTCCAAAAAAATTCCAGAGCCTGTTGAAGCCGCTCACCATACCCGCCGCCCTAACGTAGCCGACATTCCTGAATATGCCATTCGCCATTTGACCGAAGCGGACACTTGCTATCATCGTCATAGAACCATCCGAGTTTACTGTTATCTTTGGCCAGATGACCTGGCTGTCTGCCTCGGCAGTAAATCCAGTGAAATTACCCAGGCCCTGCATTGAGTCGACGAATGTAAAGGATTCATAAGTACTGTAATCGTGCGTGCTGATAACGGCAGTTGCACCCACATCGGGTGTTGTGGCCGGGTAGGCCGATATACAGCCGTATCCATTCTTGAAAGTAGCGATGTTACCGGATGGAATGAATTGCTGACCGGATTCGTTTGCGTAATAGTAATACATCCCTCGATCATCATGGCTCTCATCAGTGCTTTTCATGTACGTGACGTGTACACTGCCATCTGAATTTGCCCAGATTCGCTTGCCCAGGCTCCCATTCGCCTGCCAATCGAAGTAGCTGGAATCGATCACGACACCGGGCGGCAAAACCGTCATCGTGCGAGGTAGCGACATCTTATTCTCAAGTCCCGGCACAAGTATAGTTTCATGGAATACGACGCCGGGTTCGACATGTCTGTAATCCGAGGCGAACAGTACCGGGAAGCCGGTCATCGTCAATATGAAGCAGGATGCGATCAAATTGATTCCAATCCTAACCCGCGTCATGGTTTTCCAAATCCCGTAATGAATGCCAGAATGCGTGATGATAAGAAGAAATGATGTAGTATATATGGGTAGGCAACTGAATCTCTTAGATGGATTCATCTTCTACCCGTCCTTATGCGGCCGTTTGACATGTAGAGTCTCAGACCCTCGCTGATTAGACTAAAAATCGGACGCCTATTCCTGGTGATTAATTTTATCCACTCCCACCTGCTCATCTGCGGGAAGTATATGCCACGGAAGAATAATCTCGCGATGAGGTGAAGGATGCGATAGCCGATGTGCTTGTCACGAATGGATTCGATAGCCTGTGCATTCCTCTTCGGACTGTATGAAGACAACCAGGCCTGTTTGACCTCCACCTGAACCTGAGGGATCGACATCCTCAGCGGTGTGTGGGCCATGGCGAAGGGTGAGAAATTCATCCAGTGTTTCGGCCGGTCCAGCCTGCCCGAATCCCTAAGCCTTGTGTAGAGAGGCGTCGCGGGATACGGCGTAAGCTGGCCGAAGACGGGCAATCCCGGCGGCCAATTGCGAATTTGCTTGAGCGTGCGCTCCGCCACGCCCGGCGTGTCGTTGTCCATGCCAAAGATGAAGGATGTGATCGCGAAAATGTTCCTCTCTGCAAGGCGTGTGAGTATAGTACCATACTCATCCGGTCTGTTCCGGCCTTTTTTCGCATCGGCAAGGTTGGTCACGTCGATCGATTCCAGGCCGATGAAGATCCACTTACCGCCGGATTCAGTGATAAGCTCGATGAGTTCCTCGTCCTTCAGTAAATTTATGCTGATCTGTGCAACCCATGGCAACTGCGCATCGGCAGCGATGATATCGCGCAGGAGCGATTTCGTGCGGTTTACATTGATGGCAAAGTTGTCATCGACGAAGAAGACGGCGATCTGGCCCCCCTCACTGCGAACACGCGCTTTGAGCCGTAACATTTCATCGACAACACTTCCATTCGTGCGAAATCTAATTGAATTACCGAAAAACCCCGTCACTGTGCAGAACTCGCAGCCGTAAGGGCACCCACGACCCGTCTCTATCGGTATTATCCGGAATTTCCCCCAGCCCTCTCCCAAACGCTTGAATATCGGCTGCAGCACTCTGGGAACGAGGTCAAACTGGTCCAGATCGAATCTCTCCCAGGGAATGGATGGATAGGATTCTAGACTTGGTTTGCATTCCCTGCCTGCCTCATCGACCTGTTTATAAACACATTCGAGTTCGCCGCGTGCGGCGTCTTCAACAATTCTGGGCCATGTTTCATCGGCCTCCCCGATGGCAACCGCATCGGCATGGCGAGGTCCCCCGTCTCGACCAAGCGCCTCTTCCGTCATCACTGTCACGTGCGGCCCGCCCATCACGACCGGTACTCCTGCCGCCCGGAACGCATCCGCCACACGGTATGCTTTTGCAATCATTCTGGTCATTGCACCGATGCCAACCAGCTCGATCTGTTTTTCACGCACGAACCGCACGAGTTCTTTATCATCCATAGCCTGAACGTTGCCATCGATCAACAACACCTCATGGTTATCCGGGGTTATTGTCTTAAGCAGAAACATCCAGAGGTGCGGCATGAAGTTGCGCGTCACACCGTTGTCGGGGTTGTAGAGTAGTATCTTCATATCCCCCCTGCCCGGATTCTAGTGCTTGAACTGCAGAATGAACCCTATATTAGGTGCTATAATAACCGTAAGCGGGCTATATGTCAACGAAACGTCGGATTACGTTAAGGCAGAGGGAATCTAACGACTGCAAGTCGTGTAGCTTCACCAGAAATTTGAAATTTCTTTCTGTAACTGTTCAAACGGATGGAAGTTAGAGTTCAGTTTAACTGGGGAAACTCCACCTACAAGTCATGTTGACATATAACCCACTCCTTGGTATAATAAATTGTAGGACTGGCCGATGGGGGATTTCGAGTCCCCTGTGGCACATACCGGAACGTATTATCACATATTCTAAAAGCTCACCACAACTTGCGAACTTGCCGCAAGCGGTGAGCTCTGTTTTCACTATTGAGAGAGGAGGAGCGGTTCATGCGAAAGAGCACCAGATGGGCCAAGCGGCGACTTCAATGCCCTGAGGGGAAATGCGAGACGAGTCTTCTCGTCGAGTGGCGCAAGGAGCGAGGGAAGGAAGTTCTCAACGGCATAATATGCGATAACCCTAGACTTGAAAACTTCCACCTGTGGGACTGCCAGTGGTGCTGCTGGGAGGAGATTTCCGGCGAGAAAAAATAGAATCTCGATTAATACCCCAGGGAGAAAAGAGTCAGGCCCAGGATCAGTCCTATCGCGAGATTGAAGAGCTTAACGAGCAATGAATCTTTTACCGTGTGTGAGAGAAGTGGCAGTATGCCGTGTCCATCCTGGACGATGGCGCTCGTGAGTAGGACGGAGAATGGCACAATCCCCTCGGCAAACATCATCACGAATACAAGCTGCGGACCGAACTCTGGTATTAGAGACACGAGGCCGGATATCACAAGCACCCAGAGCATATTAGACCTGACGAATGCTTCGAGATCCCACAGGTGCGAGCCTATATCCACAATGAGAAGGACTCCGAAACTCCACAGAAATATCTTCCACAGGTGCTTCTTGGCGATATGATTCCAGATGTGCTCCTCGAGGTAATGCTCGGGCACTGATACGATGATAAAACTCGCCAACCCGAGGAGGGAGACGAAGGTGACCCTCTCCCAGTTCCAGCTCTCGGGACCCACCAACCCGGCGAAAGCCCCATACACAGCCCCGAGCAGAAGTACCAGGAGCAAGAACCTGTTAAGTGATAGCTGCTTCAGCTGATCTGTCACCTCTTTGAAATGGAGGAAGCGGCAGACGTCCGGGGAGTGTACCTCAACGCTCTGGCATTGCTCACACGGTTCTATTTTCAGAACAGGAACCATCTTATCTATAATGAAGGCCCAGACAACGCCGAGTGAAAACAGAATGCAGAAAAGAAACAGTGCCGTTTTCGGGAACATGGCGAGCATCACGAATCCGGCATCACCGCTAGTGGCAAGCATCCCTCCGACGATGGCACCGAAAGATAAAAGCCCCCTGACGTAGAATGAGACGTTCATGAACGCTCCAAGACACCCCGGAACCGCGCCAAGACCGGAGGAGACGACATACTGCCTTAAGGATCCCTTTCCTATGAGGCTGTGCATTCTGCCGCCGGTCATAACACTCAGATAATCGATTAACAGCATCATTACGAAGACGAACACGCTGATCATCAAGCCGTGTTTCACATTTTCTATTACAATTTCCATCTTGCTCTCATTTACGAGCTGCCTGGCAACAAGTCTTCATTCTAATCGGGCAATTACATTGCTCTGGCCTCATGAAGTATTCCCTCTCTGGCGTGAATTATCAAGCAAAATTGCTTCCCTTAGGCCGCAACCCAGATGATTGGCCACCACCTGACATTTCGCCATGAAGAGGTAGAAGATTGGCCCTTCCTCTTCGGAGAGGGTTTCGAAGTTCCCCTGCCCTTTGCTTATTATCATGTCAGCCTCTTCGAAGATCCTCAGAAACTCTTTCGAGGCCTGGCGAAGGATAGTACCCGGCGCATCGGAACCGGATGATACCAGCTCGGCAACGTCACCTACGCCGCACCGTGACGCATCTTCCATGAGAGCATCGTTGATTATAGGCCTCTCTTTCACCGCATATATGATTCTCTTCTCCGGATGATATCTTTTTATTTCCTCTATCAGTATCCTGTCGAATACCGTCTCCCCAGCATTGTCAGCCAGGTACAGTAGTATGTGGGCGCTATCCAGGGCCCTTTCGAATTCGCGGTAATGAAAGATGGGGCGGCTCGCTGTACTATCGACCGCTCCTTTATTGCCGACTATGGCCCCAAGCTCAGCATTGACGTCGAGGGATTTTTTCAGGCCGTAGTCGATGACGTTTCCAAGGATGGAGAGCTCAACCGCCACGAGAAGAGAATCGCTCTCGGATGTGATTCTCTTCACTTCCTCGTAATAGCTCATGGCGAGTCTGTTACTTTTCTCCTTTATCGCCTTGAAAGGATCGTCGTTTCCCGTCACATCCATTATCATCCTGTACATGTTGCGACTGAGCTCAGGGGGTGAGGCTTCGAAAGAGAAACCGGACAGCATCCGACCGAGCTCCATCAATACCCTTTTCTGCTGGACCCGGTTTGCACCGGCTACTCTCGCCGCATCGAGCGCCTGATGGAAAAAACATGGAACGCATTCCAGATGCATCTTCATTCGATTTCTCTCCCGGCCCTGTTAAAGATGGAAATTTCCACCATAAATACAAGATTTAATTTTTCTTGCGCCTATCGAGAAGTTCATCCCATTGCCTTAGCGCCTCGCGGTTTTCTCGAAGTGTGGCCTCAGGGCTGTAGCCGAAACTGGCCCCCGTCTCCTTCCTGAGAAGCCTCACCGATTGAGCCTTAAGGAAGGTTGGCATCTTTTCATCGCTCATCATAGAAAGGAGCAACCGGCCGCCTGCCCTTGCGTCTAGAGAGAACAGCGCTTTTGCCATTTCGAACCTCACCCACTCATCCTCTTCCTGAGCGAAAGCCTTCTCGAGCTCCCTCTCAACCATTGGCCCACCACCCACTGCACCTATCGCGCCTGCCGCCCTCTCCCTCACATCGGGGGACTTGTCGTATAGTAGACTGATGAGCCCGCTCACGTGACTTTCGAGCTCTTTGAGGATCTTCTCATCTTTCGGGTCGGCGGCGAAGCGGTCGAGAAGATGGAGCGCATGAGTTCCTTTTGTATGTCCGCCGAATTCCCCGGTCGAGTGAATCCTCACCTCCTCCCCGGTCTCGTTGACATAATCATGTGGATGGCTGGCTCCCTTACCCAGGGGGCTCTCCAGGTAGAAAATATAGGAAACAAACGCCAGTGAAGACAGTGCGAGTGCAGCTTTGATAGCATAGGCGACGGGGTGTGGAGTCCTCAGGATGTGCCGGGCTAACCCGGCCACTATAAGGGTAAGGGTCAGTAGGCTCACGATCGCTGGCCCGGCCGATAGATCATAGCGGTATGAGACGCTGAGCCCTATCACGCTTGCAACCGTTCCCAGTAGCCAGCCTGCTGCGAGACGGCCGCCGATCCCCTTGAGAAAAAGGGAAGAGATCACAGCAGGTATCACAAGGAAAGCGAATACGAGGAGTATCCCTGAGATCTCAACGGCTTTCGTGATCATCACACCGAATGAAGCGTAGAAGAGAAAATCCCACATCCACATACTTGCGTTTTTTCGTGAAGAAGCCTCTCCCAACCGTGATAGCGCCAGGAACTTTTCCAGGAAGATGACATGAAAGACGGCAACGAAGGCAAAGATCCGCGATGTTGTGATGATGGTTACCCCATCGACCCAGAGAAGCCTGCCGGTCAGGGATCCCTGTATCACCTCCATACCTTCGGGGTTTTTATCCACTAGAAGCATAGCCGCCGCGGTTGCAACCGCATAGACGATACCGATCACGGCTTCCTGTGGCAACCTGCCTTCACGTGAGCGGGTCGCAGTGAAAATCAGGGCACCGATGAGGGCGAAGCCGAAAGAATAGAAGGAAGCTTCGCTCGAGTGGAGCGCGGCTCCGAGTGCAAATGAGACGACAGTGCCGAGTGAAGCGATCTGAGCGAGTGAAAGATCGACGAATATGATGCCCCGTGATATCACGTGTATCCCGAAGTAGGTGTGTATCCCGAGAAGCAGGATGCATGCGAGAAGTGGAAGAAATAGAAGGGCGATCGTTCCCTCGCGTGGTGTTATTTCCGTCAGCATAGGGATGAGGAATGCACCTAGATAGAGTGTGAAAGCCACGATGCCGGCAGCGTAGTTGCGCCGGTGATCTTTTGAAGCGCAGTAGATCGAGACAGCGGCAAAAACGAGCGATATGGTGCCCGGGATCCAGGCAGCGCCCATAGCCTCAACCGGGAAGAACATGGTACAGATGGCGGCGAGGGATCCTATGCAGCCAGTTGTGATTGATTTCCTTGCCATCGCTACCTGTTCCTCCCTATCTCTTCGGGCCCATTCTCACCATAACAACCCTCAAGAGAGCTGCGAGAACGAGCGAGAGCCCGAACAGGCTTACGACTGCCGGGCCGCTCGAGAAATCCAGTGTGTATGATAACATCAGTCCCACCACGCTCACGACAGTGCCGATAGCCCACCCTATCAAGAGCCTCTGCACCGTATTATCCGTAAAGAGTGCTGATATGAATGCGGGGATTATCAAGAATGAGAACACGAGCAGGACTCCGGCGGTTGCCACCGCAAAGGTGATGACGATACCGAATGAAAGATAGAATAAAAGATCCCAGAACATGACCTGCATCCCTATCGATCGCGCCCGGCTCGGATCTCTGGATATGAGTACAAACACCCTGTACAGGACGATGTGAAATATGCTTATGATGCTGTAAACCCTGGCGGTCTGCACTATCGTCTCAGCCCTCACCCAGAGTATGCTCCCGGTAAGCATCTCCTTTATGTGCTCGGCTCCGTGAGGGGCCCGGCTTATTACAAGGATCGTGAGAGCGGAGGCAAAGGCATAGACAATCCCGATGATTGCCTCCTGCGGGATTTCTCTCTCTCTCATCCTGCTCGAGGCGAATATGCCCGCTCCTAAGAAGGTGAAGGCAAGGGATGTTGTATAAGAGGCATTCGAAGCCGGGCTGTAGCCGAGGATGAAGGCGAATGCAGCTCCGAGGGCGGCCATCTGGGCAATGGAGAGGTCCACGAATATGACCTCCCTCGTTATCACATGGATCCCCAGATATGTGTGGATTCCGATCAGGACGATGCAGGCGAGGAAGGGAAGGGCCATGAAGGAGATGCTTTCAGGAAGTATTGGCACCATGTGAACAGCGAGAGGTAAGACGAAGAAGCCGAGGCTGAGGACAATGGATGAAAGGGATATTATAACCCCGGGATGAAGGTAGTTTGAGGTGGCTTGACGGATCGTGATTCTTGCAACCGACTCCCTCCTAGATTTTATGAGTAACAGGCCTGCAAGGAAGAGCGAGAGTGAACCCGGAATCCAGATGTAGCCATCGGGTTCTGCCGGGAAGAAGAGGACTGCCACGGAACAGGCGAGTGTCACCCACCCAAGAGGACTTACCTTCTTATCGCCTGATTTCTTCTCCACGCTCAATCAGTCCCGTATACAGAAAGAAGCTTATCGATCCACGAATCTATGAGCGTAAAGTAATCGCTGACCCCCTCTTCCCCACCGACATCCATGGTAAGGATAAGCGCCTTCGCGCCAGTTTTTCTCTCGATCCTCTTCGGGGTCGTCTCATCGAAATAGCCAGCGACGATCATTACCTTTACACCTTCCTTCTCTATCAGGTCTATGATATGGCTCACGTGCCTCGCTGAGGGAGGTATACCCGGCTTGGGCTCCACGTAATCCAGTATAGTGAGGCCGAAGATCGATGTGAAGTATATCCAGTTCTTGTGATAGGCGATGATCTTTTTCCCATAGAAAGGTTTCGCTTTTGCCATCCAACCTCCAAGTCTTTCAATGAGGGGTACTCCGCCGACCATGTCGTTTACCCCCTCTCCTTCTAGGAATTCGAACAGCTTCCCGGCTTCGAGAAGCCTTGCAAGCTTCTCTCCACCGAATAGCCCAACAAGCTCCTCCCCGAAGAGGGAATTGTAGATGCGTGACTCGAAGATTTTATACCTGTTCTGGAAATAATCGGCGTTCTCGGGGGAGACCTTCTTCAAGCCCGTGAGAATGTTTCTTGCGATTTTTATCGCGTTGATTGGACTCGTGTGGATGTGAGGATTCCCGTAGATATGGACATCACCCTCCGCTCTTGAAACCTGGCCTCGTGGCTTCTGGAGCAGTTTGATCCCTCTCGAGGCGCTGACGTATCCCTTGCCACCTTCCCTGACATCGGGGTTGCCGGACTTGTCTATCACGACCGGCACCCACAGCTCGAGGTCGAGTCCCGTGGTGACGAAGAGATCTGCATCCCGCAGCATCAGCGAATAACTCGGCTTGGGGCTCACAAAATGAGCATCCTGGTTTGGCTCTGCTATGTGGTCGACTTCGACGAGGTCCCCTCCCACCTCGCGCGCGATGGATGCGAAAGTCGGTAGCGAGGTCACAATTTTTATCGCCCCATGGGCGTCTGGAGCCAGGCCTGCCACCAGGATGACGGCACTGATCAGTGCACTCAATGGAAGTCTTGTTTCCTTCATTCTTCTTCTCCCGTCTTTGTGTCATACCATTAATTTCATCCCGGCCCTACCCACCGTTTAATACTTCTCATGCTTATGCGGCCCGAGTGCCCAGGTCGATTGGAAGATCAATGAGTGATCCCATCCATCCGTGCTCTCACGCAGAGCCCGGTATTGGAACCTCAGTCGTACAAATTCACTCTGCCAGAAGGTGAGAAACGGTACAAGTTCATAAGCTACCTCTTCCTTGTGGAGTGCATCCTGTACATAATCAAACTGGATCCCACCGGTCCATCTGCGGGCGAATTTGAGATCGACGAATGAGAGGAAGCTGAAGGTATCGAGCCTTCCAGCCGGCGTATCCCTTTGCTCGAAAAACGCCTCGGCCCGCAGTTCTAGTGACCTGTACCTTGCACGCTGCGGCGGTGCCCACCCGATCGACAGGTCCAAACCCTCAATGACAGTCTCATCATCGAGGCCGGGGGCGTTCTCTCCTATAGCACCAGAGAGGCCGATCTCGAGGTATGTGGCCGCAGAGAGGTCGTAGTAGTTTTTAAGGTGAAACAGGCCGACTGGCTTTTCGAAACCTTCTCCCGAGAAGGCTCGCTCATTGTCGCCATTAACCACTTCAAGAGCAAGCTCATTATAGTGTGCCCAGAGAGAAGGAAGTAAAAAGACGAGGGAACCACCGATGCCGACTAGCCCCTCCTCGCCGAAGATGTTACGTATAGCGAGCGGGATCTTGTTCGTCGGGAACGCGTGCTCGTGCCACCGATTCAGTGTGCCGAATGCGTTGTTGAATCTCCCCAGCTTGAGCTGCATCCTTCCGGGCAGGTTCGTCCATTCGGCATACGCTTCCTCCATCTCTACCTTTCCATCGTGGATGCTGACGAAGAACTTCGCCAGTGAATATGGGTCAAGCGGCGCCTGGAGTGAGAGCTCAACCTCCTGGAGCTCGAAACCGTCATCCAGGCCGGCATGTTCGTGGCCGCTTCCGTTTCCTTCAACCTCATACCCCTGATCTTCTACACTGGAGCCTAAGCTCAATATTCCTATTAAATCCCCAAGAATGCTTATCTCTGGATTGAGCTCGCGGAGCTGTCTCTGCGGCGATGTGAAGACCACTTCTTCCGGAGGCGGTTCTTCCTCGGGTACCTCGACTCTGAGGAAATCGTCGATTTCTCTCGATAGATCCTCGCTTTTTTCTCCTTCCCCACTCTCATTCAGCTCATCAAGCCTCCTTTTTAGTTCGAACAGAAGTTCCAGTGTCTCTTCGTTTCCTGCCTCCAGCTCGTCGATTCTCCTCGTCAGCTCCTCGATGAGCTGCTCAAGCTCTTCCTTCTCACCACCCATCAGCGGTTTCTGGAAAACGGGAATAAGAACCTGCCACAGGAGAAGAGTCAATGTTACAGCAATGATCGAGAAAATTTTCATAACATTCTCCATGTACAAAGAGTATGTGAATCCGCTGAAAAGGCTTACGGTTTTAACAAGAAGTGACAGACAATCGAATTAGAGGGAGGTTAGCGGAGGGCCTCTGATGAAGGGGCTCGATTGATATAAAATGGAGGAAAGTTCATTCTGAGGGGTGGGATGATACCAGGTAAACTCCGTGTGAGTTATGGTCAAAGATTGTGAGGGAAGCGAATCGATCTGAAACTGATTTCCGATGAAACAGATCGGGCATTCACGTCCTTCACCTCCCGCGTGGATTGTATGGACAATGATGATAAATGGTGCTAGACAGAGACACGCGACAAGGGTAAGGATCACCAGGTTATGATTCTTTTTTCCTTTATCCACCATCACCGCTTTAACCTCCTATGAACATATATATATTGTAAGAACATGTATGCACCTTGTCAATTCCGGCGAAATTGTATGATTATATGTGAAGCTCCACTATGTCCTTGTCTTTGATAACGTATCCCTTCTGAACGTTCTGTCCCTCGAACTTGCCGGATCCCCAGACCTTCGCGAACTTCAGCTTGCCGAGGAAGTCCCTGTGCACCTCTCCTGCCAGGTCCAGAACGGTACTGCCTCTGGCAAGCACGTAAGGCCGTCCGAGGTCTGGTTTTTTCCCAGGCACTTTCGTGTAAACCCTGATCAGCTCCAAAAATTCGAATAGCTTCCGGGAAAAAGCCGGTATGAGCTCGTCATTGTAGCACGAGAAAGGAATGACATCGAAACGGCCCCTGAGATCTTTCCTGAGGTGCTCATACCGCTGCCATCCGGAATCCAAGTCCACTTTATTCGCTATGACCAGAGTCTTCTTGTAGGCAATAGGACTCCATTCGTCGACCTCCGGTGGTTTTTTGCCTACCAGATCTATTTTCTTGCCATCTAGGATGTCTACGATTGACTCCACCTCCACAAGCGGTTCACTCTTGACATCGACCACGACACAAACCGCGTCTGAATTCCTCAAAAGGCTCACTGCCCAGTGCTCGAAATAGTCGGTTGTGATCGGAGGAAGGTCAACGAGCTGGATCTGGATATCCTCGAACGGCATCATTGCCGGAAGAGGTTTCCTCGTTGTGAAAGGGTAATCGCCCACCTCCGGAGTAGCATTCGTGACCGATTCGATTAGAGAGGACTTGCCGGTATTAGGAGGCCCGACAAGCAGCACCTGGGCCGCGCCTTCACGATCGATGGAATCGAGTCCCGACCTCCTGTGGCCACCCTTCGTTTTCCTTGTCTCCGCCTCCTCCTTGTGCTTCGCTATTCTCCTTTTAAGATCCGCCTGCAGTTTGTCGGTACCCTTGTGCTTGGGCATTATCGCAAGCATTTCCTTCAATGCTTGGATCTTGTCCCCGGGTGTCTTGGCGCTCCGGTATCTTTTTTCGGCTTCGAAGTAATCAGGTGGCAGATTCGCCGGCATTTTTCCCTACCTCAGAAGAAGTCAGACCCCTACCGGGCTTCTGGGATGCCCGGCCTAATTATAGTAAAAACGCATTCCGGCTATTGTCAAGAAAACCAAAAGCAGTAAGTGTCACGGTTCACACGATTTCAAGGGAAAAAGGCAGCTTTGACCTTCTCAAGTGGAATTGAGTTGAATGTATGCCAGAAGAGGATATCCTTATCACGGCCCCAGCCCTGTCGTGCCCTCTCTATGAGGCATGACATCGCTTTAGCGGTGTATGTGGAATCAAGGACAATCCCCTCCTCAGATTCAACGATCCGCGCCGCTTCACTCCCTACCCTGGTGGATTGGCCGTAACCTCTCCCGTAGAAACCGCTTTCTACTTCGAGAATATCCCCTGTGGCATTGGGTGACCGAAAGCGGTTCTCTCCCCCGCGTATGATCCGAAGCGCGGCATTGGAAAGAACCCTCCCAACCCATATATTCGAGAAAAAACTCGAAGCGACCCTCACGCCAAGCACTCTGCATTGCTTCCCCGAGAGCATGACTCCGACGGCAAGGCCTGCGGCTGTCCCGCCGGTCCCATAGGGAAGGACGATCACGTCTGGCATGGGCAGAAGTCCCTCCTCGACCTGATGGGCCAGCTCGAGGAATGCGTTCACATATCCCAGAATGCTTGTCGGGGAAGTGCCTCCCGGAGGCATCAGACCCATACCACCCCGAAGCAATTCTGCAACAGATGGCAGGATCAGCTTCGGGAGGAGCGAAACCGGGGATGATAGGATCTCCATTTTCTCTGCGAGCTTCTGCTGTATGGAGATGACGGATTCCTCCACCCTCGCATGCTTCATTCTGAACAAAAGCAGGTTTATTGGAATCCCCAGACTGCGTGCATAAACAGCGCAGGCCAGGGTCCAGTTCGAGGAGATAGGACCATATGCGGTTATCCCGTGATCTGCATTGGGAGCCAGGCCCGCCAGCAGGTATTCGAGCTTTCTTACCTTGTTCCCGCCGTGCAGCCTCCCGCTTCTGTCATCACGCTTTATCCAGAGAGAGCCCAATCCCAGCTTTTTCTCAAGTGCAGGGAGCCTTTCGACCTCTGTAGGAAAACTACCAAGAGAGACCCTCGGAACCCTTGACCGAAGGGAGGGATAAGCCTCAAAGAGCGGATGCTCAGCTATATCGGCCATTTTCCGGGATTCATGATCTTGTGCGGATCGACTAGGTGACTGATACCCTCCATGAGATTCCTGAAAGCTGGATCCATTCTCTCTGCAAGCAGCCTGTAGGCCCACGGTGGGGTTTTGTACGGAATGAAGCCGAGTTCAATCACTTTCTCGAAGAGTTCCCTGTTGAGCCGTCTCACTTTTCCCAACTCTTCACCGTCACTTCTATCGAACATCATGATGAATCTGAGAACTATGAAATGTCCACCCCACATTGGCCTTGAGACCACGAGTGGGGGCATGCCGTTCTTCAACAGGAGATCCATCCCGAACTCCGCGCCCTCGGTCCACCGTGAGAAGGGACCATATGTCCCGAGCCATGTCAAACCCTCCCCCTCATGATCGAGCAGAAAGTCAAGCCTGGTCGGGAACCGAGAAAACTTGGCAAAGGAAGGCTCGAGTCTTATTAGATCGTCCATGTTCAGAGGATATTCCACCTTCATTCCTTCGTCTCGCAGCCCGCCGGTCAGATCACGCAAGCAGGCGATTTTCTCGTTAATCATCGTTTTTCTGTTAGAGGATATTGAAACGTATGCTATGAAGAGCGGTTCGGCAGGATCCCGGTACAGTGGTTTCCTGTTTCCGAACAGGAGCTTTCCCAGGGGCCACGATAGGATGCCGATGTCATCCGGAATCTCACTCCTGGACAACCTCAAAATCAATCGCTCGGTGGCAGTCGTATCGCCGCAGAGAATGAAATATCTATCTTCGAACTCCGGTCTTGGCCACAGCTGTATGGCAGCCTTCGTCACCACACCGGTTGTGCCGAAGGCGTTGAAGAAGAGGGAGCTTAGATGCGGTAATGGGGGCTCACCGTGCCAGCTTTCGACTACGGCAGACGACCCGGTACGCACGACCCTCCCGCCGGGAAGCACCACCTCGAGTCCATTCACCCACTGGCCCATCGCACCGTACCTGTAGGATAGATTCACGAGACCATCCATGATGCAGTTAGCCAGGACCGAGACCTCGGGAGGGGCGAGCGAGTAGCCGAAGCGAAGCTCCGGGAAATCCTTTTCGAGGAGATTGTGCACATCCTCCTGCGTCACGCCAGGTTCTATTATCATGTAGAGGTCATCCGGATTTACCTCTATTATCCTGTTCATCTTCGTCAGATCAATGACGATGCCACCGAGTTGCGGAATCGCGAGCCCCCCCAGGTTAGTGTTGTATACCCTCGGCACAACCGGCACTCCATATTCCTGGGCAATCGACAGGCATGCCGACACCTGATCTGTGTTACCGGGGAAGACAACGAGCTCTGGCGGATGTGGAGGATTCTCGGTCATGTCTGATGCATACTCGACAAGCCGTGGTCCACTGCTCTCAACCGAATCCCCGCCAAGGATCTCAACGAGTCTTCCGCTGATTTCTGCGAGTTTCTCTTTTTCCATCTGGATCTTTACTCTCTCCTGTCCTTTTTCATCCTTAGGCGATGCAAGATCTTAAGAGCGGTAAGCGGATTGCCCCCAATCCTCACCTCTCCCCTGAGAAAAGGCCGGATCGCCCCACCACCGAGCAGAATCCCGAGCAATGTGTTCAGGTCTCCCTCTATGGTGATGCCGGGCTTCTCGCGTTGGGTGGGAGTAACCACTATCCCGTCTGCGGTTGCATATACATAGGCCGTCATGCCTCCAGCCCTCACACCAACACCCCGCTCGAAGAATCTGGCAAGCTCCGCTTTTGATTTCCCCACAGCATTCCGCCTCAGGATGGATCTCATGAAGTAGCAGGCAAGGTTTGCCCTCTCCTCATCGATTATCCGGACTTCCGCATCCTCACAGGCATCTGCTTCGCTCACATCTCCCTCCTGAACCAGTCCACTGTTCTCTTAAGAACCTCCTCATACGACCTGTAGCGGTATCCGAGTTCCGTCCTGGCCCTGGATGTATCGTAGTAGCCGTATCTTCCTGTATAAGTACGGGCATGGCGGTATGAGAAAAGTGGGGGTCTCCCACTGACCTTAGCCGTTGCCTCGAGCACAAGCCCGGCAGCTAGTGCCGCCCCCCTGCCGATTCTTAACCGCGGTCGGGTTCTTCCGGTCAGCTCGGCGAGTGCACCCAGAAGATCCTCTATGGTGACGTTGTCCCCTCCCAGGATGTATCTCACCCCATCCCTCCCCCTTTCCTCTGCAAGCAGGTGACCTTCCGCCACATCCTCAACATCGACCACGTTGGCACCCCCCTCGTAGAAGAAGGGGGATCCAGATTTCACGAACCGCTTCACCAGGGCGTTTGATGGGGTGGGCTTGTAATCACCGGGACCGAGGACAAGTGTGGGATTCACTACGATAATCCCCACTCCCAGGTTGTGCGCCGCATCAAGAGAGACCTTCTCCGATTCCGTTTTTGCGGTCACATATGTTGGGGCACCATCGTCGGCATTGTAATCCTCTTCCGTCCTGATCAACGCCGGGGAATCGGAGAGGCCGATGGCGGCCGCAGAACTCGTGTAGATGATCTTACCTACGCCGGCATGGGAGCAGCTCGAGATGACATTCACAGATCCCTCTATTGCAGTCCTCGATATCACAGATTCATCCCTCACCCACAACGCATACACCGCCGCCGTATGGTAGACGACATCACATCCCTCAACCGCCCTGGAGAGGGAATCCGGTTTGAGGACATCCCCTCGAACAATATCCACTTCCAGACCTTCGAGGCTCCTCAGGTCACTCGTGGGCCTCACAAGCGCCCGCACCTTTCTCCCCCTCGAGAGTAGCTTTCTCACAATGTGAGAGCCTATGTGCCCGTTAGCACCGGTTACGAGTGTAACGCTATCACAGCTCATCTTTCACCAAACTAAAAGAGATTCGAATCTGATATCAAAAGCATAACCGTTACGGCTCAAGCACAGCCTCGAGTATAGGTTGAGTATCCAAGTGGTTCGGTAGTTATCAGTGATTATAGATAGAGCTTTGCCTTTTGTCAACAAAGGCATTGGTGAAAATTTGGCGAAACTTAGTGCTGCGTTTCACAAATACGGTGACGTATCTTGGAAGTGAAACGCAGC
>JBHIFB010000006.1:0-45385 GCA_046760905.1 Candidatus Glassiibacteriota bacterium | reverse complement strand
CTATGTATGGGAACGATCTATGCTTCGATTTAAACTTTGCACTGAAGATCATTCACAAAGCATCTCTATAAGCGACAGAGCATTCTTCGGGGCATGGCCACCCACATCGTTATTGAAGAATACATATACTGTTTTTGCCCCTTGATCTGCCATCCTCTTTGCAAGCTCAGCCACACCACGGAGCTCCTCATCCGAGTAATCATGGGAGTACCACTTCTTTCGACCATGTAATCTAATATAAGCGACCCCGGAAGTCACCCATTCCATCAGTTCGCTCTTCGGAGAATCTGCAGAACAGAATATCGCTCCGACCTCCTCGAGCAGCGATTTCGTCTCTTTAGTGAGCCACCTCTTGTGTCTGAACTCCACAGCAACCCTGGTTGGATCATCAAACGCAAGAAGCGCTTTCTTCAAACGCCCGGGTTCATAGGGTATACTGGGCGCAAGCTGAAGGAGCACAAGCCCCAGCCTGTCTTCGAGCAGCAGGGCCGATTCCCAGAATCGTTTGATCTCTCTCTCAGCGTCGATCAGGTACTTTCGGTGTGTGATGAGCCTGGGGGCTTTGAGCACATAGCGAAAGCCGCCCGGAGCACGGTCACGCCAGTTATGATAAGTCTCGTCTTTGAAGAAACGGTAGAATGTCGCGTTCACCTCGACGGTCATAAAGGTATCGGAGTAGTAATCGAACCACTTCCTCTGTGGACAGTCTTCCGGATAGAAGAGCCCCTTCCAGGAGGGATAACTCCAGCCGGAAGTCCCGACTAGGAATCTCATCTTTCGGCCGCCCATGGTCTTCCTCGCGCAGTGATCAGGGATTGGATCTTTATACAATACTTCATGCCACTGTGCTTCTATCCACCTGTGACTCTAAGGCCCCGCTCTATCACCCCATATGTTTCATCTTCGAGAAATACTATCATCTGCAAATACTCATAGGGATCCCGGGCATAACCGGCATTTTCATCCGTCGTAATCGCCTCTATCCTGCCGATCAGGATCACTTCATCACCATATGCGAGATGATGATCCAGCGTGCACTCGATGTGTGCTTTGCATTCCTCAATGCGCTGCGGTTTCACCCTTAGTGAGGGGATCGGCGTGAGACCGGCTGCTTCAATCGGTCGTGGGTGAGGGAGCGAATGACAGGCCCAAACAGTCTCGACCAGTTCGACTCCCGGTACATTCACCACGAATTCACGGCTGCGTAGTATGTTTTTCGCTGTCCAGTGACCCATGTTGCAGCCAAGGGCCAGGAGTGGTGGTTCGAACGCCATCATGGAAATCCAGCTTTTGGGTGCGATATTCGAACTTCCATCCTGGTTCAGGCTTGTGACCAGAACGATCTGCCCCATAAGTGGTGAAGGGTGCCAGGTATGTTTGTCGGTGCTGTGGCTCACTTTCACTTTCATGTCATAACTCACCTCTCTCTTATTTACCAAAATTCGTCAAAACATTGTTAATATAATAATATCTTTCCTTCTTTTACCGTTTTCCTCGTTTCAGCCATTATTTTTCATCGAACAGGTTCCGGGAGGTATTTGACATTTTCCAAGGAAACATATAGAATATAATTAGGTAAAATGTTATTTCTTGCAAGTGGGGTGCTTCTATAGATTTCGGCTTTTTCATATAGCACGGTTACTTGTCGCAGAGCGGCGAGGAAATTTCCTCCGGTATACACATCGCTTCTCAAGCCGAATAGAAGAATCAGAATAACAGATGGTGGCGGTGCTTTCGAACGAAATCACCGAATCCTAATTATCATGAATGATACAAACCGATCACCCTACAGTTAATCCTCTACCCCGAACGTGAGGAGATGGTTGCGATGATCGATAAGCTACGGCTGTGGAAGAACCTAATATGGGCCACGGTGGTCGGTGCTTTCTCGGTATCTCTGGCATACCCACAGGATCAACTCTCGACACATCGGTGGCGAGAAGCTATTCCTCGTACTGATGACCCGCACTGGCTGCTGGTCGATAACGATTCAGACGGTGATTTCCTGAGCGATCTCGAGGAGATAACTCTCGGATACGACGAGAACGATCGGGACATGAATGATAACTGGTGGCCGGATGGCGTTGAGTTGGCCAGGCACTATCAAAGACTGATCGAGGCGCTGCCTTACTGGAGCGGTGGTTCTGAGCCAAACGAAATATACAAGGTCGATCACTCAGCATACGGAATGGAGTATTGCGAGATCTGCGGCGAAGTTATCAACATGGGGTATGTGCAAATCGTCAATCCCCTCTCTCAGGAGACTCTTGATATACATTTCATGGGTCTTCACTACATGGAGCACGGTTCCTTCAGTTATGATGGCACTTTCAACGATGGGCGTGTGGATATCGTGGCTCTTTCCAGTGTCCTCCACGATGCCCACCTGGTGCCCGTGGAAAACGACTCCGATTCTGACCACCTGAGTGATGCGGAAGAGGCGGCAATTGGTTACGATGACCAGAATCCGGATGAGGACGGTAACTGGGTTCTTGATGGAGCCGATCTGGCAGGCAGCATGGCAGAGACCATCGATGGGCTCCCTCAGGGCCCTCTGCCGGATCAGGTGTATCGTATTGATTACATTCAATACGGGATCGAGCTCTGTGAGGTCTGCGGTGATGAGGTGAACATGGGGTATGTGGAGGTGCACAATCCAATGCTTGGGACATCGATCCAAATCGACTATATTGCCCTGCATGCGATGGTACATGAGAGCTTCAGCTATGACGGCACGATACACGACGGGAGGGTCGACCTGGTCACCCTGAAGGAGATACTGGAGGGAGAGAGACATAGATTACGAGAATAAGATCTCCCTGTTGAAGCAGCATGATTTCCAGCTGGCATATCTGGTGCTGCTCACATTGAAGGAGATAAAACCGCTGAGCCGGTGGGAGAGGCCGTTGGAGCGGGAATACGTCGATATAATAGAAGAAATCGGTCTCTTCCACCGGCTCGTTTCGAGGAAGCTGAGGGCCGGTGATACGGTGTGCGAACTCGTCTTCAGTCTATCGGAGGAACTGCTGCTTCGCTACAGTGAGGAGTTTGAAGATACTCAGATAGACAAATCAGCGGTTACCCGGAGGAAGGAAGGGTCGTTTTTCGGTTACCCTGAGTGCTGCATAGAACATTTCATAGAGAAACCTTACGACAGGAACCATCTTTCTCCCGAGGATCAAGAGATCCTGTTTCACTGGGCGTGTCCACGGTGCGAGATTACAGCCAAACTCCTGCCCCGATATCGTGAGATCCACCGGTGGCTGATTGACTTACAATGATGCGGCACTGATTCCATCTTCTTACCGAAGCGCTCCTTCAGCCACCTGGGATTCATTTATGAGCAGTCCCTCAGGACTAACATAGTTCCGGAGTCGAACATCAGGTGACTGAAGCCGGCGATTTGAGACCGGTGACGATGCCCGAATCGTTCAGGCTTTCGATGGGTATGCGCTTAATATTATCGACACCAGCTCCAGCGAGTATATTCATGATCTGACCTTCAGAGTATGATTGCCCATCCCGGGTGCCAAGAAGCATATTGAGGGAGAATAGCGCCGGGAAAAGTGGACCGTCCATCGTGTCGTTTAGAATGAAATCGTGGACGATGATCATCCCGCCCGGCTCGAGGGCGCTCACGGTTTTCTCCACTATCCTTCTGCATACCTCGAAGCCTTCGGCATGCAGGATGTGGGACAGCCAGGCAATGTCATATACTCCCTCGATGTCTTCCTCCACAAAGTCGCCATCCTTGAAATCTATCCGATCAGAGAGGCCAAATTTTTCTATTGTTTTCTCGGCGAAAGGTCTGGTGGTAGGCAGGTCGAATACCGTTGCTCTGAGCTCTGGATTACTGAGACAGAAATGAATCGCATAGGTACCTGGTCCTCCGCCAAGATCTAGCAGATGGCGCCTGTCAGAAAGATCGATCGCTGAGACTATCCGGGGAGCTATGTTCATCGCCATGTTGAACATGCCCATGAGAAAGCTTTCCCTTACCTTCTCACTTCCGAAGGACGATCGCTCCCTGACCGGGCAACCTGCCTTCACCGCAAGATCCAGCCGGGACCAGGAATCCATCAGGTGATGATGATGCATGATAATGTGGCCGACATACTGAGGTGAATTTTTCGAGAGGAATGTTGTCCCGGCGGTAGTATTCGAGTATTCATTGTCGCTTTTTTCCAGAAGCCCCATCGCGGTGAGGGCATCCAGAAGCCTGGTGAGCCCTCTTGTGTCCGTCTCAAGCCTCCGGGCGATTTCACTCGCCTCTAAACTTTCCCCGTCTATCGAAGTGAATACGTCGAGCTTGACAGCGGCGTGAAGCGCGCAGCTTGTCCAATATCTTTGGGAGGTTTCAAGAAGTAGTCCAGAGTCCCAATCCAGTTTATTCATAGCATATCTCCTTTATGCTCTCTGTGGGTGCCCGAAGTCTCCGTTCAGCAACCGTTTTGATTTCCACCATTCATCTAATATTCTCTCAGTGTGCGCCTGAGTCATACTCACAGCCTGTCCTTCTGGCTTCTATCATCAACCTGTCGTCTCCGCTATCAGTAAAAATTATACTATCCGTAGATTAAGGGAATGTCAATGGGAACCGAACGAATCAGTTATACAGTGTATTTGTAATAGGAATGGATCACTTAAGAGGTTTCCTTAAATTTAATTTGACAGCCAGGAACTGGAATCTTAAAATCAATTACTGGATGAAAGGTACTTACCTGATGAAGGAGGATACTCCCATGCCGGTCAAGAAATTGATGGAATTCCTGGACAGTAACAAAATCAAGTATGTGAGTATCAGGCACTCCCCCGTCTATACAGCTCAGGAGATAGCCGCCTCAGCTCACATCCCGGGAAAAGAACTGGCGAAAACGGTGATGGTGAAGATCGACGGCGAGATGGCGATGGCAGTACTACCTGCCACCTACCATGTGGACTTCGATCTTCTCAAGAAAGCATCGGGCGGAAGTAAGGTTGAACTCGCGAGTGAGGACGAATTCAAAAGCCTTTTCCCCGAATGCGAGATCGGTGCAATGCCACCCTTCGGAAATCTATACGGGATGGATGTTTATGTTGCCGAAACACTCGCCGAGGACGACGAAATCGCCTTCAACGCGGGCTCGCACACAGAACTCATAAAACTCGCATACAAGGATTTCGAAGAAGCGGTTAAACCGAAGGTTGTGAGGTTATCCGCAGGACTCTGATGTTTCAGCATCAGAGAAAATGTTATGTGTCCAAATTACCATGTCAATGACGTAACTTCAATAAGGATGGAATAGGTATTCCAGTAGGTATAATTGGCGGTTTTCTGCCTAGCCCAGACCCGCTTACTGTCATCGGGATATCTCTTCTCTAGGATATCATCCGATTCATTCCTTCCGGTCCTGATGCCTGCCTGTCTCATTTTTTCCCAAAGTTTACGCTTTTCTTGAATGATTTTTTAATGTGATACTGAGCTTATTAAGATCTTGAAGTTCGAAAAACTGTTACCACATTAAGGATAACCAGATTTATTGAAATGCATTGGACTGCATCAGAGTAGGAGCACGTAAACTCTGTCGATAGGAGGCATTGCTATGAAGATAGCCACAGAACTGACAGCCTGTATGCAGGAGAAACCAACGCGTGAGAGCATGCTCGATGCCTATCAGGTAGTCCGCGGGTTCAGCCGTCGCCTCACCGAACCGCTCACGGCTGAGGACCAGGTGGTTCAGACCATGACAGAAGTGAGTCCTACGAAATGGCACCTTGCACACACGACATGGTTCTTCGAGGCTTTCATACTCCGGGAGGCTATCAAGAACTACAGGCCATACGATCCGGAATACCACTACCTCTTCAATTCATATTACAATTCGGTGGGTCGCCAATTCTCCAGGCAGAAACGTGGACTTCTTTCGCGGCCCAACGTCGAAAAAGTGTGGAAGTACCGCGATTACATAGATCTGCAGATGGAGGAATTTCTGGACAGTACAGCGGATGAACTGCTCAAGGAATATCTACCCATCATCCAGCTCGGACTCCATCATGAACAGCAGCATCAGGAGTTGATCCTGACCGACATCAAACATGTGTTTGCCATAAACCCCTTAAAACCGGTTTACCATGAACAGGGAATGCCTCCATCTGGCAGAAAACTCCCACTCGAATGGATTCCATATCCTGAGGGATTGTGTGAGGTTGGGCACGGTGGTGATGGCTTTGCTTATGACAATGAGATGCCCAGGCATAAGGTCTATCTGAATGGTTTCCTTCTGAGCTCACGGCTCATAACCAACGGGGAATACATCGAGTTCATAGAGGACGGCGGTTATGAGCGACCCGAATTCTGGCTCTCCGACGGGTGGAACACTGCAATACGGCAACGGTGGAAAGCGCCCCTCTACTGGGAGAGGAGGGGGGGAGATTGGTGGATGATGACCATCGCCGGGATGAGAAAAGTGGTCTGCGAGGAGCCTGTTTGTCATGTCAGCTATTACGAGGCGGATGCATACGCTTCCTGGGCGGGTGCCCGGCTTCCCACCGAGGCCGAATGGGAGGTGCATGCAGGGAATGCTCCCGTTGCAGGTAACTTTGTCGAGGACGGTTATTACCATCCGGTACCATTAATCGGTGATGATGCAGAGGGTGTCCCCAAGCAGCTGTTCGGTGATGTATGGGAATGGACCCGGAGCGCTTACGTTCCATATCCTGGCTACCGTGCTCTGCCGGGAGCCCTTGGAGAATATAACGGTAAGTTCATGTCGAACCAGCAGGTACTCAGGGGCGGTTCTGCCGTGACCTCAAGTACACACATCCGAGCGACCTATCGGAACTTCTTTCATCCATGGTACAGGTGGCAGTTTATGGGCTTCAGGCTGGCCAAAGACCTGTGATCGGGAAACAACATTCCACATAGGAGGTAATATTGGGGAGCTCGACAGTGGGTATCTTGAAAAAAAACCATACCGAAAGGCTGATTCTCGAGGTCACGGAAGAATCTGCCAAACGTGTGGATCTTGCCAGGGCTGTAAGAGAAGGCCTGAGCTCTCATCCGAAGAGCCTTCCGCCCTGGCTTTTCTATGATGACCGTGGTTCCCAACTCTTCGAGAAGATCACCCAACTACCTGAGTACTACCAGACCCGTACCGAAAGGAAGATATTGCAGAAGCACTCTGCCGGAATCGCTGAAATGTTCACTGGAGTGGTCGACCTGGTGGAGCTGGGCAGCGGGAGCTCATCGAAGACGAGATATTTGATAGAGGCGCTCATAAGTTTGCACGGCAACCTTCGTTACATACCGGTAGATATATCACGCCGCATGCTCATCGAGAGTTCTCTGGCACTCCTCAGAGAGTATCACAAGCTCGAGATCCATGCATTCAATTGCGAATACTACAGAGATCTTTGGCAGATGTCGGGTCATCAAAAGCGGGAGAAGCTCATTCTCTGGCTCGGTTCTTCGGTAGGTAATCTTGAGCCCGATGAGGCGGTGCGCTTCCTGCGTCAGGTGAGTGCTGGGATTAATTCCAGCGACAGGTTTCTTTTAGGTGTGGATATGCGTAAGGACCGAAGTATCATCCACCGTGCTTATAATGACGCGGAGGGTGTAACTGCGCTATTTAACAGGAACCTTCTGGTCCGGATAAACAGGGAGCTCGGCGCCGACTTCTGCCTCTGCGATTTCGAGCATGAGGCAGTCTATGACGAGGAGCACGGGGCGGTTCGGATGTTTCTGGTGAGCCGGAAAGTGCAGAAGGTTTCGATAAGGGATCTGGGCTTAGAACTCCATTTCGAGAAAGGTGAACGGATACACACAGAGAATTCCTATAAATACTCACCAGGCGAGATCGAAGCCCTAGCTCGTAGCGGCGGCTTTGTAGTCGAGAGACAGTGGAGTGATGAAAGAGACTGGTTCACGCTGAGTATGCTTGCGCCTCTCGCCCCAAGCGTGAGAAGAAAAAGCCCCGGTTCTGAAAGCGAATGAAGCAGCTTATTCGCGCAATTGGTTTACTTCACGATTCTCGTGAGTGTCAGGATTATTGGGTCCTGAGAGTGATCAGCGTGATTTCGGAAGGGACACCTACGCGGAGAGGTGGTCCCCAGTATCCGGTGCCGCTGTTAACATAGACCCAGGTGTCCTTATATTTATGCAGGCCTCTGATAAACGGTTGCGTCAGCGCAACGAGCGAGCTCCAGAAAAGGTTCTGTCCCCCGTGCGTGTGCCCTGAAATCTGCAGATCAAAGCCTTCCTCTGCAGCCTTATAGACGCTCCGAGGCTGGTGAGCAAGGAGGATCTTTACTGCCTCATCCGGTGCATCGGAGATGGCGGTTGCTGGATCCGAGACATGGCTCCCGATGAACCCCCCGGCGTTGTAATCTGTGACGCCGGCGAGGATCAGGCGGCTGCCATGGTTTTCGAGAACCCGGTTCTCATTAAGCAATACCGTTAACCCCAGCCTGTCGATCTCTTCGATCCAGGCCATCGCACCTGAATAGTACTCGTGGTTCCCTGTGACGAAGAAAGTTCCCTTAGGCGCTGCCAGCTCACCGAGGGGAGCCACATCCTTGCTAAGTATCGGGACCGTTCCATCGACAAGATCTCCCGTGAAAACGATGACGTCGGCTCCAAGGTTGTCCACCATTTCGACCACAGTGGATACATGATCACGTTTAATGGTAGGCCCTACATGGATGTCCGAGATTTGAGCTATCCTGAACCCTTCGAATCCAGGCGGAAGTCCATTGATAGGCACCGATATATTCACCACGGTCGGCTTTCGTCGTGCCTCATAGAATCCATAACCGGTAAAGAAGCCGGCGGTGCCGAGAATGCCAAGGTTCATCGACCTTATCAGGAGATTTCGTCTTTCCGGATCATAAGATACTACACGGGGTTTAAGTGATATAACGGCCCTGTATAGGAGTTTTACGAATTTTCCCGTCAAAGCTAAAATCACCCAGCCCGCATCACGCAGCAAAAGCAGGATAAAGACGAGTGAGAAGAAGCCAAGGCTTATGTATGCTACCCATCCGATCACATCACCCCAGAATGTGTCGCTGCCGGAAAACCGCAGCAGATAGGATGCCGGAAGGGAAAGTGGCCATGAAAGCAGCAACGCCCATGCGATCCGTTTTTTCCTAACTTCGAGGCCTGATGGGGTGATTACCCGCCATCCGATATAACTATAAGCCAGAATGAGCACGATGGCTGCTATGGAAAAGAAGATCATGTGATTAACCTCTCCCGTCGATCGGGACGCACAAATATATCATCATGGAATACGGCATCTTCTACTGTAATAGCATGGTGTGAGTAGTTTGTCAATGAAATGATTCTCCACTTTTTGGGATGGGGCTAAACGGTGGGCTCCTCACACTTGAGAATTCATTCAGATCGCATCTCTCATCTGATAGCTGTAGTGCCTCCATATAAAAACCCCCTCCATACATGAAGGGGGTTCTTATGCTCGTAACGGTTTTGCTATTAGAAGTTCGGCCTCAGGTTGGCATTGGCTGCGAGAATCCTCACTTCATCCAAAGGCATCAGGTAGTCATCCGTAAGTTTCGTAAAGTACCACGGATCTCTGGAAACGAAGTTCGTAAAGACCGTCCCGCCGATACTGAGCATCTCGGGGGTTACTCTGAAGAGATTACCCGACTGGTTGCTGATGTAGCAGCCTGGGGAATCTATTTCGTAGATCGGGTACACGGAGAAGTCTCTGTGACGTCCGACTTCGGCCTTCTGTGAACCGGTCAACTGTTGTTGAGTTTTTGCACTCATGATTCCTCCTAAGTGTGAAAAGACGGTTGAGATTCAAAATCTTTCCGTCTCCCTCCGGGTGACCGGACTCAAGGTGTGATTCCGGTTCGGAGTGTGTTAATGATTGTAGCGGTCATACAAGCATCAATCGTGCCATTTACGGTAAGTTATGTAATTTATTATTAATTAATGAGTTATATTTTCACGATTTATCCAACATGAGGACCCGCCGTTTCAGTTTGTAAACATCGCATTCGACTAATAGGCTATTTTCATACCGTCCTTCTCGTTAGTGATATTTCAGCCATGCACCGCTGTTTCATGAACGGGTTTTCTTCGTGCTTTAACAGTTTGACTATCCTTTACTGTGTGTATCCGGAGAGGATTGGATATTTGATGAGGATCAAGTTCACTCACCGCTTTTGTATGCGACTTTCCCACCGACGATTGTGTATAGGACTTTCGCATCCAGAATCTCATCTTCCGGGATTGTCATGATGTCCCTGGAGAGAACCGTGATGTCGGCAAGCTTTCCGGGGGCGAGTGATCCTTTGATCTCCTCCTCGAAGGCGGCGAAAGCGGCATTTATGGTGTAGGATCTGAGGGCTTCCTCCCGGCTCATTCGCTGAGAGGGGAAGAACACGGATCCATCCTTGAGCTTTCTCGAGACCGAGGCGTAGAAGCACTGAACGGGACTGACATCCTCCACTGGTGAATCCGTTCCGTTGATCACCACGGCCCCCGAATCGATGAGCTTGCGCCAGACATAGGCACCTTCTTCCGCCCGTCTCTCGCCGAGCCGCTCGATCACCCATGGGCCGTCGGAAGTGCAGTGGATCCCTTGAACGGAGGCTATGACCCCCAGAGCCGCGAAACGACTTATGTCATCCGGGCGCAGGTGCTGAGCATGTTCTATGCGCCAGCGTAAGTCTGTCTCTGACGGATACCGTCGAAACATCTCCTGGTATAGATTCAAAGTTTCATGGTTCGCCCTGTCTCCGATGGCATGAATGCAAAGCTGGAAACCGTGTTCGATGGCAAGTTGCGCCGTCTCGGCCAGAGACTCCAGATCGCTTGTATTTAATCCTCTGCTCTGAGGGAGATCAGCGTAAGGTTCAAACAGCCAGGCGCTGTGAGTGCCAAGGGCGCCGTCCATATAGCGCTTAATTGCGCGTACCGTCAGCCGCCTGTCTCCAAAGCCGATTAACCGGTACTCGGGTAAATGCTCGGAAAGAACTTCATTCTCCTCTTCGATCATGACCCAGAGGCGAAGCGGAAGCTTCCCCATTAGGGTGAGCTTTTTCAAAAGGTCTATGGTCCGAAACGATGACCCGGCGTCCTGGAAGCTTGTGATACCTTTGGACAGACACTCATCGGCGGCGAGCTCGATGACCCTTCGAGTCTCCTCTTCGTTCCAACTCTTCTCCCGTACATCAAGCACGAGTTGCTTCGCCTTCTCCCTCAAAACTCCTATGGGTTCCCCACTGCCGTCTCTGACGATCTGGCCGCCGGGTGGGTCGGGTGTGAATCGATCGATGCCCGCCAGTTCCAAAGCCAGCCCATTTACAATGGCCGCGTGCCCACTTGCGTGGGTGAGATATACCGGGTTTTTCGGGGAGACCTCGCTGAGCGAATGATGAAGCGGCAGGCCATCGACGTTCGGTTGTGGCACCGTAGTCCACTTCTCCTGGTGCCAGCCGCGGCCTATGATCCAGGCTCCGGGAGGAGCGTTATTTGTCGCATCCTTCACGATATCCACTATCTCATCCCAGGAACTTGCCCCGGTAAGATCAACTATGAGCTTCGCCCTGCCGATGCCTAGGAAATGTGCATGACCCTCGATGAAACCTGGGATGGTGAGGCAACCTTCGAGATCAATCTCCTTCGTACCTTCACCCATATATTCTCTGATCTCTTCATCACTTCCCACAGCTATCAGGATATCTCCCCGGATAGCCAGGGCTGTGGCCTCCGGCTTCTGTGCATCCATGGTCACAATCCTGCCGTTTGTGAGCACGAGGTCGGCCTTCTCCAGACGAGGTGCACACCCCGGCAAGCCTGTTAAAAGAGCAGCTACGAGAATAAGGACTGTTTGGAGCCGCATACTGCCACCTGCCATTACTCGGAGATCAATGGGTACCGGTTGTTACACAGGTGATACTAGGGTATGAAAAGGTATTTGTCAACTCTGAAAGCGCTCTGGTCAACAATGGAGGTTTGCGTGAGGTACTTTCATCGCGAAGATTATGAGACGGGACTTCAGTGCTTGTGGGCTGGAAAGAGGACCCGACCGCGAATGTCGGGTCCTCTCGCCCTTCAGGTTATAATTTCACGACGTTTGTTGCCTGTTCGCCCTTGTCACCCATCTGAATTTCGAATTCTACTTCCTGTCCTTCCGAGAGCGTCTTGTAGCCATCACCCTTGATTTCACTGAAATGAACGAAGACATCGCTCCCTGACTCAGTAGTAATGAATCCATACCCTTTCTGGTCGCTGAACCATTTGACTTTGCCTCTTGCCACTACTCGTAACCTCCTGTTTGAAATCTCATAGCGAATAAAGGACATACGAAAAAACCGCAAAGCGAGTATTTCCCTGCCTTGCGGCGAAAAGCAGACACTCCCTTATTCACTACCTGGCGAAATATATCGCAATTTTTCCAATTTGTCAACAAAATTATCTTGCCTTATCACACCCGTTTATCACCATGCCCGGGGATCAGCTTGTTGTAAAGGAGGAGACCCAGAATTGTGAGAATGCCTATTCCGCTGAAGATGAGCCACAGCGTTCTGGGGCGGTTTAGATTGTCCACGAAATGCACATATAGGTTGGCTCCCAGGATCGCTCCGATGCTGCTTCCGATCACCCCGTAGAGGAATATGTAGCCCATATAAGTCGCCACCCGGTCCCTCGGCGCTGTGAGCCCCACATAGCTGATGAACTTGGGATGTGCGGTCATCTCTCCAACAGAGAATATGATTATTCCCACCACGAACACCCAGATATTTGTAGATATCGCAAGGATTGCCATGCCGGTTGTGCCCAGAGCGATTCCTGCCACCATGGTCGGCAGGGCTCTAACGTTCTTCACTATGGATGAGACCAGGATCTGGAGCAGGATGATGGTTCCTGCGTTGATGACAGTGACATGTTCCACATCGAATCTGAAGGTGATCCTTCCCCCTAGCAGCGAATTGACGAACTCATCCAGCGCCGATGCATCCACGTAGTCGTTCACATACCAGAGAACCGAGTCGAACATCTGAAAGTACAATACCCAGAATCCGGAATAGATGAAGATCATGAGGAGAAAATGATAATGGTCTCTGAACTTGCGGCCGTCCTGAAAATCTATCAGAAACAAGGAGAGCACCGTAAGATAGATAATGCTGGTTATTATCCGTGCGAAAATCGAAAGCCCCGGCAGAAGCCAGAGGATTCCGCCAAGTGCTGTCACAATGAGGACTATGACGGTTCTGGATGAGCCGCTCGAATTGTTGTATGAGCCCTGGATGCTCATTATTATGAAGCTCACAACTAGAAGGAAAACGACATACAGGCTGAAGAAGTGTCGGGATGTATAGAACAGCCATGTCGATAGTAGTACTAGGAAAAAGATGGGGGAGTAAACGAGAAGCAAATTTTTTCTCGATCGATTGCTGTAGTTGTAAATCAGGATGAAGGGGCTGTATACTATCTCGAAGGCATCGGCTATGGTCTGTATGAGGTTGTGTTCCTGCCTGGAACTCTCAACCTTCTGTTTCTGTGGATCCTTGTAGATGAATACCGTCGGGATCAGCATTGCTCCCGTGCAGAGTGCGGAGGCGATGATCACCCACTTCGGCCCGAAGACAGGGCTGTTTTTTAACCACGGAACAAGGATGAGCGGGAAAAGGAACGCCCCGAGGTTGATCGACCAGTAGTAGATACCGAAACCCATTGTGCTGTTTTTCTCATCTGTAGTTCTTGCTATTGATCCTGAGATGATGGGTTTGAAAGTGCCTGCCCCTAGTCCCATCACAACAAGGGCCAGAAAGACCGCCCCGTAGCTGGTCATCTGGCTGGTGAGGAAGTAGCCGCCTCCAAGGAGGGAGAAGGCGATCATAAGCGTTCTCCGGTAACCGAACCGGTCCGCGATCGCACCGCTTACGATGGGAAGGAAGTAGAGCAGGGGCTGAATGGTCCCCTTTATTATACCCACGCTTTCCTTGGCGAAATGAAGGTTCTCGGTGAGATAAACCGAGAGAAAGCTCATCATGCCATAGTAGGCGCCGCGTTCGAAGAACTCGAAGACGATGACCGTCCAGTAGGTTCCGGGAAACGACCTGAGGGTGCTTTTCAGTTTCATGGAGATCCTTTCGGTTGTAATGCTTGCTAGTGGGGCTCTCTGTGAAGGCTTGTACAGTTTCACCGCTATAACATCCAAAATACTCCTGGAGAAATAATGCGGAGGATAGCACAGCGGGGAAGTTTTGTCAAGGATAACACCAGGTGGATGCGTTAAAGGCATTGTCGTGGTGCATATTGTAAACATCGTGTTTAGAACATGAAACGTAGCATCCTTATGCCAATTTAGAGATTAATGATTTAAATTTATGTAATTGCATATTTGAAACGTTTAACTGTCTCGGCGCATATTTATGTAAATTATAACCTCAAGATATTAAATAAGATATAAACATTATCATGCTGGCATATATATTGCTTCAATATTGAAACGATTAGGTTCTATTGTGGGTACATCAGCTTTAATTAAGTCAAGTTTTCGCGCTGGAAGTGCAGGTTTGTATTTGGGAAGCACTTCCTTTCAAAGCATCAGGAGTGAAGGGACCATTTCACCAGGAGGAGGAAAAATGTTTAATGCCCTGATATCGTTGTCAAGAAAGATCTTTCTGCCTGTGCTCGGTCTTTCTCTTTCCTTTGTGAGCATAGCCGGCAGTCTACATGCGGACACAGTCGTCGTCGAGATGCTCGGAGGACCGGGTCAGGGTGATTTCCGGTTCAGCCCTGATGATGTGAGAATCAAAGCCGGAGATACCATAATGTGGGTTAACATGAGCCCCTCAGGCATCATGCATACTGCAACATACGGCATGGGGAGCAAAGACCCTGATAGCGGCTTATACTTTGACTCGGGGTTCCTGTCACCGGGAGAATCGTTCTCGCACACGTTCGATAATATTGGGACATATCCTTACTACTGCATTCCTCACGAATTCTTCGGAATGACGGGAGTGATCCGTGTCAAGGCTTATCACAGGGAGGCCAGCCCGAGAACGTTCTGATTCATGGTCATCAAAAATAGGGCGCCAGCTTTTCCTGTGGCTGGCGCCACGTGGTTTCCAAAACTCGATAAGCTTCAATTCACGGTAACGGGTAATTTTACACACGTATCAATCACCATCCCCACTTTCACCTATTGATTGGATATCCTAAACCTTGAAAAATTTCTGATATCATATAAAATCCCAGGGGTGTGGTCATGATGCCTGTTTGAGATGCAGGTGTCAGTCGCTGTTTACAACCTTTAGACTGTAAAGGAGATGAAAATGGGTAGGCGTTTCACCATCCTTGTTATCTCCGGACTCATGCTCGCGCCGGGCAGGGCGACGATACGGGCCGGGGATGTCGATCAGCCGGATACGGGTGACATTACCGCTCTTCAGACAAAAACCTGGCGAGCTTATTTCCAGGCTGACCCTATCAACATGACGATCTGCAATGCCCTCTCGAAGAACAAAGTGAATGAAATCGCATTCAACAGGCAGAGGTGGATAGATATCGGCCAGACTTTTTCAAACAAGATTGAGGTGAAGGGCGTCACCGACCAGCAGAAAAGCGGAAGGTGCTGGCTCTTCGCCGGGTATAACGTCCTGCGCCAGCGGGTGAGGGAGAAATTCGACATGGAAGATTTCGAGTTCAGTCAGAGCTATGGCATGTTCTGGGACAAGCTGGAGAAGGCGAACCTGTTCCTCGAGGCCGTAATAGAAACCTGCGACCTGGAGCTCACAGACAGAAAGGTTGAATGGCTGCTGAAGCATCCCTTCTCGGACGGAGGGCAGTGGAACATGGTGGTGGATTTGATCGCCAAGTACGGGGTGGTCCCCAAGGAGATCATGCCGGAGACATACAACAGCAGCAACTCATCACACATGAACTCCATCATCAGTCAGAAGCTCAGGAAAGACGCCGGCTTACTCAGGGCTATGAGGGGGGAAGGGAAGAGCAGGGGTCAGATGAGAAAGGCGAAAGAGCAGATGCTGGGTGAAATATACAAGATGCTGGCTCTAAACCTCGGGCTCCCCCCTGAGACGTTCAGGTGGAGACCAGTCGATTCCGAGGGCAATGTAGGGGAGATGAAGACGTTCACTCCGCAAGAGTTCTATCGAGAGGTTGTTGACCTCGACCTCGGGGAATACTACTATTTCATTGATTGTCCAGTGCATCCTTATTATCAGCTCTACCAGATAGATATGGACAGGGATATGGTCGAGAGGCCGAATCTGACTTTTGCCAATGTGCCGATAGACGAACTGAAGGCGATTACTCTAAAATCCGTGCTGGATGAGGAACCCGTGTGGTTCGGCTGCGATGTGGGCAAAGAGCATTACCGTGGGGATGGAATGGGGATTATGGCGATCGATATCATAGATTATGAATCGATATACGGGATCGACCTGAGCTTGAGTAAGGAGGAACGGATCAAATTCCACCACAGCATACCGACTCATGCGATGACGTTCGTCGGGGTCGATGTAGACGGTGACAAGCCGGTTAAATGGCTTGTTGAAAACAGCTGGGGTGATGAGGTCGGGGATGAAGGATTTTTCACAATGACCGATAGATGGTTCGATGAATACCTGTACGCTGTTGTAATTCACAAGAAGTATATACCGGAAAAACTTATTGAGCTGTTTGAAAAGAAACCTGTCATCCTGCCGCCCTGGGACCCGATGTTTTCGATTATGTAATACATATCGGGCCGCTCATCCGCGGCCGGATGGCGCGGCGCAATGCGTCCGAGCCATCGGCACTTATGCATCCAGGGTGAAACTGATGTCTTTTGGTATCGTGTGACTACGACACGTGACAACGACCCGAGCCCGAATAAAGGAGTGACCGGCGACTATGGAATTTCTGATTCCGGATTGCATCGAATATATGGAGAATCTTCTGCCGCCACGTAATCCGGTTCTGGTGGAGATGGAGAAGGCGGCGAAGAATGAAAGCTTTCCCATAATCGGCCCCCTCGTTGGGAATTTTCTCGCCCAACTGGTTCGGGCGACTGGTGTCAGGAGGGTCTTTGAACTCGGATCCGGTTATGGGTACTCCGCCTTCTGGATCGCCGAGTCCCTTCCGGATGACGGCTTGCTGATATGCACGGATTCCTCAGAACTGAATGCCGAAAGGGGTATTGAGTTTCTCAAGCGTGGCGGGTTGGATCATAAAGTGGAATACCGTGTCGGTGACTCTCTGGAGATCATAAAAGCTGCTGAAGGGCCGTTCGAATTCGTCTTCAATGATGTCGACAAGCATCAATATCCTGATGTCTTCCGGCTCGTGGTCCCGAAGCTTCGGCCGGGAGCGCTATTTGTGAGCGATAATATCCTATGGAAAGGGAAGGTATTCTCGAAGGAGACCGACAGAGACACGGAAGCGATACGGGAATTCACACGACTGATGTTCAGCCACCCAGAGGTCGTTTCCAGTATAATTCCCCTGAGGGATGGTGTGGGAGTTTGCATCAAGCGATGACCGCTTGATGAAGGAAACGGGCCGGGAAGCACCCGGCCCGAAATCGCAGTAGCTATCTCTTAGCTGCGGTTATCTCCTCTTTCGCAGACTCGTACAGGCGTTCGACCTCAGCCCAGTTCACAACGTTCCACCAGTTCGATACATACTCCGACCGCCTGTTCTGATATTTAAGATAGTAAGCGTGTTCCCAAACATCCAGGCACAGAATGGGGGTGAGCCCTTCCATGAAGGGAGAATCCTGGTTTGGAGTTGATGTCACGATGAGACCACCCTCGGCATTCCGGCACAGCCATGCCCAGCCGCTCCCGAATCGGGTTGTCGCAGCCTTTTCGAATTGGGCCTTGAATGTGGCGAAATCTCCAAAAGACTCGTTAACAGCCTTAGAGAGCTCGCCCTTTGGCTCTCCACCGCAATCCGGCCCCATGATGTTCCAGAAGAGGCTGTGGTTGATGTGACCCCCGCCGTGATTGCGAAAGGCTGTCTGAACGCTCTCCGGCACATTTTCCAGATTCCGCAGGATATCTTCCAGGGGTCGGCCCGAGAGCTGCGGGTGACTCTCCAGAGCGGCATTCAGGTTGCTAACATAGGCAGCATGGTGTTTCGTGTGGTGAATTTCCATCGTACGGGCATCGATGTATGGTTCGAGAGCATCGTACCCATACGGCAGATCTGGTAAGCCATGTTTCATCTTACGCTCCTTGTAATCTAGTTCACAATTCCCTGGACCAGCGTTTTTTCACTGATTCATCGTCTTCAAACGAAGTTTACTTCTTTCACTCTATTTCGGTACGGATGAGAACAATGTCAAGTAGATGAATTTCAAATCGGGGCGACACATATATGGACTTCTTGCAAGCAGCAAAGCCTTGTATTGATAGAGCTTCTAAGTGTACGTATATTTCTTACTGAGCTCTTAAAAAGGGCTTGAAGTCAGGCACTCGATCCCTGTCAGGCACGTGCCGGTGTAACTTCTATAGTTACTTGCGGCATGTAGTGAACGGAAATATGGCAGAGAAGAAGCATTCGAAGACATCAATAGGCATCTCCGGTATGCACTGTGCCGGTTGCGCTATGACCATTGAGCGTGCGCTGAAGGAGAAGCCCGGGGTGATAGATGCCCGTGTCAATTTCGCTAGCGAACGCGCATTCATCGACTTCGATCCTTACCTAACCGCACGGGAAGTGCTATTAAAGGCCATAGAGGAAGCAGGATACTCACCGATAGAGGAAGCGGAAGATGTGAGGGATGTTGAGCGGGAATTGAGGGAAAGGGAGATGCGGAGCCTCGCTATGAGGGTTGCTGTCTCATTCGCACTCGCCATCCCCGTCATGTACCTTGCCATGGCACCCGGTATGGGCCTGCCATTACCAGAGCTCTCAGCCCGGGAGATGGCCCTCCTTCAGTTTCTGCTCGTTACGCCTATACTGGTTGCGGGAAGCGCATTCTTCACCAGAGGCTTACCGACTTTTCTGAAGGCAAAATCGGCGAATATGGACACCCTCGTGGCTCTCGGGGTGGGCTCTGCCTATCTCTACAGCCTATCGGTGTCTGTTGGGATATGGCTGGGAAAAACCTCCTACGCGAGCAACGATCTCTACTTCGAAATAGCTGGTTTTCTGATTGCTTTCATACTGCTCGGCAAGCTGTTCGAAGCCGTTGCGAAGGGAAAGACATCGGAGGCGATAAGAAAGCTCATGGAGCTGGCACCGGATACAGCCAGAGTTGTGAGGGAGGGGGAGGAAGTTGAAATTCCGGTTGACGAGGTCGAAGTGGGGGATATCATCCTCGTTAAGCCGGGTGAGAGGATACCTCTGGATGGGATCGTGATCGAAGGCCAGTCGACTGTGGATGAGTCGATGATCACGGGGGAGAGCATTCCCGTTATGAAGACCGAAGGGGATGAGGTTGTTGGAGCCACGGTGAACAGGGCCGGTAGCTTCTCCTTCAGAGTGCGGAGAGTCGGGGCCGACACCTTCCTCGCCCGTGTGATACAGATGGTTCGGGAGGCACAGGGTTCAAAGGCCCCTATACAGGAACTGGCGGATCGTGTATCAGCATACTTCGTTCCGGTGGTGCTTTTGATCGCAGTCATCAGCTTCGTGATATGGCTCGCCCTCGGAATGGGATTTCTATTTGCCCTCACACGGTTCGTTACGGTGCTCATCATCGCCTGTCCCTGCGCTCTGGGTCTTGCGACACCCACGGCAGTCATGGTCGGTACCGGTAAAGGTGCCGAGAACGGCATACTCATCAGAAACGCCCGAGCCCTTCAGATAGCGCACCATATAGACACGGTGGTTTTCGACAAGACCGGGACCCTGACCGTGGGCGAACCTGAAGTAACAGATATAATACCGCTCGCAGGAACCGAAACCGATATCCTTAAACTCGCCGCCTCGGTCGAGAGCCGTTCCGAACATCCGCTCGGGGAGGCGATAGTGAAGAAAGCCAGCTCGAGGGGGCTTGAGCTGGAGACGGTGAGAGAGTTTCAGTCGATTACCGGGCTCGGGGTCGTCGGGAATGTAAGGGGGGAGGAGGTTCTTTTGGGAAGCAGGGCATTCATGCTGGGGAGGGGGATCGATCTCTCCCGGGCTGAAGATCACTTACACGGACTCAATGCCCTTGGGAAAACGACAATTCTTCTGGTGAAGAACAGGGAAGTCACAGGCATCCTTGCGGTTGCAGACACACTCAAGCAGCACTCCAGGGAAGCTGTGAAGTCGCTAGTTAGGATGGGTAAGAGTGTGGTGATGATGACCGGGGACAACCGGAGAACCGGCGAAGCGATAGCCAGGCAGCTGGAAATAACGCGGGTGCTCGCCGAGGTGCTTCCCGACCAGAAGTCGGAGGGCGTCAGGGAGCTACAGGAAGAAGGCCTGAAGGTCGCAATGGTCGGTGATGGCATAAACGATGCCCCAGCCCTCGCTCAGGCTGATATTGGAATCGCTGTAGGGACGGGAACAGATATCGCGATAGAATCGGGGGACATCGTCCTGATAAAGGATGATCCTAGAGATGTCATACTCGCCCTCGACCTGAGCGGCTTCACGATGAAGAAGATAAAACAGAACCTTTTCTGGGCGTTTATCTATAACCTGATCGGAATCCCAGTGGCAGCCGGGGTTCTCTATCCGGTCACCGGTTTCCTGCTCAACCCGATGATAGCCGGGGCCATGATGGCTTTCAGCTCGGTATCCGTGGTAACCAATTCCCTGACGATGAGAAGGTATAAAAACCGTTTCGCACGTTAGGTGTTTTATGGGCCGTCATCAACAAAAGCATACATTAACCTCTTGCACCTCTCGGTTGAATAGGATAAATTATTAGTAAATTAAACAATACACTCCTCCCCAGATTTCACCCCAGGTGAGATGCAATTCACATTGAGATAATAGTCTGGTGAACCCTTGTGAAGGGGGTGGAAGATGAATCGGCTTCCAGCTGTAATATCCAGCTTTCTGTTTTATACCCTTCTTTTCGCAAACGATGGACTCTCGCAGGTGCAGTTTACAGAAGCAATGCATGTGGACGATGACACCGCATCAGTATCGAATCAGTGGTATGCATCCTCAGCCCTTGGTCCTGCCGGTGAGGTGTACGTGGTCTGGGGTGATGAAAGCGGTGCTGATTCAGACATCCTCTTCTCCGTGAAGCAGCCAGGTGACTCCGTCTTTTCAGCTCCCATCGGGGTGGATGATGGTCCTACCGGAACATCACAGACAAAACCTTCCCTGTCGGCGAACGGTGCAGGAGACCTGTTCGTAGTTTGGGCGGATGACAGGGAAGGGCACAAGGACATCAGATTCACGAGGAAGCTTTACGGACTGCCTTCATTCGACCCATCTAAGAAGGTGAACGATGATGTAAGCGACACCGATCAGACTAATCCCGTCATCGTCGCTAAAGGGGACAGCCTTGTCGTCGTATGGGAGGATCACCGCCGGAGGGAGGCTGACATATACTGCAGCTTCAGCACAGATGGGGGAGGAACATTCAGCGAGAATGTGATGGTGAGCGACAGTACGACAGGCTGGAACCAGTGGCATCCTGATGTAGCAGTAGATCCATCGGGGACGCTCTATATAGTATGGGAGGATGACAGGGAGCTACTTCGCTTCATATACTTTTCAAAGAATGAGACCTGGGATGATAATTTTTCGGATGATGTTCCCGTGGTTGACAGCTCACTGGCTCTCGATCAGCGTGAACCATCGATCGCCGTGGGTCCCGACGGCTGTGTGAACGTTGCCTGGTGGGACATGAGCATCTGGAACAGGACAGTGATGTTCTCGAGAAGCTGCGATGGAGGGGATCACTTCTCTATTCCGGTCAGTGTTTACACAACGGAATACATCAATGAACTATACACAGACATCACGGTCGATGATGCAGGCAGTATACACCTTTGCCATAATGCACTGTTGTGGTGGGAAACGAATCAGTGTTACCCTGCAAACAATATGTATAGTCGTATCTATTATGAGGTGAGCGTCGACAGTGGCGTGACATTCGACAGCTTAGATGTCACGGATATTTCTGATGGATACCAGAGTGACGTAGTAGGAAACCAATCGGTTCAGGTCGGTGATGGTGGGACCATTCATATAATCTGGTCCGACACCCGGTACGGAAACTCTTACTCGGGTGACTACATCGAGCCATACGGCTTCGACGTCTTCTACAATACAGTGAGCCTGGATTCGATAGTGGGGGAAGCGGTCAGGGTGAATATGAATCCACTTCCTTCAGATCATATTCACCCCGATATCGCTTCGGGTCGTAACGATTCCATCTTTGTGTGCTGGGTGGATAACCGAAACCCGACGCCGACCATATACTGCACAATGAGCGAGGACGGGGGACAGACCTTCGGCCCCGGTGTAAATGTTGCTGAGCCGGCGGAGGGATCGATTCAGAGTGAGCCCGAGATCGATTTCTCACCCGGGGGGGATGTTCATGTCGCCTGGATGGAACGTGATGGGGATTCAACAGGAGGCGTCCTCTTCGCAACAAGCAGCGACATTTACTACGGATTCTCCACCCCTGTCGTGGTAAGCGATGGAACTGAACTGGAAATACGAAACCTTGGTATGGTAACCGATGCGCTTGGAAACATCAACGTCATCTGGACCGATGCCAGGAACGACAATGGCGATATATATTTCTCAAGGAGCACCGACGGAGGCGTTTCGTTCACTCCCGATGTTAGGGTGAACGGCGATGTCGGCAGCACGCTTCAATCCGAACCGGACCTCGCAACCGATATCGAGGGCGATTTATATGCGATATGGTCGGATTACCGGGAATCTCAACCGGATATATACTTTGCAAGGACGCGGGACGGGGGAACAGAGTTCGTAGGAGAGAGGAAGGTGAACAGCGAAGTCGGCGGAATCAGGCATGCAATAGGTATCGATGGAGAGGGGAAAATTTATGTCATGTGGTTCTCATCATGGCCCCGTCTCTATATTTCTACGAGCTCTGATGGCGGGGAGACCTTCACGGATCAAAGGCTCGTGAGTACGCTTCACGGTGGGGATATCATAGGATCCTGTTCAATGTGTGTGTTCGGCCGGACAGTGAATATCCTGTGGAGTAATGCAGAATTGCTTGACTTCTGTACGTGGTATGAGGTAATGCTCGCCGTGAGCACGGATGGCGGTGAGACGTTTTCAGACAACCTGGTTGTGAGTGAGGATTCAACGCGATTCGCCGTATATCCTTCCTTAGATCTTGATCCAGATGGGGATATCCTAACCACCTGGGCCGATCCGAGGAGACATGCCCATACAGCATATGAAGGCTGGATGGGCGGAATCGATCGCACACTTAAAAACATATTCTTCAGGAAGGGAACCTTGGTGACGGGGATCCATAGCGGGGAAGAATCCTCGCGGCTCCCAAAGGCCTTTCGCTTCTACCAGAACTATCCGAATCCTTTCAATCCCGTAACCACGATCCGCTATGACGTGCCTGGGGAATTCTCAAGTGGCGTGCATGTAATCCTGAGGGTCTTCACGCTGCGCGGTGAGCAGGTTGCGACTCTCGTGGATGATATAAAAAAGCCGGGGTCTTACAGCGTCATCTGGGATGGCAGGAATGAGCAAGGGCTCGAGGTGGGATCCGGTATCTACCTGTATCAAATGAAAGCCGGAGACTTCACCTCGGTGAAAAAGATGGTTTCTCTTAAATGATTGGACTAACGATTTGTGCACCAGATGGGGCTCGACCATGCCATCTCGCCATCGGTCTGCATGAGCCTGGCCCGGTAGTATGATCCGGGTTCCAGCCGGTGTGGGTGGCTGAACCCTGCCTCCAGCGACCCGATCTCATCGCGGAAAAGGACACGGTCATCCTCAAGAACCTCCACGTAGTCGATTTCGGCCGTCCCCACTGCGTGTAAAGAGATGCTTCCCTCAGTTTGGGCCCCGAGCTCGAAGCTCTCTCCCATCCGGTGGCCGTTCACCTCGAACTCGAGCAGTATCCGTGCACCGGATGTGGCATATACCCGTTTCGCAAGAAGCGCTTCCCAGATACCTTCCCTCGAGAGTTCCTTTGCCCAGATTCCAGCAACACCCATCCAGGGGTAGCCTGCGCTTCTTGTGCCCGGGTGCCCGTCGTGAGTGTCCCCTGAACCGAGTATCCCGAGCCTGTAGCCTCTCTCAAGGGCATTCTGGACGAAACCGCTCTTCTGTGGTCTGTATATCTGGCCGGGACACCCGTAAAAATCGGAATTCCCGTGAACGGAGCTGATCTCAACGAGCGGTTCCGTCGTGTCGTCGTGGTGATCCCAGTCTGTACCTATGGGTCCTCCGCCAGGGTGGTGGGGGATGGCAATTGCGCCGTAAGGTCTGATGAGTTCCCAGAGTTCCTCGGGAGTATCGCTGGTTGAGTCCCTGAAGCTGAAAACCTCGCCTTCCTTACCCGGAAAGAGTATGTGGCGGTGTCCATACGTCCAGCTCGTCCATTCATAAGCCAGGAACGTGACGAATCTCCCGGGTGAATAGTATGCTTCGGTCGTCTCTCTGATGAGGTTCCATAAGTCGGGGTTCTCATCCAGCGGGAAGAAACCGTGAGCGTCGTGCTCGGTCAGAGAGGCCACATCGAGCCGCGACACATCCCTCGCGTAAGCATAATACTCATCGGGTTGGCCGCTCCCATCTCCGAGTTCGGAGTGCCCCTGGAGGTCACCCCAATAGAGCAAATACTCTGGACTGGAACTGCTGCAAAATACAGGATTGCTCAGCGCCGTCATCGTTCCGTCGGTGCTCTGTACTTCGATTCTGTAAGTACCCGGTCTGTGACAGGAAGCTGGGATTTCAACGGAACCGCTGTCTGCCGCTTCAAACCGCTTGACCGCCGGTAGCTCAAGGGCTTTGTCGGAAGATGGAAATGAAACCGCGCCTTCGAAGTTCACATCCCTGTTGCCGAAACCATCCAGAGCGCTGACGCGGCAGTTGAATTGTTCTCCCACGGTCACAATGCTAGGGGCATAAAACAGAAGGTTAGTCGCCTCACGTGGATGGATATCCACAGTAGGTGAGTTCTCGATCGGAGTGTAGAAGCTGTCACCGTTCCCATCGACCTTTATCAGAAACTCCTCGTCTCTCTCGGCGTAGCTGTCGACCCTGGAGAGGGCATAGGGGAAGGTACCGTTGATTGTATCACCGTAGATTATTGTCACGGTGTCCTGCGCCGTGAGTCTTCCCTCCTCGAGGACGATGAGCAGATAGTGAAAATCCCCCTCGGTGATATCGAATTTCACTTCTTTGCTCGTGGTGGAAACGGAGGTGTAGCCTGCGCCTTCCGGGTCGTGCGTCTGGGGCATACTCCAGTACCAGAAGGGTGAGACCTGGAAAAGGATGCCGCCCCCCGTATCTATCCCTTCATCACCCGGGAAGAAGAGCAGTTTCCAGGAGCCCCACTCGGCCGCCTTCACCGGGTGATCTGGAATGAGAACAGCCGAGCCCTTCCCGTCCATCTCGTGGGCCTGTAGATCCTGCACTTGTGGGCTATCGCTCTGCTTCTGTTGTGTCTTGGATGTGCAGGAGAGCGAAATGGCGACGAGGAGGATTATGCAGGCGGCCGTTTCTCTGATTGATTTTCTCATTGGGACGATCCAGGAAGATTATCTGCCATGACACCCGGGTAGTCGCGTTTAATAGTAATTTACAAACGGTGTAGCTGAAAGTAAATAGAACCCCTCATACTCCCTTCAAAGATATGGAAGAGGTCTCTGAAAAAGTCTCTCTTCGCTCAGGCACTGTGCTCTGACCGTTCTACGGTTTGCTCGCTCGATTTCCGAACTCGGGGCTAGCGCCCCTTTAGCCTGCGGAAATCGCCCGAATCACAGACGCTCGCTTCACCGAGAACGGTACCCATAGCTCCGTGATTCGCTCCGAAAGACTTTTTCAGAGACCTATGGAAATCGAATTGACAAGCGGTGAGAGTCCTTGTTTGACATTGAATTTTGAATGTGCTAAAATTGTTTAGTAGGAGCAGATTGTGTCATGAGGAAAATCGCTGTAAAAGTATTAATCTGTTTTGTCACAATGTGTTGTGCTATTCCGGCATGCGGACGCGCCGAGGGGGCGTGGAGCAGGGAGATGAGGCTCACAGACTACCCATCCGATGCCTGGGCACCGGCGATGGCAACGGAACCGGAAGGCTTTGTTCACCTTGTGTGGCCCGATGGAAGGAGTGGCGATGTCGAGGTCTATCACAAGGAGTGGGATGGGGAAGAGTGGGGGGAGGATGAGAGGCTCACTGTCGCAGACGGAGAATCTCGAAGGCCTCAGGTAGCCACGGACCCTTGGGGACGAGTGCACGTTGTATGGGCGGATAAACGTGATGGTGATTTCGAGATCTATTATAAGATGCGGGATGGCGATGCCTGGACCGCTGATCAGAGGCTGACATTCGAGCCACACAATCAAAGCTACCCCTCGGTTGCAGCCGATCATACGGGTCAGGTACACATCGTCTGGAGTGATCACAGAGTACCGGGAACAAGCGAGATCTACTATAAAAGAGGGGATGGCCTAGCGTGGGAAGATGAAATCGCTCTTACGGAAAACGGCGCATTCTCCGGTAAACCGACCATTGTAGCCTGCCCCGGCGGTGAAGTGCACGTGGCATGGTATGATTCGAGGGAGGGTGTGAATGAGGTGTTCTACAAGTACTGGGATGGATGGGAGTGGAGCGAGGATGTCAGGCTGAGCGACTCATTGACAGGTTCGTGGTACCAGAGCATGGCGGTCGATTCGATGGAAAACCTCCATGTCGTCTGGCTCGACAAACAGGATGGGAACTGGGAGGTTTATTACAGGAAGAAGAGTATGACTGGATGGGATGAGGCAGAAAGGCTTACACACAACGATGCCTGGTCGGGGACTCCAGCGGTCTGCGTAGACGATTCAGCCCGCGTCCATGTAGTGTGGCGTGATACCAGAGACGGTAACTCCGAAATCTACTACATGGGCTGGAACGAGACCAGGTGGACAAACGAAACGAGATTGACTCATAGCCCTTCCACCTCCCAGAGGCCGGCGGTGGGTGTGGATGGGGATGGATTGATCCTCGCAATATACGTTGACCATAAAGATGGCGACGAAGCTCTATACTGGGTCAAAGGCATTTTGCCCTTCGTCACTTCCATTGGTGAGAGGGATGTTTACATTCCAGGCCAATCCGACTCCTTCCCATGATTCACATCACAAGAACCGAATCAGCGTCTACATGTTCCCGCCGATGTAGTTCATGAGAATCAGCACCGAAGTAGTGTAGCCACAGATTAAGAGAAGAAGCTCTATCGTGATCTTCCAGAAAGCCATCATGTCTATTCTGGCCTTTTTCTTCTTATCCTTCAGCATTGTGCAACCTCCATAGAAGACTCCACTGACGGAGTTACTATCCTTTCGTACTTTGAGAGCCCCAAGTCAAGAGTAAAAAAGAGGGTATTGAGATTCCCCACTTATAAGCTTATTAACCAGTTAATACATGCTGGCTCCGATGTAGTTCAAGAGAATTATCATGGAATAGGCGTAAACGATTGTGATCAACCAGGGCATCACTGTGAATTTCCAGATCATCTGATAAACTTCCTCGTTTTCTATTCTCTTTCTATGCTGCATGATAACCTCCCTGAATCGGAGTAGTGTATTCTTTCAATCTCTCAAGCTTATAATTACTACGCAATGTTTGATCAGAAGGTTTCAAAATAATTAAATTGCGAGCAGATTGCTGGAATGGAGATTGCAGTGTATATTAGGGATGTATCTTGATAACAGAGAAGCCGTTAGATGATTCCAGCCGGGGATAGAGAGTGAAACAGAATCTGAGGGAACATCCTCCAACAAGGCAGTGCCAGGCCCTTACCGAGGAGGTTCGTGCTTACTGGAACCAGAGAATTCACGACCTGGAAATGACCAATCATCCACCGGGGAGCAGGGGGTTTTTCAGGGATCTTGATGAGTATCGCTTCGACAAGCTACGCTACCTGCCAAGACTTGTTGATTTCAATGCATACCGTGGATTGAAGGTTCTTGAGGTCGGATGTGGCATAGGGATCGATCTCGCCAGGTTCGCCAGGGGGGGTGCCATGGTCACCGGCATCGATTTCTCTGCTCAGGCTGTTGAGCTTGCAGCGAAATATTTCGAGATGGAGGGCCTTGAGGGTGAGATACTCGAGATGGATGGAGAAAGGATGAATTTCGGTGATGAATCCTTCGATGCGGTATACTGCCACGGTGTACTTCAATATGCTCCCCGCCCCGATTTGATGGTGAGGGAGTGCCACAGGGTTCTGAAAAGAGGTGGAGTGGGGATATTCATGGTGTATAACAAGAGATCCTGGCTCTACTTCCTTTCGAAGGTGATGGGCACGAGCCTTGAGCATGAAGACGCGCCGGTGCTCAGAATTTACACGAGGCGTGAGTTCGTGAGATTGCTTTCGCCGTTTAACTGTGTAAGAGTGATTCCTGAAAGGTTTCCCGTAAAGACAAGACTTCACGGAGGCGGGAAGGGCTTCTTCTACAACACCCTCTTCGTTCCGAGTTTCAACCTCCTTCCCAGGGTTCTTGTGAGATCTCTTGGATGGCACCTGATGGCATTCGGCACTAAATAGACACGGTGTAAGTTGAGGCCTCTCGAATGGAAAAGTCACCCAGGCTGAGAAATACAGGTAAGGTGCTCGTCACCGGAGCCACAGGTTTTACCGGTGGACACCTGGCACGGCGCCTGCTTGCCGAAGGGGCAGGTGTAAGGTTGTTAGTGAGGCCGGGTAGGGATGTCCGCTTCCTAGAAGAAAGAGGTGCGGAAATAGTGCTCGGTGATCTCACGGATGCCGTCTCCGTTGAAACAGCCGTCGAAGAGGTTGATACAGTATATCACATCGCCGCGCTCTACCGCCAGGAGGGAGTTTCCAGGAAGGCTTTCGAGAAGGTTAATATAGATGGAACCAGGAACCTTCTCGAAGCCTCGCGGAAAGCTGGTGTCAGGCGTTTTGTACACTGCAGCACAGTCGGCGTTCAGGGAGAGATAAAGAACCCACCTGCCACCGAGGAACATCCCTATAACCCTGGCGATCATTATCAGTGGACGAAAATGGAGGGGGAGAAGATTGCCCTCAAGTATTTCACAGAAGGGCTTGGCGGTGTCGTGTTCAGGCCTGTGGGGATATACGGTCCCGGCGACAGGCGTTTTCTGAAGCTGTTTAGATTCATAAAGAAGGGGAAGTTCAAGATGTTCGGGAGTGGGAACGTTCTCTACCATATGACCTATATAGATGACCTGGTTGATGGTATCATTCTGGTCGGAACCGTCCCGAAAATCGAAGGAGAAATCTTCACTATCGGTGGTGAATCCCACACAACCCTCAACGACCTCGTGAACCTGATCGCAGAGGTCCTAAATGTAAAAGTATCCCGTATAAAATACCCTGTCTGGCCGTTATGGATTGCCGGAGCGCTCTGTGAGATCGTATGCAAACCTTTCGGTCTCGAGCCACCGATTTATCGAAGGAGGGTTGAGTTCTTCATCAAGGACAGGGCCTTCGACATCTCAAAGGCGAAGACTATGCTCGGTTACAAGCCAAAAGTTGATCTCAGGGTTGGAATTCAAAGAACCGCTGAGTGGTACGAAAGACAGGGCCTCCTCGATTGACCTCACTCATGGAAACACTTACTTTGGGATCAGTTTGTCCAGGAGCAGGAATTCGGCTCATGATCGCCACTTGATCAGTCCTTGCATAAGGGGAGACGTGAGGACTTCATGTGGGAAAATGAGATTTTCGGTTGGCAATACTCTGTGGATGAGGAGTAATTAAAATGGTGAACGTTTAGCTTTTCCTAGGTTCGGGCTCTGTCTTTTTTGACTGTATGTGAAGGAGCGGGGCAGGAATTTCTCGGAGAAATGACATTGTTCCTTGACATCATCCAGATTCTCTGGTATAATCGATCTCAGCAAGAGGGCTGTATTCCTTAAGCCCACCATCAAGGAAGAGACGGCAAAAATGGTTTTCTTCTTTTGTTATGCATCAATCACCCCCGCCTTACTTTAGGGTGAGACACGACTTCGCTACTGATAGAATAGACTGACTGAAGTTGGGCGTAACTTTTGTTGCGATCTGTACAGAACCTTCAACTGAAGGGAGTGAGGATCATGTACAAATTTACGATGAGGTCGATGCGGTTTTCTTCGTTCGTCATGCTATTAACCTTGCTGTCGGTCTCCATTGCGGCAGGAAGTATTGAGGAGGCCGACAAACTCGAGATCAACCTGCCGGGCACGGTGTTCATCTATCACGCAGACGGTAGACGGCCTGCCCCTTCCCCGGCCGTCGATCCTTCCGGTGCAGAGATCTCTGACCTACAGGGGGACATTCTCCCCTCTCACGGCATCTTCGGCCGCGGGCATTGGGTCCCCGCGAAGACATCCGTCAGACAGAGTGAACAGCGTGTCAGCTCGGAAAGGATCAAGGTGCTGGGCAGGGCGCTCGATGAGGGAGGAATGGCGAATGACGTTCTCTCCAACGGAAATTACTGTAATGTGGGGACGACCGGAAGCCTCATCGTCTTCGATGTTACAGACCCCTTGACCCCTGTACCGGTACATGAGATCGAAGAACCCGCATTCTATTTTGGCATGGAGGGATCGCTGATGACCGTCACGATGGGACGGGGCGCGGAGTTGGTCCTGTTCAACATTTCTGATCCGACCGGCCCCGTAGAGATCTCCCGGGCGTCTCCGCCGCAGGGATTCTTCTACGACGTCAATTCCATCAGTGATTCCCTGGTGGTTGTCGTGGGGTCTGGAACCCTGGAGGGCTTCGGCTATTCTGGTTTGATGCAGGTGATCGATATCTCAGATCCTTATTCTCCCCAGGTGAAGAGCAGCCTGGTCGGCATAAACGACACTTTCAGGTGTGTTAAAATCGAGCAGAACCTGGTGTTCCTCACAACGTACGAAGAAGGTCTGACTATTCTCGACGTCTCCAACCCGGAGAACATCGTTCAGGTCGGTTTCATCACTGTCTATGATGCCGTGGACGACATGGTGTACCTGGACGGGCTGCTTTATCTTGCCGGCAACGGGATGGAGATAGTGGATGTCTCGGATCCGGGTGATCCAACCATGGTTTCACAGTGGGGTGGGGCCTACACGGGTGGGATCGTGGTCTCCGGTGGATATGCGTACATCACTGATGATGACGACATGTCCATACACGTCGTTGACGTCAGCGATCCGGTGAATCCAACGAAAGTAGGTGAACTCCCCGCATACGGCAGGGTCTACAACATCGACATCGGCGGGAGCTCGGTCTATCTGCCTGACAGGGTTTATGGCCTGCTGGTGGTGGATGTCAGCAATCCAGAAGACCCTTCACTCCTTTCCACGACCTCCACAGGTTATTATGCGCGTGCCGTTGATGTGGAAGAAGGCCTGGCTGCCGTCAATGTCAATATGGCTTCCGTATACACGCTGGATGTCTCAGACCCCTTCGCACCCGAGGCGCTGGGATCTGTCACACCTGAGCCCGACTCCATTCCCGGCAATACACTCTGGCAGCAGGGGATCGATCTCGCCGACAGCGTCGCGGTCACAAGTGACTATAACCGAGGCATTCGCATCTACGATGTCAGCGTTCCCACAGATCCCGAGTTCATGAGTAAATTCAACCTCGGAGGCGGTGGCAGCTATTATCCTTCAGCTCGCCTGGGAAACCTGGTCTACACGGGAAGAACAGAGATCGTCGTCGTCGACATCACAGATCTGGCGAATCCGGTACAGGTCGGGACGGGACCGAGCTTTTCGACAAATCTTTCGGACATCCAGATCTCAGGGAATACCGGGTACGCGAGCAGCTACGACGAAGTGGCGATCTTCGACCTCACGGATCCGCTCAACCTGACGGAGCTGAGCCGGATCTCAGGGCTCGAGTATGCTTACGGCGTTGCGGTCATCGGGGACGTTCTCGGAATTGAGAGGTTAGTCATAGAGGGGGGAGATTACCTGGGCTTGCTGGATCTCTATGACGTGTCGGATCCTCTTGCACCACTGCTGATCTCCTCATTCCAGGACCCTGATATGACTCCACCCGGCAGGTTGGATATATCCCTGGCAGCCGAGGATGGTCACTTTTACATGTGCGGGGCTGAGCAGCTGATGGTGATCGATGTGACCGACCCGGCAAGCGCCTCGCTGGCAGCCGTGTATCCGGAGCCGCTGGGGAGCTGGTGGGTCGGATGGTTGACTTTCGAAGGGGTCACCGCTTCCGACGGCCTCATCTACCTGGCCGGTTACCAGGGGGTGGAAATATTACGATTCCTCGACGTGGGTGTCTTTCTCGATCCGGCAAGTGATCCGCTGGTCGTCCCCCGGGGCGGGAGCTTCTCCTATGACGTCAGATTGGAGAACTTCACCGGGACACAGCAGACCTTCGACGCGTGGATAGACGTCGTCCTTCCCGGTGGCGGGACCTTCGGCCCTGTGGCCGGCCCTGTGGAGGTGACGCTGAACGCGGGACAGAGTGTGACAGCCACACTGGAGCACCAGGTCCCTCTGGTGGCCCCTCTCGGCACATATCTCCTGTATTCCCACGTGGGCACATATCCCGGGACGGATCTTGACAACGATCGTTTTTCTGTGGAGGTGGTTGCGGAATAAACCGCCAGACAATTCACAGCCAGACACCGAATGAGATCCCGCCCAACTACCTCGTGCCGCCGATCTATCGAAGGAGGGTTGAGTTCTTCATCAAGGACAGGGCCTCCTCGATTGACCTCTTTTAATGTTGACAAGTCGATCCTCCGTTCATATAACTTGTATAAATCTCTACTTATCCGGAAAATATGACTCGTTCCCAATCATTCATCATAGCGGTTATATCCTTAATCTTGTCCTTTCAGTGGTTACTCGCGGAGGCGCAGGAAGCTCCGGAACAGCCGGTAGAGTTCAGCCACAGCATACACGCCGGCGATAACGGGATCCCCTGCCTTTACTGCCATTCTTATGCGAGGAGATCAACGGTTGCTGGTATTCCATCCGTCGCACGGTGCATGGGTTGTCACAAGATAACGGCCAATGATAAACCGGAAATCCAGAAGCTGGCTTCATACTGGCAGGAAGGGAAGCCGGTCGAATGGATCAGGATCTACGATATAGAGGACTTCGTCTACTTTTCCCACAAGAGACACTTCAGAAAGGGTATCGACTGTTCCACGTGTCACGGAATGGTCGAGGAGATGGAGAGGATTTACAAGGTCCAGGATTTCACAATGGGCTTTTGCCTGGATTGCCACCGGGAGAGGGAAGCCAGTCTGGATTGTCTCACGTGCCACAAGTAGGAAAAAACAGAGGGAATCGGCTTGAACCATAGGATGAACAGGCGGCAGTTTATCAAACTCGTTGGTGCTACCGGGGCTCTTGCGGCAACAGGTTCGACCGCCTGTGAGAGAGGGCCGGTACAGAGGCTCATCCCTTACGTTATCCCTCCGGATGATATCATCCCCGGGATTCCCGTCTGGTATACAACCGTATGCAGGGAGTGCAGTGCAGGTTGCGGTATGCTGGTTCGGACTAGGGAGGGGAGGGCTGTGAAAGCGGAGGGCAATCCACGTCACCCCATAAACCGGGGTGCTCTGTGCGCGAGGGGACAGGCTTCCCTTCAGGCTCTCTACAATCCTGATAGATACATGGAGCCCTTAAAGAGGAGTGGTGAGCTTGAAAATACCGTCTCCTGGAATGATGCGCTAGGCATAATAGCCGGTGTGATAAGCGATCCGGGCCGCAGTGGCGAGGTGGTTTTCCTCACAGGCCGTCAGGGACCGGGTGTGATACGCCTCATGAAAGAGTGGCTCGGTTCGGTAGAGGGGGTCAGTTGGCTTCAGTACGAGCCGTTTGAGAACGAGTCGCTGAAAAAAGCGTGTCAGATCCTGTTTCAGAAAAGGACAAAGCCGATTTTCCTATTACGCGACGCCGAGTACATCCTCTCACTGGGAGCGGACTTCCTCGGCACTTGGAATTCCCCCGTGGAGCATTCAAGGGACTATTCGGAGTTTCGATCGAGAGGCACGGGAAAGCATGTGCAGATTGAACCGAGAAGATCACTCACCGGGGCTAACGCCGATGAGTGGATCCCGGTAAAGCCTGGCACCGAACCGCTGATCGCACTCTCCCTTCTTCACATAATCCTGAAGCGGGGATGGAACGCCGCTCTACCCGGCGGCGAGTTGGAGAGGCTTAAAAAGTACGCAGAGCCCTATGCCCCGGTGGAATTACCCGATGACATCGGTATCGGCCGGGAGAAACTCCACGAATTGGCCCGAAATTTCTCCGGCGCAAGGCCAGGGATCGTGGTGTCCGGAGGGGAGTTTACGGCCGGACATAATTCGACACTGCTTGAGAGCGCTGTGCTTCTTTTGAATTATGCCGCCGGCTATGTTGGAAGGACTGTCATATATACAGGGCCCGATGGCGCTTCTTTATCGAGTTACAGAGATCTGTTAGGTCTCACCCGGGAGATGGAGGAGGGAAGGATCGAGCTGTTGCTTGTCAGCGGAGTCAATCCTGTCTTTTTCCTGCCGGAGAGTGCGGGTTTCGTGAATGCCCTGGATGGGGTAAAGACCCTCGTTTCGCATCATGAGTCCGAGAATGAGACATCCTACCTTTCCGATCTCATTCTGCCATCGGCCCATTCCCTCGAGCGCTGGGACGATTGGTCCTGCGCCTACGGCCGCTCCGTCATCCAGCCCGTGATGAAGCCGTTATCGAATTCCAAGGGGTTCGGAGACTTAATCATAGCCCTGGACCGTCTCACAGGAAAAGCCGCTGATTCGGATAGCTTTTACACCTTCATCAGAAAGGTCTGGGAAGAGGAATATGCAGATGAAATCTCAGGTGACTCGTTCGAAGTGTTCTGGGCGCAGGTACTGCGGGAGGGGGGAGTTTTCAGTGAGCCGGAGCATCATGTGGTGAGGCTCTCCGATACCTTCGAGGAAGATATCCCCGGTTATACGGAGGAGGATGAAAGAGGAGCTCAATACCACCTCGTCCTCTATCCATCGATATTTCATTACGATGGCAGCGGAGCCAACAAGCCATGGCTCCAGGAAGCACCGGACCCCATCACACAGCTCGTATGGGACAGCTGGGCGGAGATGAGAGAAGAAGAGGTCTCCAGGATGGGTCTTGAAGAAGGAGACATCATCAAACTTACGAGCAGACACGGCAACATAGAGCTACCCGTTCACATAAACCAGGGAGTTGCCGGGAGAACGATCGCCGTTTGTTTCGGGCAGGGACACAGCCACTATGGAAGGTATGCAAGCGGGGTCGGGGAAAGGGCAGGGAGGCTTCTCGCGGGTAAACCGGAACCCCATTCTGGGGCCCTCCCTTTCTCGCCGATGCCAATCCATTGCGAGTCGACCGGAAGGAGAAGGAAGCTCGTTTCCGTCCAGGGCGGCAGTGACGATCTGGACCGGGGGATACTGGGTCCGAAGGGTCACGGCACGCACAAGGATATGTACCCGCCACATCCCCATCCCGATTACAGGTGGGCTATGGCGATCGACCTCAACCTGTGTACCGGTTGCGGGGCATGCGTCGTTTCCTGCTATGCCGAGAACAATATCCCCGTCGTCGGAAAAAAACTTGTGTCACAAGGGCGGGAGATGTCGTGGATCAGGATCGAGAGGTATTATGATGATGACAACGATGTGCATTTCCTCCCAATGATGTGCCAGCAATGCGATTACGCACCATGCGAACCTGTCTGCCCGGTTCATGCAACATATCACAATCCTGAAGGCCTGAATGCGCAGATATACAACCGGTGTGTGGGGACCAGATACTGCGCGAACAACTGCCCTTACAAGGTGAGGAGATTCAACTGGTTCACATTCTCATGGCCCGAGCCACTCAACTGGCAGCTGAACCCGGATCTTTCTGTGCGGGAGAAGGGTGTGATGGAGAAATGCACCTTCTGCGTACAGAGGATAAGGGAGGCTGAGGATAAGGCCAAGGATGAGGAAAGGCCTGTTGGCGATGGAGAGGTCATCCCGGCATGTGCCCAGACCTGTCCCACCGGCGCCATCGTGTTCGGGAATCTGAAGGATCCAGAAAGCCGCGTATCGAAAATGGCCTCAAGCGAGAACAGCTACAGGGTGCTCGAAGTCCTGAATACGAAACCGGCTGTATACTATATAAGGAAAACGAAGCCGGAGAGGGGGCATTCGTGAGGGCAATGGAGGTAACCGAGCGGGTATGGAGCTAAGAGGCATCACATATAAGAGGGTAAACGAAGACATCATGCGGACCCTCGAAAGGCCGGGCAGAAGCTACTTCATTCTGCTTTCCGCCTGTACCCTGCTCGCACTCGTCGGAGTGTTCTCATGGTACCATCAAATCAGGGAAGGGATCGGAGTCGCGGGGCTGAACAACCCTGTGAAATGGGGCGTCTACATCACCAATTTCGTATTCTGGGTCGGCATTGCCCACTCTGGTACTCTCATTTCAGCGATCCTCTTTCTCTTCCGGGTGAGGTGGCGGAACACCGTATTCCGTAGCGCGGAGATGATGACCGTGATCGCCGTGATGACGGCCGGCCTCTTTCCGCTAATACATCTGGGGCGACCCTGGTTCTTTTACTGGCTTCTCCCCTACCCGAACCAGATGCAACTATGGCCCAACTTCCAGTCTCCGCTAATATGGGATGTCTTTGCGGTCGGAACCTATTTTATAGTCAGTTCCATATTCCTCTTCCTCGGTCTTGTGCCTGACTTGGCTGCGGTGAGGGACAGGGTCGCTGGATTGAGAAGAAGGCTGTATTCTCTTCTGTCACTCGGATGGATGGGAACGAACAGGCAGTGGAGGCACTACAGAAGCGCCTATGGCTTCTTCGCCGCTTTTGCGACTCCACTCGTGGTCTCGGTCCACAGCGTCGTATCCTGGGATTTTGCCATGTCGATAGTGCCCGGCTGGCACAGCACCATATTCGCGCCTTACTTTGTCGCCGGGGCCATTCATTCCGGCCTTGCCATGGTGATCACGATCCTGATCCCTATGAGGAAGTACATGGATCTGGAGAGTTATATAACGACTGATCACCTCGAGAACCTAGCTAAGCTCATCGTGCTGACCGGACTCATCGTCGGCTACTCATACGTGAGCGAGTTCTTCGTCGCCTGGTACAGCGAGAATCCGTTCGAGCAGGCGATATTTTCATACAGGGTATGGGGAGACTATGCACTGCTTTTCTGGTTCATGCTTATATTCAATTCCCTGCTGCCGCTTCTCTTCCTGATCAAGGGCATGCGCAGGGGTACCGTGAGCTTGATGGTAATATCCATTCTGATCAACGTTGGAATGTACCTCGAGAGGTTGGTCATAATCGTGAGCTCACTCGCCCACGAGTATGAGCCGTATGCATGGGGAACCTACAAGCCAAGCATCTTCGAGATAGGGATCACTGTCGGCAGCCTAGGGTGGTTCCTCATGTGGTTTTTGATTCTGATAAAACTGCTCCCGGCCGTTTCAATTGCCGAGGTCAAAGAGATCCTGCCCATTCCAGGGAGGGAGGAATCCAGTTGAGCGGTGAAGTGGAAGTAACAGGCAGGTACAGGGATTTCAAGGGATTCGTCGCATCTCTGAAGAAGCTCCACGAGATGGGCTTCGGAGACAGGCTGATTACCTTTTCACCGGTGATGAGACATGAGCTCGAAGAGGCCCTGCCCGCCGGTCCAAGCGGTGTCCGCTATTTCACACTCATCGGTTCTCTGCTCGGGTGCCTGGCAGGGGTTCTGTTAACGGTAATCACTTCATTGAGGATGAACGTGATAACAGGTGGCAAGCCGATCATTTCGGTCCCGCCTTTTGTCATCATCTCATTCGAGCTCACAATTCTGATCGGCCTGATAGTGACATTTCTGGGCTTTCTATTCTGGGGCAGGCTCCCTGCATTGAAGGCCCACGAATCATATGACAGGAAGTTTTCGGAGGATGAGTTCGCAGTGGTGCTATCCTGTTTGAGGGAAGATGCAGAAGAGGTAACGCTCGTGATGAGGGAAAACGGAGCTAGCGAGGTGAGAGTTGAATAGATTAAGCGCAACGGCGATCGAAACAGTTACGCTGCTTCTGTTAACCAGCTCGATCCTCAATCCCTGGCCGTGGAGCAAGGATATGAACAACCAGCCCTCGATGGATCCATACGAAAGGTACGGGAATCCCCCTGAGTGGAGCATACCGCTTTCCTCCGCTGGCACCGGAATCGAATCAAGGGAGGAGGCAGGGAAGCTTGAAAATCCAGTAGGACCGGACGAGCTTTCAGTGAAAAGCGGTGAGAGGCTCTTCGGCATATTCTGCCAGGTCTGCCACGGGAGCGAAGGGGGAGGTATGGGCCCGGTCTCTATGAAGTTCATACCGGCTCCAGACATCAGGTCGGATTACTACAGGAATCTTCCGGATGGTCATTTCTATTATGTGATAAAGCGGGGAGGGGCCATCATGCCGTCTTATGGGGAATCACTCGGTGAGAGTGATATCTGGGACATTGTGAATTTCGTGAGAGAATTACAGAGGGGTGACCGCGATGCAGAGTAGGCTGTTCTATTCTCCTGGAAGAGCACGGTCCCTTGCCTGGCCGGTGTTCGTCGTGGGTGCGCTGGGGACAGCCGTAGTTGCTGTTGCGGGTGAAGACGAGCGATTCTGGTCGGTGCTTCTTGCCAATCTTCTCTTCTGGTCTGGTATCTCAATGTCCGGAGTCGTTTTCTCAGCCGTCATAGAGATGACAAATGCAAGTTGGGGGCGGCCGTTTAAAAGAATAGCCGAGGCCGGCGCATCGTTTCTGCCCATTTCGTTTGTGCTCTTCGTCGTGGTAATTCTATTCGGCGCTGGTACGCTCGGCTGGAATGCCGGCGAGATCAAGAGGATATGGCTTACGATGCCTTTTCTCGCCGTAAGAGACATATTCTGCCTGATCGTGCTATACTCTGTCTCTCTCTATTACGTTTACGTTTCCCTGAGGCCTGATCTAGGCAAGTTGAACGAGGATGGGAAGAGTCCCGGCCCGGCTGCTAAGAAGTATCTTCTTTCGGGGTGGGAGGGTACAGAACAGGAGGTAATGAGGAAGCAGAGGAGTGTGAAGGTGTTTGCGCCTTTGGTCATTATCCTTTACTGCTTCGTTGCATCCCTGATAGCGGGGGATTTCATCATGGCCCTTGATCCAGAGTGGTACAGCACCCTATTCGGCGGCTACTTCTTCATGGGAAATCTCTATCTCGGCCTCGCCTTCGTAACTGTTGCGGCTCTCCGCCTGAGCGATTCGATGTCTCTCACCGAAATTAAATCAAGGCATTTCCACGACCTCGGGAAGCTTATGCTGGGCTTCTGCCTGGTGTCCGCCGATTTCTTCTGGTTGCAGTTTCTGGTGATCTGGTTCGGAAACCTTCCGGAGGAAACCGGCTTCGTGATAAAAAGGATCAAGGAAGATCCATGGTCGGTGCTCGGATGGACTGTACTCATCGTTTGCTACATGGTTCCGGCGATATTGCTTTTCAGCAGGAGATTAAAGGTAAACAGAGTGGGGATGACTGTTCTCTCGAGTGTGATTTTGATCGGAATGTGGATAGAGAAGTTTATGCTGGTCGTTCCTTCAATCTATACAGGGGAAACCATCCCTCTTGGCTTTCCTGAGCTTCTCATAACTGCCGCCTTCGCAGGCGCCTTCATCCTTTGCTTCACAGGCTTCCTCAGGGTCTTCCCCGTCTTTCCGCTCACTGATCCCCTGTTCATTGAGGAGACTCTGAAGAATCATTAATCGGTTATCTCCGCTTGAACGCCCACATACATTCGATTTCAAATCCCTATTCTACGCTGAAAGCCCCTTTGTGAGATTCGAAGTAGGGGTAAGTTCTAACCTTCCTGGTGGGTTCGGTGCCTGGAACAATTTCTGAGTGACTCTCATGCGTCTTTTTTATCGCCCAATATCACACGATGGAGTTCATCCAGTATCCTATCGGGATCTACGTTATGCATGAGGGCGCTCTGGCCGATGCTCTCAAATGCCTGCCCAGGACAGGAGAAGCACCCCTCACCGTAATTTTTCCTGAACACGACTTCTGTTTCAGGGAAAGCTTTCAGGACATCCTTTATGATTGTAGATTTGTCAGGAAGCGCTGTATCCTTTATTTTGCCGTCCCCTCCTGCCCGCCGGCTTGAAGGATCTGTCGATTCAAGCGCAGACAACCGGTTGATGATCCCCTCAAGATCCGCATCATGACGCATGCAGGCCATCCGCAACGTGACAGGCATCTGCTTCACGTGTTCGACATGCTCAGGATCACTGAGTGGGGCGAGACCGCCCTCGATGAGTATGTTGACAGACTCCGGCCACGTCTCAAGAATCTCGCCGACTCTCATGTCGGGGTCGATCAGGACCGGCTCCTGGGCTGATTCCTTAACTTCTTCTGTGAGAAGCTCTCGACTTGTCGTTGCTTCTATCTCCTGCTGATCCTCCAGTGTCTTTCTGCCGAACATTGTGAAGAGGAGATTGCTGGAGAAGAGAAAAACCGAGATCACCTGGGAAGCGGCACCCGTATAAAAGAGCAAGTCCGAAAGTCCACCGGATCCTGAGAAGGAATAGGTGCTGATCATTAGAATGAGACCCAGGTTCGCTATCCAGAAGTGATAGGGAAGAACAGCAGGCCACCTGATTGTAGTTGCGCTGAACCGCGGGAGTATGAAATAACCCACACCGAAAATCATCATCGTCATGAAACCAAGCAGGTTCAGGTGTATGTGGGCAAAAAGCATCCCGGTTCCAGCATTGCCCATAGCAGTGTATAGACCGATTAATGCCCCTGCCATGAAATATACAAGGGAAGCTCCAACGAAACCTTTTACGTAACCTTCCATGATGTTTCCCTCCTGGTATCTCTCTTTCGTGTTAAGGTTTTATTATGTTAAGAATATAGTAATTTTCCTCGTGAAATCGATTGATTTAAGTCAATTTTCTCAGCATGCTGCTGAAATAATAACATGGAAGCATGGTAGCAGCCATTTTCTTAAAAGAGCTGCACCTTTTTCACTCTTTCAGAAGGCTCTCCAGCGTTGTAATCCTGCCGCCATGTGCTCTCTGGAATGTCACTGCATCGGGGTGACTTTCGAAGGCGAGAAGACCTGGAGTACATATATCATAGCAGAGATAAAGCCCGCTTCCATATCGATCCTGGATGTACCCGGGAACAGAATCGGTGCAGGGATTGACATCACTTCCTTCCACGAAGAAAGCCTTACTTGCATCGATCTTTTCCTTGCTGATGAAATCGATCGTCTCGGCACGCTGAACCTCTCCAGCTACCGCCATTTGCTTTCTGACGCCACACTTCGCACAGCACATCGTCTTTTTCTCACCGTTTCTGAAAAATAACGTGTAGCCGGAATGCGCGTGCTGTTGCCTCCCGCACACCTCGCACGTTGATTGCATATGCCGGTAGCGCGGGTAGACAAAGATGACGATGACAATGAAGAGTGCAAGTATCAATACCAGTACAATAATGTTTTTCTTCGTTATCATTGTAGCCATAAAAAGCCCAGCCATACAGAACAGTATTTAAGAACCGGCAACCATTTCCGCAACCCGATGATGAAAAAAAGAGGCAAACCGCTTGCTTAGAATTCCCCGTGTCTTATAATTCAATCAATTCAGAGCTCATCGATTACCTGAACAAGTTTGCTGAGCGAGGTGCTCGCACTCCCCTTGATGAGGTAATCGGAGCAGGAGCCAGTGAGGGCAGTGTGGGTCAAGTTGGCTTCGATCACGATACCACCGCGGGATTTGATCGTCCATGGAAACGATGCGACCGGATGGACCTGTGCCGATGTACCTGCCACAAGCAGTGCATCACAGCCATTCAGCGCTTTTTCGATCTCATCCACCGCCTTGATTGCCTCCCCGAATAGAACGACCGCAGGCTTGAGCTGGAAGCCGCAATTTTGACAGCGGGGCACATACTCTCTGTGAATGTGCTCCTCCTCGACCGGGATAACCGTTCTACACCGGATGCATTCGAGGTGCGAATGATCGCCGTGCACCTCTATCACATTTTTGCTGCCTGCCCGCTGGTGCAGGCCATCGACGTTCTGTGTTATCACTGCGTGGATAATTTTTCTCTCCTCGAGTTCAGCCAGGGCATAGTGAGCCGGGTTGGGGACTTTTCCATCAAGCGTCCTGCCGATTTCACGGAAAAGCTGCCAGGATTTATCCGGGTTCTTGAGGAAGGTATCGATGTAGGCATACTCCATTGGATCGAACCTTTCCCACAGCCCTCCCGGTGAACGAAAATCGGGGATGCCGCTCTCGACTGAAATCCCTGCACCCGTGATGGCAATAGCCTTCTCAGTCGATGAAAGGCGTCTCGCAACTTCCCGAAGAAGCTCTTCTTGAGAGGTATCGTCTATTATCACAGTCATTCAACCCTCCTCCACAAATAGCCTCTTCATATACACGACAGTGAACTGATGATATGCCGGGCCCGCTGAATTGTCAATGAAAACCGGCCGAGCTCTTGTGTCCTAATCTAAGCTCCCATGTCCTGATTCGATGGGAAAGGAAGAGAGAACCAGCGAAGGATAGCTCTTTCCGCGCAGTTAACGCGAGTATGTTTCGTAATGGAAACAATACGTTTTATAATTGGAACTCATTATCTCCTTATACAGAAACGGATTCTAGCACCCATCTCAATCGTTTCATAAATGAAACTTGAAATATATTGAAGTGCTTTCATAATCATTCTAACCTATTTGTAACATAATAAAGATAGAAATAATTTCAATTGGTATTCTTCTTGCATCATTTATGAAACATTACGTGATATATAGAAATAGAATTTCACAACAATCCATTCACTCGAACAAGGAGGATGCAGTTTGCAACTTGTTACTGTCATATTGAGAACTGTGATTAGGATGGCTAACGGGAAGGTGGGTTTTGGCTTGGTTCTCCAGGTCCTATTTCTGCTTGTGGGATTTGCCCTGGTTCGTGGAGCCGTCCATCACATCGCAGTTGAGAATTTCAGATTCGACGCCGATGATAACAACTCAACTCAGATCGACACACTCACCATCAACGTCATGGATACGGTGCAGTGGGATTGGGTTGAGGGATTTCACACTGTAACGAGCGGATTGAGCAGCAGCCCGGGCGACAACCCGGGTGAACTGTTCGATGCTCCGAGCGATCCGAACAACTTGACTTTCCGGTATCAGTTCTCCTCAGAGGGGGATTTCCCTTACTTCTGCAGACCGCACGAATTTCTAAATATGAAGGGAGTGATCCGGGTGCAGGGTGGAGCCGGTATAGATGATGGGGTGTCCGAGGGCGGAGTGAGGTTACCGGCATCTTTCTCCCTGTCTCAGAATTATCCCAATCCGTTCAACCCTGTCACTACTATAACATTCCAGATTGCCTCAGTTAAAGATGCCACTCCAGGGACTCGGTCCAAACACAGCGTTTCCCTCGTGGTGTTTGATCTGAGGGGAAGGAAAATACGGACTCTGTTGCGTGATGTCCTGCCTTCCGGACAGTGGAGTGTAGTCTGGGACGGGCGTGGGGATTTAGGCGAAGCGGTCGGATCGGGAACCTATATCTACAGACTCAGTGTGGATGACCAGGTCGTATCGAGGAAGATGATCCTCGCTCGATAGAAAAGATAAGCGGCGTAATTGCAGTTTCGTTCTGACATGCAATTTCACCCTTGGAGGGATCAGATTGTCCTCCAGTGGGAATTCGCCCCATGATCACATCAATTCCATCACCAGTGAGCCTGTATTATCCCTGATGATCAGCTAATTCTTATAGGGTGACGGGAGGATTTATTCTCACACGGAGGTGGAAAAAATTTATTCTGGTGAAGGGGTTGGGAAAATTCTGGCTCAGATCGAATATTCTCATTTTCTCTCCATTGTTTCTCCTGATACCTGTAGCGGAAACGGTAAAGCATCGTATCCCGCTGAAGTCGCCCCAGCCGGCCGGATTACCGGCCCTTACCCTCCACCAGTATGTTTGATCATCGATCAGGGGACCTTTTATAGTACTCGTATCCGCTACAGTTAATGTGGAGTCGATGCAGGAATTGCTCATAATGGAATCGGTTGCCAGTTCGAACCAGTAGCGCGAAACGTCGGGAGTGCTCTGACGCCACAAAAATTGCACGCTGTCTGTTCGAACTATCTCATGATCGGCAGGTGATAGAAGTATGACCTGATCCGGCACATAAATCCTTGTCATGGTGAGGGTGTCGAACAGAAAGAGCTGATTTCCATTCCAGCTTCCCAGGTCGATGTTACGTTGGTCTTTGAAGGTGTTGCCGTTCTCATCCCTGTAGATGACGAACACGCGGCCCGGAGAAGAATCTTTGTAACCGGTGTTGGGATTGTCGATGGATGCCCATGCGCGCTCACCGTGGAAGGCTCCACGTACAAGTGGAATGGGCGGCTCCTCAGGATAATCCTCATGATTCAGATAAATCTGTCCTCCCGCGCTGTTGAGAACTGCTCCGAACACACCACTCGTGTAGCGGAGGGGATCTCCCATTACACGAATCACTTCCGTATTTTCCGTTTCGAAACTGAGTTCGAGTCTGTACAGACCGAGATCGTTGAGGTTTAGAATAAAATCATCCGGATCACCACCCGGCCATGGTGATGTGTCATCATCGGTCGAGAGATGGATCAGGTCACTGCCGAAGCCGTAATAATCTGGTGGATTTTGAGTTGGTTCGATCAAAAGGCTTTTCTCCCACAGGATGTCGCCGTTCGAGTCATACAGTACACCTGAGCCAACAGACCCATTGAGGTTGTGATATACCCAGTCCCCACTCGTACTGTCCCAGTAGGCCCATTCGCTTCCATTGTCGAATGTCTCGTAGTAGAAAATCGACTGGAAAATGAGATACTCTTCCCAGCCTGGGTAATGCTGGGTCTTCACAAAAATTTTTCGCCCCTTCAGGATAGTGCAGTCGAAAATGCGCTGCCTGTTGATCCAGTCAGCTGCCTCGACCCCTTCTATTTTCGGCGCCACGGACTGGATGATCTCGACCATCAAGTCCCTGGAAGGTGTTAAATCGTGATCAGCGTTGAGCCGCATGTAATACTCTCTGTTGAAGTCCCCGGCAAGATAGGGGTAATCCTTCAACATCTTGAGGAGAGCGGCTGCTCCGATCTCATATCTCAGCCAGTATATTCCTGTACCACCCACTCATGCTTTTTGAGTAGGAAGAAAGATAAAGGCCCGTGGACTGCCACCAGTGGAGGTCAGCTTCCCCTGGTTCCGTACCGATTGCGAAAGCATAGTAGGAAATGCCGGATTCGGGATCTTCGGCTTCCTC
>JBHIFB010000005.1:0-46165 GCA_046760905.1 Candidatus Glassiibacteriota bacterium | reverse complement strand
GTCGCTTCCCAGAGTGATAATATGTTACCGTAATTGCGAACGCGACCACTAAGTCCCAGAAAAATTGAATTACAATTCAATGTTTCTGGAATTTGGAAGAGAATGCTTTTAAATGTTGCCACATCTGATGGCGGTAGGATCGATTCGCCTGAAGAGTTAGTTTTGACAATGGTCACTAATGGGAGATTCAAGAGGATTGGTCCTCATATCCGTCTCCCCTTTCTCTTTGGCACCCACTTCTCGAATCCACTCACAGAGAATCCGAAACGTATCACTCTCTCCTGTATGCCAAACTCTTCGAGATTCCCTCTCGTCGCATACTGTGTGAAGAAATCCAACCTGCCGCGACCGTCACCGACTATAATTCCCACCCCCAGCATGTAGGATAATTCATTGATGCTCTTGCCGGAGATATCTGCCGGAAGCGTTCGGAACATCAGGCCGGTCCTGAGAGGCCACCTTTTCCAGAATGGTGCTAGGGGATCACGGCTCGGGGTGAACTCCAACCCGATGGAAAGCCTTTTGTAGTCTTTCATCGGGAACGGGAATGATTCCGAGGCTTTTAAATCCCGCCAGGGAGACGATTCGAAATCGAGTCCCACTGTAAGTCTCCTGCCCGATTGTACTGCGAATCCCAGAATAAGAGAGTAAGGAACATCCACACTGTCTGATCGCTTCTGGGTTAATCCAGTCCCTGCCTCGAGCGTTTCATCTATATCGAGTTTGAATCCAGGTCGAAATGACATGCCGACATCAAACCATTTATAAGGGTGAAGAAGCAGCCCGATCGATAGGCTCTCACCAGAAAATTGCCTTCTCACGACATCCCTCGAGCTCAGGCCACTGGCACCTCCCTCAGGCTGAGAGGCCTCGAGGAACCAGGTTCTGGTCGCTTCGCCTCTATGGATCTCAATCTCTGCACCGAGTGATACCTTCCTTCCAATAGGTCTCGCGACGGAAGCATGTATCGAAAAGAGGCTTCCCTCACTGGAAAGATATTCACCAAGGCTCTCGCCGTCGAACTCCCTCTCCCGGTCGAATCGCCAGTTCATGTCGAATGATTGCTTGATTCCACCGGAGGCAATGAACTTTTTCCTGAGCGGGAAGATCGCGCGCACCACAGGAATCTGAAAACTCCTGAGGTTGGCCCGTCCTGTTTCATCCTCAGGCTGCCTATACTCCGGTATGAGCATCCCGGTGAAGCCGGACCGATAGAAATTGGAGATTATGGCAGGGTTGGTAGTGGAGAAGTTCTCACCACCCATGGCGACTGAAACTCCGCCCATCCCCCAGCTCCTGCCATCTACCTGAACAATAGGGCTGCCGAGAGATCGGGATGCGAATATTGTATCTGCACCGAGCCGGGATGCAAAAGAGGAGACCGTAAGGATGAGAGTTATGATCCATACCTTCAGCCTGCTCATGTTATCTTGCCCTTTCTTTGGATCCACGATTCACAGATGGAGGTTGAGAATATTCTACTATGCAAAGCGGTCCCCTGTCCTTACCCACCGACCCTCCCTCGATATCCACGTATCCGAACATTCCCCTCTCTACCGACGCTTTTATCGACACTCCATTGTTCTCAATTGTACCGCTCACCCACCCCCAGGCAATATCTGTAACATCCAGCGCAACCGTGTCCTGCTCACCGATCTCGACAGTGTCAAGTGGGGTGAAATTCAGCGGTGTGAGATCCGCATCCCAATCCCCCGTGATCATGTAAGCGCCAACAGTGAAGTCCCTTTCCCTTGGTGCTTTCTCGATGATCGGAAGGAAGAGGGTCGCTCTTCTGACGGATGTTGCTTTCGAGAAGATACTTGTGTCGAATCTTATGAATGTCCGGAATTGAGGAACACTTCCCACCCTTAGCGAGCCACCCGGAACCTCTCCATCATATCTATAGATAGTTGCGTCTTCGGTCACGACGATCGTCCCCTCCACCACACTGTCTGGATCCTCCGCCTTCGTGTATTTCACATATAGCTGTGGGCCGAGAAACTCCTCTGCACTCGCCATCTGCCTCGATCTGAATTCCACGAGGCCGGGATATGAACCTTCGTTCTCGAGAGCGAGTATGAGACCCGCGTTTTCCGCCGTTGAATCGATCCATGAACTTATAAGAGCCGGTTCCAGCTCAACAGTGAATGTTGAATCGATGAGAGAGGTGGTAACCTCTGCACTGCTCAGTGGGGCACCTCCATCGAAATCACCCCCCGGTGTCTCCCATGATAGGGGATCCTCGCCCTCTTTTCCTGAAACCAGGTCCCATGTGGTTTCGGCTTCCACCCAGTCGGAATTCGTTAGCCGGTAGACCGACACAGTCAATGCGTCTGTGCCTATTAGGTCATGCACCCGAAATTCTAATCTTGCAGCAAGTACACTGTCGGCCGACGGGAGAATTAAGAATCTGATCAAGGACCGTGAAACGAGTTCGGAGTGTGACCCCACTACCAAAAACGGAGAAGCTCCCGCCCCTTCCCTCATCATAACTGTCAACTCATCATCGGTTGAAAGAGTGTCAATGAAAGGACCCTCACCGAACCAGTCCTCATCCGGAAGCTGTGAACCTACAGGATTTCTATCGTTACGTGTACATCCTGCGGATATGATTTGGAGGATGGATAAGATGGCGAGCATAAAATATGACACCCTGATGACAAGCATTTTCATAAGCCGCCACTCCAAACCTAGATATCAGCCTGTGAACTTGATGAATTGAAGTCTCAGATCTGCAAGGATCCCGTCGATCAACTCCTTCTCGTTTTTTTCCAGGTTGCCCTTTGTCTTATCATCCAGAACCTGTATAGAATCTATGGTATGCCTGGCAAGCTGAAGTAAGATCTTCTTCTTCTTGGGGTCCGCTTTCTCCAGTTCAGCAAGATATCCCAGAGCAGTCGCACTCAGCATCATTACAAGTGATGAGAAGCTCGGGGGCGGGAGTTCGACATCCTCGGGAATTTCCTCCGCTTTTTCCTTGCTGGATTTGTCAGCATTCACTTCATCTGCCTGCACCTTTTCCTTCTCTACTTCCTTTTTATCTTCATCGATGCTCATCAGTTCTCCTTTCCGGGGAGTAGATACACGCCTCGACTCTTTCCGTTCCAAGGACAGATTCCACTTTGACCGTTTTATCATTATGAATGTAAACTCTGGGAACCCTCATGCCGACCGAGCACAGAACATCATATGGGATGGTGGATGCGATTTTGGCTATTTCCCCAGCCCATATGCAGTTACCCCCGTCTTGTCCCAGTAAGGTCACGAGATCCCCCTCTCTCACTTCCGTATCATCCATGAGAGCGACCATCGTCATATCCATGCACACAGCACCCGCCACTGGAAAGAACTTCCCCCGTATCAGAACTTTTCCACCTCCTGAGTGTGCATACGGGATGCCATCCCTGTAGCCGGCCGAGACTGTTGCAACCCTCCCCTCCGCTGGCGCCACCCATCTTCCCCCATAGCTTACAGGGTCGCCTTCACCTACGGTCTTCACCAGGACGACTCGCGATTTCAGTCGAAGTACCGCTTCAGGATCTTCCACACCTCCGCCCATACCAATGGAGACACACCATATAGTTAAAGGCCTGGCCTGATCATTGAAAAACGCGCTTTCGGAAACCTCAACGAAGCAGCAGAGTTTGAGGCATGAATACAAATCTCATCGACCAGTGACACAGGCAATTCAGAGAGAATGTCCTGGAACCTCTCCAGCTGTATCATTGTGAAATCAACAGATGTGTCGTCCGCCTTAGAGAAATGAGTCATAACACCTTCGAGTTTTATCCCTTCCACTTCTGTGAATTTAAGGAGTTCCCTGGAAGCATGTCTCCACGGGATTCCGGTTCTCCCCATCCCCGTATCAACCTCTACGTGCACGGCAGCAACCTTTCTCCTGGCCAGAGCCAGTTCACCAAGTCTGCGAGCTGTTTCCAGGTCGCTAAGAACCGGCGTTATTTCATATTGAAGAAAGTGGGGAAGTTGTTCTGGAAGCGGCGCGGTAAGGAAGAGGATTTTGCCACTCACTCCCGCCTCCCTCATAGTTATGGCCTCTTCGAGGGACGAGACGCCGAAGAAGGAGATTCCTTCCTCGGTAGCCGATCTGACGATTTCGACGATACCATGGCCGTAAGCGTCTGATTTCACGGGTATTAGTATCTCTACACCGTGACCCACTAATCTCCTCATTCTGCGTATATTTCTTTTAAACGCAGAGAGATCTATCTCCGCCCAGCACCTACATCGTGCCAGTTCTAAAAGATCAGCAGAATGTATGTCGGTCTCGCAGGGCAATCTTACAAAATTTTTCGAGACATCCCGGCACCTCGAAGCCGATGCCGTATTCAGGTTCTTTATCTTATAAATATTAACAATCTTATAATCATACATGTCCAATCAGTCAAATGCAAGATAGAAAAAATGTGTGGCTCCCGGGACATTCGAGAGGAAAGGCCAGCTCTATAATTAAGGTTTAACTTGCATTGCATTACTGAACAGTCTTATATTAGTACCTAAGCTTGTTAAAAGGGAGGAGCAGGAGGTGAGAGACGCATTATCTTTCGAAGCGATCCTGGAGCTGGTGAAATTCCTGAGATCACCATCTGGATGCGTGTGGGATGGGGAACAGGATGAACGAAGCCTACGTCCATACTTCCTCGAAGAATGCTACGAACTCCTTGATGCCATCGAATCCGGAGACAACAGAAAGAAAATCGAAGAGCTCGGAGATGTATTGCTACATTGCGCCTTCCAGATAGTGATGGCAGAGGAGAAAGGTGAACTGAAAAGAGAAGATATTTTCGGTCACCTATCGGAAAAGATGAAGAGAAGGCACCCTCACCTTTTCGGCGGTGATGAAACTGCTCATTGTGAAAGCGATTGGGAGATAATTAAAAAGAACGAGCGAAGCGAGAAAGATATGGAAGGAGTGCTCGATGGGCTCCCGGTTTCACTCCCGCCTTTACTCAAAGCTTACCGGCTCCAGGAGAGGGTGAGCAGACTCAACTTCGATTGGCACGAACCAACAGGCGCTTTCGAGAAGGTGAGGGAGGAGCTCGAAGAGGTCAGGGATAAGTACGTGCACCAGGACAAGAGGGACCTCGAAATGGAGATCGGCGATCTGCTTTTCGCCGTCGTGAATGTCTCAAGACTCCTCGGTTATCACCCTGATGATTCCCTCCGTCTGGCCATCCAGAAATTTGCGGCACGGTTCGATTCACTTATGAATGTCGCTCGAGAAAAGGGGATCGATATAGAGCAGGCTGAGCTTGAGGAGCTTGATGCAATATGGGACACCATAAAAGAAGAAGAGAAGAGGAAAATGGAAAAGGAGGTCTGATATGAAACTCAAATTCCTCGCCACCTCGATCGCGCTCATTCTCGGTTTCTATTCCGGCGCTTCTGCCATCACAGTCCTTCCCCTGAGTGAGGAAGAACTCACGAGAAGAGCAACCGTCATAGTCGTAGGCGAAGTCGAGGACGTATTTTCCGGCTTCGACCAGTCTCACGCCACCATATATACTTACATCAAAGTCAGGGTGACGACATCTCTGAAGGGTGAGATTCATGGTGATTACATCACCCTGAGACAGATGGGGGGAACTGTTGACGATGAGACCGTCACTGTCCCGGGTGCTCCCATCTATGAACTCGGCGACGAGGTCCTACTGTTTGCCGGACCTCTGGGACAGACGGGCTACTATGGCGTCCTCGGTATCTTCTATGGCAAATACGATATAGAATTGGATCCATCCACCGGGACAAAATACGTTAGCGGGCCATCCTTCGAGGCGATTCACACAGACCCGGTGACTTTAGAGCCGCTTCCGCAAAGGATTAGACCTGATAAAGTTTACCTGAATGACTTTCTCTCAGAGATAAGATTATATTTGAAAAAGATGTGAGAGTTTCCATGAATTAGGAGGCATGATATGAGCAGTGTCAAGAAATTCACCGTTATGCTACTTGTGCCATTGCTTCTCTTTACGATTACGGGCGAAGCGATCTGCTTCTGCCTCATACGCGGTGGTCTGGGGGGGCCAGGAAACAGGGAGGACTGCTGCACTCAGGATCCCTCTCAGTGGCGATACGAGGATCTGCCAGTACCGCTTTGGATAAATGATCAGACAGATCCAGACCTCTGGGAGGGCATTCGGGCCGCATATGACGGTTGGGAAGAGGTGAGCTCAGCTTACCTCACGATAGTAGACAGCGGCTTCACACCTATCAACGAAGTCAATCTTTCAGACGGGGTGAACGTGGTGAGCTTCAGCAACGATCCGGACCAGTTTCCTCCCGGCAGCAACACCCTGGCATTCACCTCGGGAAACTGGGGAGTTACATTCGGGTCTGACAAGGCTATTACGGCCTTTGATGTTATCTTCAATGATGTTGGATTCGACTGGGGTTGGCCGCCAGGGGGAGGTGAACTCAGCGTCCTCGGCGTGACGATTCACGAACTCGGTCACGGACTCGGCCTTGCCCACTGCTGGCAGGGAGGTCCCCCGGGGTGCGGTCCGGACTGCTCCGGTTCTACAATGTGGGGTTATATATCAGGCAATGGAACTTCCGACGAAAGCCTCGAACTCGATGACATGGCTGCTCTCACGCTTGCGTATCCGAAATGGATGCTCAGAGGAACTGTTAGAGATGGCGATACCAGCGATCCGATAGCTGGAGCTCTCGTGACGGCCTCAACGGCTGTGGCCAAGGACACCCTTGTTTACGGTACATTGCCCGATCCTCTTCCCGGAAACGGTTCGGCCTGTGCGGGATACGTCGGTGGAGGAGTCCAGACCGATCAGGATGGTTTTTTCGAAATAGTAACCATGGAGCCGGCTTTCAATGTCGTCTTTTTCAAGACCGGCTATAATCCGGACTCTATCCAGGTCGAGTTCACGGGTATCGATACAATGGTCGTAGATATGGACCTGAGCCCGGGGGCATTCAGTTCGATTACCGGTACTCTTACGGATGAAGACACTCAGGAGGGGATACTCGGAGCTGTCGTCCTCATGCAAAACGGTGAACCCTATGACACGGCTTTCACCTCGGCGGAAACCGGTGAATTCTCCTTTACAGACATACCGGTGTCCCTCCCGCCTTTTATCGAATATACTGGATTCGAAAAGCTCGCTGTCATCCCCTATCCGCTATCTACTGTGGTAGATTCAGTTATCGAGGTGGTAGAAGGGTCACCAACCGTCCTGGACCTTACACTCTCTCCGGCCGAAGTCTTCCTTGTGGACGATGATGGTGGAGAGAGCTATGAGGATTTCTTCAGTCCCGCAATAGATAGTTCTGGAAGGACCTGGGTCAGATTCGATGTCTATCACAGGGAGACGAGTGCAACCTATTCATTGGGAAAATGGCCTTCGCCCGTTACATTGGTGTGGTTCACCGGTGATGAAGCAGAGAGCACAATCACGATTGAAGAGCTTGACAGCCTCATGGCACATCTCGATGAGGGGGGAAGGATACTCCTCACAGGACAGAATATCGTTGAGGATCTGTGGTCTCAAGATTCCTCACTGGTCAAAGAGGCACTCCATGTCTCCTATCAGGGGAACATTGCGAACACCGTAAGTTTTGGAAGAGGCGTACAAGGAACGGCTATTGGCAACCAGCTGGAGAAGCTCCTATTTGCAGGTAACGGAGGTGCAAACAACCAGACATCCAAGGACATAATCTCTCCCCTCGGAAATGCCTTCGGTACCATGTACTACACCTCGAGCCCCGTTGATACCACAAACCTCGGCATCGCCGCAATCGTTGAGAAGGATCTCGGATCTACGAACGAAGCCAGGATCGCCATTCTTTCATTTGGATTCGAAGCATTGAACCGCCCTAATCCATCCGACAGTACGATAGCGAGCAGAAGAAAGGCTATGAAGGTCATCCTCGACTGGCTGGAAGATGTTCCCACGGGCGTTGAGCAAGATGAGCAGGAAACCGGCATACTTCCCAGGGTTTTCGCACTCGAACAGAACTTCCCGAATCCTTTCAACCCGCAGACTACAATACGGTTCTCGATCCCGGAAGATGCGGCTAACGGAAAGGAAGAGGAAAAAGTGGTTTTAAGTGTGTATAATCTTAGAGGACAGTTCGTTGCCGAACTCCTCGATAAGTATCTTGCCCCTGGCTTTCATACGGTGCAATGGGACGGCAGGGACAAGTGGGGAAACAGTGTGCCATCCGGGATGTACCTTTATAAGTTGACCTGGGGTGAGGAGTCAAGCACCCGTAAAATGGTTGTTCTAAAGTGAGGAAAAGCACATCACAGGTCGATAGCTCCAGGACGCTGCTTTTCATCATATCCCTGTTTTTTCTAACGACCGCTGCTGTTTGCACACCCGGCGGGAAATACAGAAGGCCGAATGTAATTCTCATCAGTCTCGACACGGTCAGGGCCGATCGGCTAGGGTGCTACGGCCACAGGGGAATAAATACGCCCAATATAGACTTTCTGGCTGCACAGGGGGTCCTGTTCGAGAAAGCGATAGCACCCGCACCGCTTACCCTGCCGTCGCACACGACGATATTGACAGGACTCTACCCCAACAACCACGGGGTGCGCGACAACACGACCTACAGGCTGTCTGAAAAAGCACTGACCCTTGCCGAGATTCTCAAGGAGAATGGATACAGAACGGCTGCTACTGTCGGTGCATTCGTCCTCGACTCCAGCCGTGGCCTCGATCAGGGATTTGATTACTACGACGATGAACTCCCGAAGCCAACTAAAGCCTTCGCCAGTGTCTTATCAAATGTAGAGGACAACCGCATTAGGGAGAGGGAAGTGGCGGAGAGAACGGCCTCTGTTGTCACGAGGAAGGCCATATCGTGGCTCAGGGAAAACTCCGATGAAAAATTCTTCCTCTGGATACACTACTTCGATCCACATTACCCATACACTCCTCCCCCTCCTTACTCGATGAAATACAGAGGAAGGCCCTACTATGGCGAGATAGCATTTGTTGATGAGAACATCGGCTCTGTCATGGAGAAACTCAGGGATTTTGAATTGATTGACAACACCCTCGTCATTATCGTTGGGGACCATGGTGAAAGCCTGGGAGAGCACAAGGAATATACCCACTGCATCTTCATTTATGATTCGACCACTAGAGTCCCACTCATCATGAGCTGGCCTGGAAGGATACCGGCAGGTGTAATTGTCAATGACGTGGTTTCCCTCGCGGATGTGCTTCCCACGATTTTGGAGTTCCTCGAGATTGGACCCGTCGATGGATTGGACGGTGTGAGCCTGGTCGACATCATAGGTGGCAAAGGCAGCGGTGAGAGGTTCATCTACAGTGAAAGCCTGTTCCCTTATCTGAACTACGGATGGAGCCAGGTATACAGTCTGAGGGGAGCAAGGTGGAAGTACATAAAGGCACCGGAGCCTGAACTTTATGACATGTCCAGAGACCGGCTTGAGACAAAAAACCTCTTCGATACCGAAAGGGAAGTGGCCACGAGGCTGGCTGAATTGCTGGAGACGATGATCTCGGAAAAACCAGCCCAGGAATCTGTCCTCGCTGAAAGTGCCGAACTCTCGACTCAGGACAGGGAGAGGCTCGAATCCCTCGGTTATATCTCGGGGGCTCCGCCGGTCCGCGAAAATGCCTCTCTCAGGGACCCTAAGGAAATGATAGCTCTACATGACCGCATCAATATCAGCCGGCAAGCAATGAGGGAAGGCAGGATCGACGAAGCCCTCGGACTCCTCGAGGAGGTCATCGCCCAAGACCCAACAAACGCCCTGGCCCGTAACCTGATCGGGATGATCTACAACAAGCTTCAGGACATTCCGAATGCCCGCGCCCAGTTTCAGAAGGCTGTTGAGCTTAATCCAAACCTCACGGATGCTTATTGCAACCTCGGCAATCTTCACTTCCAAGGGGAGAATTACTCGAAGGCTGCATACTATTACGAAAAGGCACTGGAGCTTGAACCTTCGGCAGGCGACTACTGCCTGATACTTGCCGAGATATATTCCAGGATGGGAGACGATCAAAGAGCAGAAGCGCTCTACCGGAGGGCTAATGAACTCGGCTACTCAGCGCCGTAGTCCCTCCCTGCAAAAAACCTAACCCTAGTGGCTCACGGCGGGTCCCGGGCTCTGCAAGCGAGCCTAGATGAAAATCCGGAGCCATTGTATGGGGCAAACAAGCTACTCTGCCATCCAGACCGGAAGAATTGAACCGCTAAATCCTTAGAAATAAGTTTATCGTATCACCGGTCAATTAGCAATTGCTTGATCGGCTGAAGTGATCTTCTCTTCGAGGAGAGATCGTTGTAGGAGAAGAAACACACGCCCGCAAACCCGGCGTCTAAGGCAAATCTTGCTTCCTCTAAAGCTGTTTCCAGAGGCTGATTGTAGGTCGAGATCCCTGCGATGATCCTATCCGCATTTGATTTCACCGTGTTATTGTCAAGGAACGCAACGAATTGACCCATATTCGATGAGTAGCTCATAAGAACGACGAAATCAACGATATTCTCACCAAGCCAGCTTTCCCAGTCCTGGCCGTAGAAAACCCTGGCCGAATCCGGATCCGGTAAAACAGCCGCAGACAGGGTAACTTCCTGCCCAGACCGCTCGAGAACATCTCGGATTGATTTGACTGCATCTTGCACGAGGGCCGCTCTAAAAAGAGTCCACTTCCCTTTTAGGTCCTTGATACCTGCCCTGCCGAACCGCTCGCTTAAAGTTTCTTCGTCTTTGAAGAGCAGGATTGGATCTACGTAGTATTGTCTCTCAAACAAGGTTCTCTCCATCTCTCCGAAACCTGTGTCCCTCGATGGATACCGCATATAATCGAGATGTATTCCATCTATTTCATACTTCGTAACGATCTCCTCCACGTATCGCTTCATCAGATTGACAAAAGAGGGATGGACTGGAGAAATGAAATACCCAGGTATATCTCTTGTCTGAAGTACACTGATAGGCATCTTACGCGTTGAAATGCCATCCTTGTAATAGACGAACCAACCGGGATTTTTGTTGAATGGATGTTCAGGAGATTTCGGTCTTCCTTCACTGGACCATGCGAAGAAGACGTTCATCCAGGCGTGTATCTTTATTTTTCTTTTCCTGGCTTCAGATACGAAGTATCCAAAAGGATCCTCCAGGTCACAGCTTCTTTCCAATTCCTCCGCGATGGGCAGAATGCTGGAGGGAAAATACGAGTGGAGCCTTCCAGACACTTGAACGAATGCATGTTCCATTCCGGTATCTTCCAGATCCCTAACAGCCTTATCGATAGCGCTCCTGGAAGTGAGAATATGTCTGACGATCCAAATAGAACCTGATTTTTTCGCTCCTTTAGACTGACCTGCCGGAATTGAAGAAGCAATGATAAGCAGAAGGAAGGATGGAAGCAGAACTCGCGGAAAAAGAGCTTTCACTGTAATCCTTATTTACCCTGAGTCTTAGTCTTCTTCTCTTTCACCTTGCCTTTTTGAACTTCCTCGGATAGTTCAGCGAGCTCGATCAGAGATAAGTTCGCATTATCACCGTGGCGGTTCCCCAACTTTATGATACGAGTGTACCCACCGCTTCTATCGGAAAACCTCTTCGATATGTCTTCGAATAGCTTACTCACTATATCTTTTCTTCTTATAGTACGGATTACGAGTCTCCTCGTGTGGAGATCTCCCTTCTTCGCCATTGTTATCAGGTTTTCCGCAAATGGCTGCAGCGCCTTCGCTTTGCTCTCGGTGGTTCTAATCCGCTCATGCTCAAAGAGGCTCGTCGCCAAGTTCCGAAGCATACTTGTCCTATGGCTCGCGGTCCTGCCCAATTTCAGAACTCTCGTTTTCTTACGATGCCTCATATTCTTTCCCTTCTCCTTCCTCCACTATTTATCTTCAGGCTGATCCTCCGTTTCCTCTTCGGAGGGCTCTTTGATGCTGATTTCCCCTTCCGGCCCCTCCTCTATCACAAGTCCGAATTTCAAATCGTATCGGGAAAGGACTTCTTCGATCTCCTTGAGAGATTTTTTACCGAAGTTTTTGAACTTGAGCATCTCTGCCTCGGTTTTCTGGACCAGATCGCCAAGCGTTCTTATATTGGATGATTTGAGGCAATTCCCCGATCTAACAGAGAGTTCCAATTCATCCACACTCCTCGAGAGCAATTCCCTCAATCTGTTGGCCTTGAAATCATCTTCCGGAGATCTAGCCCTCTTCGCCTCTTCAAAGGAGAGGAAGTAATCCACATGTTTCAGCAGGATCGAAGCGGAACGGTAAACCGCCTCCTCGGGCTTGATCGCCTTGTTCGTCCAGACCTGAAGAATGAGCTTGTCGTAATCAGTCCTTTGCCCCACGCGCGCACTTTCTACAACGAAGTTCGCCTTCGTCACCGGATTGAAGAGGGAATCAACCGTTATGAATCCAATCTCACTCACTTCCTCAACATTATGTTGATTGGCAGGAACGTAACCTCTCCCGCGCTTCACGTAGATATCCATCTCAATGGTCTTCTTATCTTGAAGTGTGAAGAGGTGCAGCTGGGGATTAACTATTCTCACCTTCGGGTTTTCTTCTATATTTGAAGCTATAACGTCACCGGGCTCTGTAACCTTTAAATGCAGAACCTCCTCGTCAGTTTCTTCATCCATCACAAGAACCAACTGCTTGAAGTTCAGCACTATATCGGGCATATCTTCGGTGACGCCCGGGAGAGAGGACAGTTCATGTAAAATCCCTTTTGCACGAATTCCCCATACTGCGACACCATCTATCGATGAGAGGAGAATTCTCCTCATCGCATTACCCAGAGTTACTCCGAAACCCCGTTCCAAAGGCTGGACCAGAAACTCTCCATACGATTCAGTGAAAGCATCCGAGACCTTCTCTACACGCTTCGGTAGAACAAAACCATCAAGTTTCACATCCATTGTACTAACCCCCATCATCAGTTGAAAAATGTCAGGAGATTATTTGATCATTTCGAATAGAGCTCCACGATCAATTGCTCCTGTGTGGCGACAGGGATTTCAGCCCTGCTGGGTTTAGTCAACACTCTACCCTTAAAATTTTTAAAATCTACTTCAAGCCAGTTAAGGACTTGCTCCTTCTGACGGCTTTCTATACTTTCCCTTATGAGCGGGATATCTTTACTTTTGTCCCTGACGGCAATCTCATCCCCTGACTTTACACTATAGGACGGTAAATCAACTATCCTTTTGTTAACCAAAAAATGTCTGTGTCTAACCATCTGACGAGCTGCTTTTCTGGAAGGACAGAAGCCCATCCTGTAAACTATATTGTCAAGCCGACACTCTAGTGAAATCAACAGCTGTTCACCAGTAATGCCAGGCATCCTCGATGCCTTCTTGAAGTAATTCTTGAATTGCGTTTCGAGAAGGCCATACAGTCTTTTCACTTTTTGTTTTTCTCTTAGCTGAATGGAATAATCGGACGGTTTCCTTCTCCTGCCCCCAACCTTTCCATGCATACCGGGTGGATACCCTCTTCTCTCAAACGAGCATTTCTCTGTATAGCATCTGTATCCCTTTAAAAACAGCTTCGTGCCTTCTCTCCGGCAAAGCTTGCAATCCGCACCATGGTATCTGGACATGTGTTCGTCTCCTCCTTAAACCCTTCTTCTCTTCGGAGGTCTGCATCCGTTATGAGGTATGGGAGTGACATCCTTGATGGATCGGATACCCAACCCGGCGGCTCGCAGTGATTGAATCGCAGACTCCCTTCCGGAACCCGGGCCCTGTACTCTGACCTGGACACGTTTCACACCGAGACTCAAAGCAATCTTCGCACACTCTTCGGCTGCGACTTGAGCTGCGAATGGTGTACTCTTCTTCGACCCTTTGAAGCCCGATTTTCCCGCACTACTCCAACATATAGTATTGCCATCAGTATCAGCTATCGTAATTATAGTATTGTTGAACGTAGCCTTGATGTGGGCGATCCCTTCACTCTCAATGACGCGCGCCTTCCTCTTAACCTTTGTGGTTTTTTTCTTACCTTTAGCCATCCAGTTCTCCTCTATTTCTTGGCCTTCGCCTTCTTCTTTCCTGCAATTGCAACGCGAGGTCCCTTATGGGTCCGTGCATTCGTGTGAGTCCTCTGTCCACGGACCGGCAGGTTTCTTCTGTGTCTAAGTCCTCTATAGCAGCCGATGTCCATGAGTCTCTTTATGTTCATTGCCACTTCTGCCCGAAGGGCTCCTTCAACCTTATAATCTCTTTCGATTATCGTCCTTATCTTGTTGACATCGGTATCAGAAAGATCCCTCACCCGAATGCTCCCGGATACGCCTGCCTCCGTTAGTATCTTCCTCGAACTCATCGAGCCAATACCGTATATATAAGTCAGTGCGGTATCAATATTCTTATCCTTGGGAAGGTCAATGCCGGCTATCCTTGCCATCAGACGATCTCCTCCGTTACGGGTTAACCCTGTCTTTGTTTATGTCTTGGATTCTTACAGATAACATACACTACGCCACGTCTTCGAATTATCTTGCAGTGTTCACATATTTTCTTCACAGAACTCCTTACTTTCATTATCTCTCCTTATTATAACTAGACCGGTAAAGCCAGCTTTTTTAAATCATTTAAATCTGTATACAATTCTGCCCCGGCTGAGATCATACGGCGAGAGCTCAAGCGTCACCTTGTCACCTGGTAGAATCTTGATGAAATTCATACGCATCTTCCCCGAAACGTGGGCGATTACGATATGTCTGTTTTCTAATTCGACCCTGAACATCGCGTTGGGTAAGGCTTCCACTACTACACCAGTAGCCTGAATCGGTTCTTCCTTCGGCATTACGCTCCACCGTTATAAATCGTTACTGGCGGCCATCCTCTCAGCGGATACCGTAAGCACATCCGGTCCCTCTCTCTTTACCACTACCGTGTGTTCAAAATGAGCTGAGAGGCTCCCGTCGATTGTCACGATAGTCCATTCATCGTCGAGGGTTTTCACACCCGACGCACCCATGTTTATCATTGGCTCGATAGCAAGAACCATCCCTTCCTGCAGGAGTATCCCCTCCTCGGAGTTACCGTAATTCGGTACTTGCGGTTCCTCATGCAGGTTCCTGCCGATGCCGTGTCCCACAAGGCTCTTAACTACATTGTATCCACTCGATTCAACCGTTTTCTGGATGGCGGAGGAGATGTCTCCAACCCGATTTCCAACCAGCGTCTTCTCCAGCCCTGCTTGCAGAGCTTCCTTGCATGTGCTGAGAAATCTTTGCACTTCGGGATCAAATGGTGAAACCTGGAACGACACTGCCGCATCCGCGTAATAACCTTTCATACAAACTCCGAAATCGAGGCTCACAACATCACCTTCCCCTATTATCTTATCCCGTGAGGGTATCCCATGGACAACCTGCTCATTGATCGAAACACATATGCTCTTCGGGAAACCCCTGTATCCGAGAAAGGCGGGCTCAGCCGAATTGTACTTATTCAGAAGCTCATTAGTGAAATCATCCACATCCTGAGTGGTCATGCCTGAGGTAACGGTTCTCTGGATGTTATCAAGGACTTCTGCGACCACCATCCCCGCTCTCTTTATGCACTCGATTTCTCTCCCGGATTTAAGCGCTATCACTTTTTTTTACCACCTCATTGGAAATCATTGAATCAATCCTTTCGAATATCTCCTGCGGCTTCTTCTCTCCATCAACTTCCAGGAGATTCCCGTTCTTCCTGTATCGGTCTAGTAACGGCATAGTCATTTCCCTGTAAAGCTCGAGCCTTTGTCTGACAGTTTCCTCAGTATCGTCCCCCCTCACGGCCAAGCCTTTCCCGCACCTGTCACATATCATGTCCCGTTTTGGCGGATTACTGTAAATGTTGTAAAGCGCATTGCATTCAGGACAGTACCTGCGACCTGTAATTCTCCGAAGTATCTCCTCATCCGATACATTAATATAAATCACTGCATCGATCACAAGGCCCAAGTCTCTCATGAGTTCGTCCAGCGCCACTGCCTGCACTTCTGTCCTCGGAAATCCATCCAGTATAAAACCCTTCTTGCAGTCATCCTGCCCTATTCTCTCCTTCATCAGATCGAGTATCACATTATCAGGCACGAGAAGCCCTTTATCCACGTATTCTTTAGCTACCGTGCCTAGTCGGGTCCGATTCCTTACCGCGTCTCTCAAAATATCACCTGTCGATATCTTAACTAGGCCAAGCTTCTCCTCGATCATGGAAGCCTGAGTGCCTTTACCAGCGCCCGGAGCTCCTAATATTATCAACCTCATCATCTCCTCCCCCTGATCTTGCCTTTCTTCATGAATCCATCGTAGTGCCGCAGGAGGAGATGAGCCTCTATTTGTTGAATGGTATCCAGCGCGACACCGACGACAATGAGGAGACCTGTTCCACCAAAATAGAATGGAATGTTCAGCTCCCTTATGAGAAAAATCGGCAGAATAGCAATCGCGGCTAGGAAGAAAGCTCCGGGCAGGGTGATCCTGGTAAGAACCTTATCGATGTAATCGGCGGTCCTGCTACCCGGCCTGATGCCAGGAATGAACCCGCCCTGTCTTTTCATGTTCTCTGCGAGGTCTATGGGATTGGTTGTGATGGCGGTGTAGAAGTAGGTGAAGAATATGATCATGATTGTATATATGAGAATATACAGCCATGATCCATAATTGAACATGTTACTGAAGTTCTCGAGCCAAGGGACTCCAGGGAAAAACTGGGAAATAGTACCGGGGAATATTATGATCGATTGTGCGAAGATAATCGGCATGACACCCGCACTGTTCACTCTCAGAGGAATATGGACCTGCTGACCACCATAAACCTTCCTTCCCACTATCTTTCTCGGTATCTGTATGGGTATCTTCCTCATTCCCATCGTCATCACCACAACACCGGCGATTATTAGCACCATGATAACCAGAATGAAAAGGATAGTAAAGGTACTCAGGACATCATTCCTCCAGAGATCGACCGAATTCAAAATCGCCTGTGGTAGCGATTCCACTATCCCGAAAAATATAATCAGCGAAGCACCGTTTCCGATCCCCCTGTCTGTTATCTGCTCACCCAGCCACATGACCACAACAGCACCTGTGGTGAGGGTTAGGATCGTGATGAAGGTGAAAGATAGTCCAGGATTCATCACAGCTTCAGGCACCGAAGTCGAGAGCCAGATTGAGATACCATAAGACTGCACAACGGAGAGGAGAACCGTGAGATATCTTGTATACTGGTTTATCTTCTTCCTTCCCTCTTCGCCTTCTCTCTGAAGCTTTTCGATGTATGGGAATACCGATCCCAAGAGCTGAAAGATAATCGATGCACTGATAAACGGCATGATTCCAAGTGCAAATATAGTAGCTCTCTGCAAGGCACCACCGACGAACATGTCATACATACCGAAAAGTGTACCTCGAGACCTTGCGAAGAAATCGCCAAGCGCCTGCACGTTAATTCCTGGAACCGGAATGTGTCCACCAATCCTATATATCACAAGGATGAAGACGGTAAACAGTATCTTCCTTTTAAGCTCCGGTATCTTGAACAGGTTCTGGAATGTGCTTGTCGGCATTCTAAATGACCTCCGCCCTTCCGCCGAGAGCCTCTATCTTATCCCTCGCACTCTTGCTGAATCTCTGGGCTAGAACCACAACTTTTTTATCCAGTTCGCCACTTCCGAGGATGCAAACCGGAGCATTCTTTTTATGAATGAGCCCCAATTTTAAGAAGACTTCCGGAGTGAATTCCTCGAGATGGGGATAGCGAGTTAGCTCGCCAATATTTACTATCTGATACTTTATTCTGCCTCTGTTGTGAAAGCCGCGTTTGGGAAGCCTTCTCTGTATCGGCATCTGTCCACCTTCAAACCACCTTCTCATACCACTTCCGGAACGGGATTTCTGTCCCTTCGTCCCCCTTCCGCAAGTTTTCCCCATACCGGAGCCGGGTCCTCTTCCAACTCGAGTCTTCTTCTTCCTTGCTCCCGGCGGAGAGCCTATCTTATGCAAACCAAATTCCTCACTCATGCGTCGATCTCCGTGACATTCACGAGGTGTATGACTTTCCTCAACATACCTCTTATCTGCTGATTGTCGGGTTTCACCACCTCCTGATTCAGCTTTCTCAAACCCAGCGCACACAGGGTCTTCCTCTGATCAGATCTTCTTCGAATGCTGCTATGCACCTGACGAATCAATAGCTTTTTCTTCTTTGCCATGTATAGTCCTCTTGCTCAGCCTCGAAATTTTCTTCTTCATCAGGTCATCTTTAGGGATGCCCCTGAGCCTGGAAGCCTTCTCGACCGACATAAGCTTCTTCAGTCCACAGACGGTTGCTTTCACTACGTTGTGCGGGTTGTTAGAGCCGAGCGATTTTGTGAGGATATCCTGAATTCCAACACACTCGAGAATAGCTCGCACCGGTCCACCCGCGATAAGTCCGGTCCCTGCAGAGGCCGGTTTCAGGAGCACCCTGCCAGCTCCGAACCGTCCGATCACAGTATGAGGGATCGTGCCTTTTACCAGGGGAACATGGAAAAGGGATTTTTTCGCCGTTTCGGTGCCCTTCCTGATAGCATCTGAGACTTCATTTGCTTTACCAAGACCTATCCCTACGTTCCCGCACCTATCTCCTACAGCCACGAGAGCATTGAAGCTGAACCTTCGTCCTCCTTTCACAACTTTCGCTACACGATTGATGCTGACTACATTCTCTGTAAACTCAACAACCTCTGCTTCCGTATCCTGCAAACACAACCTCCATTGTTAAAAAATCTCTAAAATACCAGGCCTCCATCACGAGCACCTTCAGCAAGGGCTTTTACTCTTCCATGATAGAGATGACCGCCTCGGTCGAATACCACTTTCTCGATGCCTTTCGATTTAGCTATCTCCGCGAGCACCTGGCCGGTCATCCTGCTCACCTGGGTCTTCGTTGACTTCTTGTCCAATCTTTCTATCACATTCCTGGAGAGGCTTGAAACCCCAAGCATTATGACGCCCTTTACATCATCTACCAGGTGAGCCTGGATGCTCTTGTTGCTCCGATGCACCACAAGCCTCGGCCTGTCCTGCGTACCGAAGATCCTTTTTCTGACGCTTTTGTGTCTCCTAGTCCTTAACAACTCTTTGAGATTCTTCTGTCTGTGAATCAAGCTTACCCCCGGCATCTCTACATACCGGTCTTACCGGCTTTTCTTCTCACTGTCTCACCCAGGTACCTGATGCCCTTCCCTTTGTATGGCTCTGGAGGTCTGAAAGCTCGTATCTCCGCAGCCACCTGTCCGACCATCTCTTTATCGATTCCTCGTATATGGATGAGTTGCGGGCTTTCAAGGTCGAACTCTATCCCGTTAGGACTGATGTAATGCACCGGCTTTGAAAAGCCCACATATAGGATGATACCATCTTTGCTTTTTTCCGCTCTATATCCGACTCCCTGTATCTCTAAGCTCTTGTGAAAACCCTGAGTGACTCCTTGCACCATATTGTTTATGAGGCTTCTCGTGAGCCCATGCAGTGATTGATGTCTCTTCGATTCACTCGGTCTCTTAACCAGTATCTGGCTCTCATCAATTTCGATGACCATTTCCGGGTGTAGCCGCCTCGAAAGCTTCCCCTTCGGTCCCTCAATTGTTAGTAGGTGTCCCTCTAGGGAGACTTTCACATTCTTATCGATTACAACAGGTGTTTTACCTATTCTTGACATCGTCTCCTCTCATCCATCTACCAGACGTGCGCGAGTACCTCGCCACCCACATTCATCTCCTTGCACTTGTGGTCCGTGAGTATGCCATGCGAAGTCGAGAGTATGGCGATACCCAGACCGCCTTGAATCGGGGGAATCTCCTCCCAACTGACATACTTTCTTAGTCCAGGCCTGCTGATTCTCCTAATGCCGACGATAGCGGGGTCGCCATCTTTCGAATACTTCAATTGAATTCTAAGAGATTTTCTGGCACCCTCTCCAGTGACCCTATACGCAGATATAAATTTTTCTTCCAGAAGGATTTTCGCTATCTCCGCCTTCATCTTCGACGAGGGTATCTCAACTCTCTTTCGATGCGCTCTGCACGCATTCCGTATCCTGGTCAGCATATCTGCAATCGGATCAGTATGAGACATCCTGTTACTCCTCCTGTCCCCACGTGTAATGCATTCTCCTACCAGCTCGCTTTCCTCACTCCGGGGATCTCACCCCGTAGAGCCATATCTCTGAAGCAAATTCTGCATATGCCGTATCGACGTATATATGCTCGTGACCTACCGCAACGCATACACCTATTGTATCTTCTGACTTTAAATCGTGGTTCCCTCTTAGCCTTCGCTACCCAGCTTTTTTTTGCCAACAATCCCTCCTCAAGAAGTTTTCACTGTTTTCTGAAAGGCATCCCCAACTTTCCCAGGAGGAGAGCCGCCTCATCATCCCTTTCAGTGCTCGTTACTATGGTTATATTGAATCCTCTTATCTTCTCAACCTTGTCGTAATCGATTTCGGGAAAGATTATCTGCTCCTTTATCCCGAGTGTAAAATTACCGTTACCATCGAAGGATCTCGGAGATATGCCCCTGAAGTCTCTAATCCTCGGTATCGCTACATTTACAAGCCGGTCGAAGAAATGGTACATCCGCGAACCCCTTAGGGTAACCTTGCAACCTATCGTCATTCCGGCTCTCAACTTAAAGTTCGAGATCGACTTCTTCGCCCTGGTAACGGCCGGTTTCTGTCCGGTTATGGAAGCAATCTCCTGCATGGCCGCATCGAGGTATTTCGCATCCTCCTTCGCCTCGCCAACCCCCGCATTTATTACAATCTTCACAAGCCTCGGGATACGGTGCCTGTTCGATATTCCAAGCTCCTTCGCGATCTCGTCGGAGACCACCGAATTATACCTCTCTTCCAGGGTCCCAGCTCCTACTGCTCCTTGCTTTTCGGTATCACTTCTCCGCAATTTACGCACTCCCTCACTTTGCTTTTACGTTCATCCTGCAGGATGAGATGCCTGACCCTTGATCCCTTCCCACATTTGGTACATACGAGCATGACCTTCGACACATGTATCGGAGCCTCCCGCTCCACTATGCCTCCCTGGGGATTCGCCGGCGAGGGTCTCGTATGCCTCTTGATGAAATTTATCCCTTCTACGACTATCCTCGAGCTCCTTGGAAAGACTTTTAGCACTTTGCCGGTCTTTCCCCTGTCATTACCTTTTATTATGAGGACAGTGTCTTCTTTGAGTATGTGCATGTTCATTTCCTCATATAACTTCCGGTGCGAGTGATATTATCTTCATGAAGCGTTTGTCCCTTAACTCACGTGCAACTGGACCGAATATCCTTGTTGCTCTGGGCTCTTTCTGATCGCTTATGAGCACGGCGGCGTTTTCATCGAACCTGATGTAAGAGCCATCCTTTCTCCTGATTTCCTTCTTGGATCTGACTATAACGGCCCTCACGACATCACCCTTTTTCACATTGCTGTTTGGTAGGGCGTCCTTGACAGATGCAACAATTATGTCTCCTATGCCCGCATATCTCCGTCTCGATCCACCAAGTACCTTGATGCACCGTGCTTTCTTCGCCCCAGAATTGTCCGCTATTCTCACTACCGTGAACTGCTGAATCATCACACATCCCCGCTGTTATATGAAACCGGTCGGCTACTCTGACTCCGCACTCTCCCTTCTCAGTATCTCCGCCACTCTCCACCGTTTGTCCTTGCTGATAGGCCGCGTTTCCATAACTCTGACCAGATCACCCACCTCACATTTATTCTCCTCGTCATGGGCCTTTATATTCTTCGCCTTCTTCACAGATTTTCTATAGAGAGAATGCCGGGTGAGCCTCTCGAGCCTTACAGTAACCGTCTTCTCCATTTTATTGCTCACTATTCGGCCAATTCGTTCTTTCCTCTTTCCTCTTTCTCTGGATTCCATGAAAACCCCTACTCTGCTATATCTCTCATTCCTGATTCCACTTCCCTCAGAATTGTTTTTATCCTGGCGATATCTCTTCTGAGAATTCTAAGACGAAGCGGATTGTCGAGCTTCTGGGTTCCACTTCGAAACCGCAGCCTCCACATCTCCTCCTCGAACTCTTTTATCTTTGTTCTCAGCTCTGTCTCGCTCATCTCTTTTATTTCAGCCATCTTCATATCTTTGCTCCCTACTGGTATCTCCGGGTCACCCTGGTTTTAATTGGAAGCTTGCTGGCTGCAAGGTTCATCGCCTCGAGAGCGATCTTCAGCTCAACTCCTTCCAGTTCGAACATGATTCTCCCTGGTTTCACAACTGCGACCCATCCTTCGGGATTGCCCTTACCCTTGCCCATCCTGGTTTCAGCCGGCTTCTTCGTAACTGGCTTATCGGGGAATATCCTTATCCATATCTTCCCACCCCTCTTCACATGTCTGGTGAGAGCGACTCGCGCAGCCTCTATCTGTCTGTTCGTTATCCAGCCGGATTCGATCGCCTGCAGACCAAACTCACCGAAACTCACTTTCCCGCCTTTGATCGCTTTCCCTCTCATTCTTCCCCTGTGCTGTTTCCTGTGTTTGATCCTCTTGGGCATCAACATGACGCTCATCCTCCATTCTATCAGGCCTCAAAAGCTGCGCCCTCATCCTCGGCGAGGACATCTCCCTTGTAAATCCACACCTTGATCCCTATACAGCCGAATGTGGTATATGAAGTACTCGTCGCATAGTCGATATCGGCACGAAGCGTGTGAAGGGGTACAGGGCCATCATGATAACCTTCGCTTCTTGCGATTTCCGCCCCTCCAAGTCTGCCTCCGCATTTTATCTTTATCCCTCTTGCTCCCATCCGAATGGCGGAGGTGACTGCCTTTTTCATCGCTCTTCTGAAACTCACTCTCTGTGCCAGCTGGAACGCTATGTTGTCTGAGACAAGCTGAGCATCTAGCTCAGGTTTCTTTATTTCTTTTATATTTATCGATATCTCATCTTTTGTCAGATGAGTCAGCTCATCCCTCAGCTTGTCCACTTCCGCTCCCCTTCTGCCTATCACAATTCCGGGCCTGGCGGTGTCAATGATAACGGTTACCTTTCTGGGTGTTCTCTCAATCTCGACTTTCGAGATTGCCGCATGCCCCAGTCTGCTCTTGATGTATTTACGTATCATTTCATCTTCATGAAGCAGCTCAGGTGTATTCCTCTTGGAGATCCACCTCGATTTCCAGTCCTTCACTATCCCAAGCCTGAAACCCACCGGATGCGTTTTCTGTCCCAAAATGACTCCTTTCGCTTCGACTAATCTTCAAACACCTCGCTTCTGGTCTTGACCACGACGCTAATATGACTTGTCCTCCTCCGTATCATACCTGCTCGCCCCATGGCCATCGGTCGATATCGTTTAAGCATGGGGCCCTCATCGATCCGGATCTCAGATATATACATATCCTCGATCTTCACCTCATAGGTCCCCTTCTGGGCGATCACATTGCTCACCGCTGATTTGACTGTTTTCAAGATAGGAAGAGATGCCCTTTTCCGGGTAAACTCGAGTATGGTGTAAGCATCCTCTACCGGTTTGCCTCTGATCATATCCGCAACAAGCCTCGCCTTGTGAGGAGAGATCCTGATGAATCTGCTTACTGCCTTACTTTCCATTTCATCTTCCTCAAATCGTTACGCTCTCTTCCCTGCTTTCCTCTCAGCCAGCTTTCCTCCGTGTCCCCTGAAAATCCTCGTCGGAGCGAACTCGCCCAGCTTATGACCTACCATATTCTCAGTTATATATACCGGAATGAACTTGTTCCCATTGTGCACAGCTATAGTGAAGCCCACAAAATCCGGAGTGATAGTGGAACTCCGGGACCATGTTCTTATTACCTGCTTTTCACCTCTCTCACCCATCCTTGTTAAACGGGCAAGAAGCTTCTCGTCGATGTGAGGACCTTTCTTCAGTGATCGTGCCATTACCAGAGCCCCTTTATAACTACCTTACTAAGATTAGGATTTCTACTTTCTTCTCCTGATAATGTATTTGTCTGACAGCTTCCTTCCCCTTGTTTTTAGCCCCTTCGTCTTCTTCCCCCATGGAGTGCAGGGGTGCCTACCACCCGAAGCCTTTCCCTCGCCACCACCCATTGGGTGGTCGATAGGATTCATCGCCACACCTCTGACTTTTGGACGCCTTCCGAGCCACCTGCTCTTGCCAGCTTTCCCGAGGACTATATTCTCATGATCAAGATTACCCACCTGTCCGATTGTGGCCATACAATCCAATCTCACAAGCCTCACCTCACCGGATGGCAGCCTGAGATGCGCATTGCCTCCCTCCTTAGCAACCAGGGTAACACTCGAGCCGGCACTCCTTGCGAGCTGGCCACCCTTTCTCGATTTGAGTTCAACGTTGTGGATCTGGGTACCAAGAGGTATCCTCTCAATTGGAAGTGAATTCCCAACTCTCACTTCGGCTTCCGGTCCCGATTCCACTCGATCCCCGACACTCAACCCTACGGGATGAAGAATGTACCTCTTATCTCCATCTGCGTAATGGATGAGAGCGATTCGCGCGGATCTGTTTGGGTCGTATTCAATAGCTGCAACCCTTCCCGGAATTCCAAATTTGTCTCGCTTGAAGTCTATTATCCTGTATTTCCTCTTGTTTCCACCGCCTCTTCTTCTCACCGTTATGCGGCCTCTCTGATTCCTTCCGCCTCTTCCTTTTATGGGTGAAAGCAGAGATTTCTCAGGCCTCGAGGTTGTCACTTCCTCAAACGTAGACACGGTCCTGTATCGCTGGCTCGGAGTAACTGGTTTGAAACTCTTGATTCCCACTTTACATTCTTCCTTTCAAAGAGGCAGCTTCCTCGATCAGATCCCTTCGATGACCGGAATGGTTTCCCCCTCCCTGAGCGTCACCACCGCCTTTTTCCAGGCCGGCCTTCTACCTGTGAAAATACCCATTCTCCTCTGCTTGCCGATGAGGTTGAAAGTCCTGACTCTTGAAACCTTCACGTTGAAAAGCTCCTCTACTGCCCTTGCGATCTCTATCTTGGTCGCATGCCGTGACACCTCGAATACGTACTGGTTGGCGTCCTGCATCATTTTGGTGCTTTTTTCCGTAACAACCGGTCGCCTGACTATCTTATGATATTCCATCGGTCTCATCCGTCTCGTATTCTCTCTTAAAGACCTCGCTGTCAATTAGAATTCTCCTGGCCTTAACAACATCCAGGCAATTCACCTGTTCGAACGGTTTTACCGTGAGCCAGGGAAGATTCTTCGATGACAGATAGAGGTTCGATTTCTTTCCATTCGTCAGAAGGAGGGTTCTGGTACCGGCAATTCCAATGTTTCGAATCATTTCAAAAACACTACGAGTTCTCGGACGTTCTAGCTCCGGCACCTCAAGTACTTTTATACCTTCCTCTCCCGCCCGAATGCTGAAGGCGGAGATAAGAGCAATTCGCCTCATCTTCTTCGTGACCCGGATACTGTAATTACGATTTCTGGGTCCAAATATCGAGCCACCACCCCTCCAGAGAGGAGATCTTACACTGCCCGCTCTTGCACGTCCAGTCCCCTTCTGTCTCCACGGCTTCCTGCCTCCCCCCCTCACCCGCGCACGGTTCCTGGTCGAAGCGTTACCCTGCCTCTGCTTCGCCATGTATGCGACGAGTACTTGATGAAGAAGGTGTTGATTGACTTCGCCGCCAAAAAGCCATACGGGTAAGCCGCATGAACCCTTAAGACTTCCATCTGGCGCATGGAGTGGAAATTCCATAAGTTCTATTTCCTGCATGAGACTACTCCAGCTTTCTCACGACGACCATTCCGTTTCTCGAGCCAGGAACAGCACCCTTCACAAACAGCAGATCGTTTTCCTTGTCCACTTTCTTCACCACGAGGTTCTTCGCAGTGTACCTCCGCATGCCATAATGACCAGGAAGCTTTTTATTTTTCCATATCCTCGCCGGATCAGCCGATGCACCGACAGAGCCGGGTATTCTGTGAGTGTTCTTGGTTCCATGGCTGGCCGGAAAACCGTGAAACCCCCACCTCTTCATGCCGCCTGCGAATCCCCGTCCCTTCGACACACCAATAACGTCGACCCTGGATTCGGCCTCGAAAATTTCAACTGTCAGAGTCTGACCGATTTCCAGTTCATGGTCTTCGCCGATCCTGAATTCCCTCAACAGTCTCATAGGTGAAAGGCCGTGTTTCTCAAATTTACCGCGCATCGGTTTCGTGACCCGTTTCATGCTCATCTCTTCCATACCAAGCTGTACCGCTGTGTAACCGTCTCGATCGGTTGACTTGATATCTGTCACAACGCAGGGTCCTGCCTTTATAATTGTGACAGGCACCACAGTGCCGTCTTCCTCAAAAAACTGACTCATACCCAGCTTCCTACCAATGAGACCTATCATCTTAATCGCCTCTCCTAAGATTCCAGCTTGATCTCCACATCAACTCCGGCTGGAAGGTCGAGCTTCATCAAAGCGTCGATTGTTTGAGGTTTGGAATCTATGATGTTTATCAACCGCTTATGGGTTCTGATCTCAAACTGTTCTCTCGACTTCTTATCTACATGAGGTGATCTCAGCACCGTTATTAAATGTCGCTTCGTTGGTAGCGGAATAGGTCCTGATATAAGAGCCCCCGTTTTCTGTGCTATCCTCACGATATCCCTCGTGGATTTGTCGACGAGAGCGTGATCGTATGACTTCAGTCGGATCTTGATCTTCTGTCCTGCCATCTATTCTCCTACTCGACTATTTCGGTTACGATCCCTGCTCCTACCGTTCTACCGCCCTCCCTGATGGCGAACCTCAACTCCTTCTCCATCGCTATCGGCGATATGATCTCAACGTCCATGTTCACGTTGTCACCAGGCATCACCATCTCAACACCCTCCGGTAGCTTGATCGATCCCGTCACATCGGTCGTCCTGAAATAAAACTGCGGACGGTACCCGTTGAAAAACGGAGTGTGACGACCCCCCTCCTCCTTCGTCAGTACGTATACCTCCCCCTTGAACTTCGTGTGAGGCGTGATCGACTTCGGCGCCGCCACCACCATCCCTCGCTCCAACTCGTCCTTGTCAACTCCCCTCAACAATACACCAATGTTGTCTCCAGCCCTGCCCTCATCCAAAATCTTGCGAAACATCTCCACCCCAGTCACAACCGTCTTGCGATGCGCACCCAACCCTATCACCTCCACCTCATCCCCGGTCCTCACTACCCCTCTCTCCACCCTCCCCGTCCCTACCGTCCCTCGACCCGTTATCGAAAATACATCCTCCACAGGCATCAAAAACGGCTTGTCCACGTCTCGCTCCGGCAACGGTATGTACTCATCCACCGCCTTCATCAACTCCTCCACCGCCGCCATCGCCTCCGCGTCACCCTCCAATGCCTTCAATGCACTCCCCTTAACCACAGGTATCTCATCCCCGGGAAACTTGTACTCGCTCAATAGATCCCTCACCTCCAACTCCACTAACTCCAGTAACTCCGCATCATCCACCTGGTCCACCTTGTTCAAAAATACCACCATGTACGGCACGTTCACCTGCCGCGCTAACAATATGTGCTCCCTCGTCTGCGGCATCGGACCATCAGCAGCACTCACCACCAGTATCGCCCCGTCCATCTGCGCCGCACCAGTGATCATGTTCTTTACATAATCCGCATGCCCGGGACAGTCCACGTGCGCATAATGCCGGTTCTCCGTCTCATACTCAGCATGACATAACTGTATCGTTATCCCACGCTGACGCTCCTCCGGCGCCTTGTCTATATCGTCAAACGGTAAAAACTTCGCCAAACCCTTGCCCTCAAGTACCTTCGTTACCGCACTCAATAACGTGCTCTTCCCGTGATCCACGTGCCCTATCGTCCCGATGTTTAAGTGCGGCTTCGTACGCTCAAACTTCTGCTTCGACATCGCTCCCCTTCCTTCCTTCAATTGCTCGAAACCAGTCTAACCTGAACTCTTGGCATAATGTTTCCCTCTCATTCGCATAGTAAGCTCATCGGTTTTCTCAGCCGATATTTTCTCATAGCGCGAGAACTGCATCGTATAGATTGCTCTTCCCTGTGTGAGGGATCTTAGTTTTGTAGCGTATCCAAACATCTCAGACAATGGGACAGTTGCACCGATTACCTGCGCATCTCTTCTAGGAGCGATTCCTCCGATTTTCCCTCCTCTCGCATTCAGGTCCCCGAGAACATCCCCGAGATATTCCTCAGGCAGAACGATTTCTACTTTCATTATCGGTTCGAGGAGGACCGGCTCCGCCTTCTTTAGAGCATCCTTAATTGCAAGGGAACCAGCTAGCTTAAAGGCCAGATCAGACGAATCGACTTCGTGAAAGCTTCCATCTAGGAGCTCGACTCGAACATCTACGACGGGAAACCCCGCAAGCACACCGGTTTCGAGGGATTCCCTCACACCGTTCTCAATGGGCCCGATGAACTCCCTAGGTATGGTACCGCCACGACTTCTGTCAGCGAAAGTAATGCCCTTTTCCCTTTCCTCGGGATATATCTTGAGTATAACATGCCCATACTGCCCTCTCCCACCTGTCTGTTTTATAAACTTCCCCTCTCCCTGAGCTTCCACGGTAATTGTTTCCCTGTAAGCGACCTGAGGCTTCCCGACGTTTGCTTCGACATTGAACTCCCTCAGCATCCTGTCGACGAGGATTTCGAGATGGAGCTCACCCATACCGGAGATGATCATCTGGCCTGTCTCCTCGTTTTGACGCATCCTGAAGGTCGGATCTTCGTTGGAGAGCCGTTCAAGAGCCACAATGAGCTTATCCTGATCAGCCTTTGTCCTGGGCTCGACAGCGACGGATATGACGGGTTCAGGGAAATGTATCGTTTCGAGGATAATCGGAGCCTCCCTGTCACTCAGAGTATCGCCTGTCCTGGTCCATTTCAATCCTACTATCGCGGCGATGTCTCCGGCAAAGACAGCGTCCCGTTCCTCCCTCTTATTCGAATGCATCTGTAATAATCGGCCGATCCTCTCCTTCTTTTCCAGGTTGACATTGAACACCGTCTTACCGGTCCTGAGGACTCCGGAATACACTCTGATGAATGTCAATTTCCCCACATAGGGATCGTTCATGAGCTTGAATGCCAATCCTGAGAAGGGATCATCGTCGGAAGCCTTTCTCGTCACCTTCCTATCCGTGTGAGGGTAATGTCCCTCCACAGGAGGAAGGTCCATCGGAGACGGCAGGTAACGTACCACGGCATCCAGCAATGGTTGTACGCCACGATTTCTGAAAGCTGCTCCACAGAGGACGGGAACGAACTCCGCATCGAGCACAGCCTTTCGCAGCGCATGATGGATTTGTTCTATGGGCACTTCCTCTCCAGATAGATATTTCTCCATCAGATCGTCATCATAGTTAGAGATCGCTTCAAGCAGGTCATTCCTCTGGGATTCCATCTTAGATACGAGCGAATCAGGAACATCTATCTCCTCGAATGTTGCCCCCATTGTCTCATCATGCCAGACTATCGCCTTCCTCGCTATAATATCCACTACTCCTGTGAAGAGATCCTCCTCTCCAAGCGGGATCTGAATCGGGAGAGCGTTTGTTCCCAATCTCGTTTTCATCATCTCCACAGCTGACTCGAAGGATGCTCCGGTTCTGTCCATCTTATTCACGAAAGCAATCCGTGGAATCCTGTACTTGTCCGCTTGCCGCCACACGGTTTCCGATTGCGGCTCTACACCTCCCACGGCGCAGAACAGGGCAACGGCCCCATCGAGGACTCTGAGCGACCTTTCGACTTCGACTGTAAAATCCACGTGACCCGGAGTATCGATGATGTTTATCCTGTGGTTCTTCCAGAAGCAGGTTGTAGCGGCAGAAGTAATGGTGATGCCACGTTCCTTCTCCTGTACCATCCAGTCCATCGTCGCAGCACCATCATCGACTTCGCCGATCCTGTGGACTCTACCCGTATAATAGAGCATACGTTCGGTCGTGGTTGTCTTACCTGCATCGATATGAGCCATTATGCCGATGTTTCTTATGTTTTCGAGCGGAACAACTCTTACCATCTTGACATTACCACCTGTAATGAGCAAAGGCTTTGTTCGCCTCAGCCATTTTATGTGTATCTTCTTTTTTCTTTATAGTCGCGCCTTCGCTCTTGGCAGCGGCCATAATTTCCGCTGCGAGCCTGTCTTTCATCGTCCTTTCGCTTCTCTCTCTTGCAAACGATATTATCCACCTGAGGGCAAGAGCTAACCTTCTCCCTGACCTGACTTCCACCGGTACCTGATATGTTGCCCCACCCACTCTCCTAGATTTGACCTCGAGCAGAGGCCTCGCATTGTTCACCGCCTGCTCGAGTATACCAAGAGCAGGCTGATTCATCTTCTTTTCAATTATTTCCATCGCGCCGTAAAATGTCTTTTCGGCGACGCTCTTAGTGCCGTTCATCATGAGATAATTGATGAACTTGGCACACAGGATACTATTGTACTTTGTATCAGGTTTGACTTCCTTCCTGACGACTTCCCTTCTCCTAGGCATCACTGCTCTCCCGGATCATATGTGCTCATTTCCTCTCTCGCTTCGCCCCGTACTTTGATCTTGATTTCTTCCTCCCAACGACTCCTTGCGCGTCGAGTTTTCCCCTTATGATATGGTATCTCACACCGGGTAAATCCTTAACCCTGCCACCTCTGATAAGGACAATCGAGTGTTCCTGCAAGTTGTGACCTTCGCCAGGAATATATGCAGTGACCTCGAAGCCGTTTGTCAATCGGACACGGGCGACTTTTCTGAGGGCCGAATTTGGCTTTTTGGGTGTCGTCGTATACACCCTCGTGCATACTCCTCTTTTTTGAGGACATTTCGTCAAGGCAGGGGAGGATGTCTTCTTCTCGATTTTCTTCCGTCCGTATCTCACTAACTGGTTAATCGTCGGCAATATTACCCCCTCTGCAATTTCGAAACTCACGCCAACTTCGGAGCTTCCTCCAGCTTTTTCTCTGCTTCCAAAGACTCATCCGGGCTTACTTCATCCTCCTTTTCCTCCACAGTGCCTTCGAAGGTTACATCTTCGTACTTGAGATCCCCTGTACCAGCAGGTATCAGGTGACCAATGATGATGTTTTCCTTGAGTCCCAGGAGTTCGTCCTTCGCGCCCTTGATCGCATGCTCGGTAAGGACCCTTGTAGTTTCCTGGAAAGAGGCTGCTGAAATGAAGCTCGAGGTGGTTAGTGAAGCTTTCGTAATCCCAAGGAGGAGCGGCTCTGACATGGCCGGCTGACCACCAGCTTTTATTATCCTCTCATTCTCCTCCTTGAACTTCGCCCTATCCACCTGCTCATCCTCGAGAAAATCAGTGTCCCCAGGGCTCTTGATTCTGACTTTGCGAAGCATCTGGCGAACTATAACCCCTATATGCTTGTCGCTTATCTTAACTCCCTGAAGCCGATAAACCTCCTGAATTTCATTGAGAAGATGCTCCTGTACTTTGTTCGGTCCCTTGATCCTTAAAATATCATGTGGATTGACGGGTCCTTCACAGAGCTTCTCACCGGCTTCCACCTTGTCACCGTCATGAACCCTCAGATGCTTCCCGTAAGGGATGAGATACTCTCGAAACTCACCTCCCTCCTGTGTAACAAGAATACGCTGGTGACCCCTCACTGTCTTCTCGAAAGATACGAGCCCATCGATCTCCGAAATTATCGCGGGATCCTTTGGTTTTCGAACCTCGAATAGCTCGGCAACTCGTGGCAGACCTCCGGTAATATCCCTTGTCTTATAGATCTCCCTTGGTACTTTCGCCAGCGTATCACCAACCTCGACCTTTTCTCCATTACGGACGAGCAAGTGTGCACCTGCAGGGATAGAATACTCCTTGGGCCTCTTCCTGTTAGTGGAAAGAACGCCGATCCGTGGGTGAAGCTTCTTCTCCCTGTCCTCGATTATTACCCTCTGGCGGTGACCGGTAGTTTCATCCAGCTCCTCGCGCATTGTGATCTCTTCTTCGATGTCACTGAAAATTATCTTACCGTTCCTATCCGTAAGAATAGGTGTCGAGTATGGATCCCACTCGAACAGCAAGTCACCAGCCTTAACCGACTGCTTGTTCTCAACCGCGATAGTAGCACCGTATGGAACAACCATACTCCCCCTCTTTCGTCCCTTCTCATCCTTAAGAGTGAGCTCCTTATCACGACTGATGACGATCTTCTGGCCGAACTTGTTCGTGACTGTGACTATGTCCTTGAACTCGACTGAGCCGTCGAATTTACTGTGTTTTTTGGTCTGCACCGCTATGCCACTGACCGCGCCCCCGATATGGAATGTCCTGAGAGTGAGCTGGGTTCCCGGTTCCCCAATTGACTGGGCGGCGATAATTCCAACCGCTTCTCCGATGTCGACCATGCTCATCGTAGCCATGTTCCATCCATAACACTTCTGGCATATCCCCCGTTTAGCTTCGCACCTTAAGACAGATCGTACATTCACCTTCTCGATGCCGCTCTCTTCGATCAATGCAGCTTGTTCTTCATCTATTTCATCACCAGCTTCTACGATTACCTCGTTGGTAATGGGGTCAACTATATCTTCGTTCGCAATCACACCCACGATCCTGTCCCTGAGCGGCTCTATGATTTCCTCCCCTTCCTTGAGAGCTCCTATCTCAAATCCATTTATGGTCCCGCAGTCCTCCATGGTGATCGTCACATCCTGAGCGACGTCCACAAGTCTCCTGGTTAGATATCCAGCATCGGCTGTCTTCAGAGCAGTGTCTGCGAGACCTTTCCTGGCTCCATGGGTCGAGATGAAGTACTCAAGTACTGTGAGACCTTCCCTGAAATTGGACGTGATAGGTGATTCTATTATTTCACCTATTTGTCCAGTAATCTTCTTCTGCGGCTTGGCCATGAGCCCCCTCATACCCGCCAATTGACGGATCTGTTCACGTGAACCACGGGAACCGGAGGCGACCATCATCCAGATGGAATTGAATCCGTCGGCATCCTCCTCGAGCTTCTTGAACATTTCCTCGGCTACATCAGTACTCGTAAGACTCCATGTGTCGATAACTCTGTTGTACCTCTCGCCATCGGTGATGACCTGATTCTTATAATGAGTTTGTATCCTTTCTACATCCTTCCATGTCTTTTCCAGCAGTTCCTTTTTCTTCTCCGGTATAACAATATCATTGATTCCGATGGTTATACCACCTTGCGTAGCGTATCTGAATCCCAGATCCTTCAGGTCATCGAGAAACTGCACTATCCTCTTGGGCCCGCTCTTCCTGTATGCTTCGAAGATTACCTTCTCAAGCCCGTTTTTATTCATTACTTCATTTACATATTCAAGCTCATCCGGAACTGCCTGATTGAAAATGACCCGCCCCACAGTAGTTCTGATGAGTTTACCTTTCACCTTGAGGCGTATGGGATCATGCAGGGAGATCGTCCCTATCTCGTGTGCAACCAGCACTTCATTGACATCGCTGAAATGCATCTCCTCCCGTTCGCCCTCGTCCCGTTTCTCCTTTGTGAGATAGTAGCACCCCAGGATCATGTCCTGGGTAGGTGCTGTGACAGGTTTCCCATTCGCAGGGAGAAGGATATTGTTAGTGGACATCATGAGGACCCTTGACTCGAGTTGCGCCTCGAAGGAGAGAGGGATATGAACCGCCATCTGATCACCGTCAAAGTCCGCGTTAAAAGCCGCACAAACCAGCGGATGTATCTTTATCGCTTTACCCTCCACCAGAATAGGTTCGAAAGCTTGAATCCCCAGACGATGGAGTGTCGGAGCCCTGTTGAGTAGAACCGGGTGGTCCTTGATGATTTCCTCAAGGATGTCCCAGACTTCCGGCCTCCCTTTCTCCACAAGTTTCTTGGCACTTTTGACCGTCTGCACGTAGCCCTTCTCCTCGAGTTTCCTTATGATGAAGGGTTTGAAGAGTTCCAGGGCCATTATTTTAGGAAGCCCACACTGATGTAGCTTCAGCTCGGGCCCCACCACGATCACCGACCGCCCAGAGTAATCCACTCTTTTGCCCAGCAGGTTCTGGCGGAACCGGCCCTGTTTTCCTTTCAGCATGTCACTCAGGGACTTGAGTGGCCTCTTGCCTCTGCCCAGGACAGCTTTCGCGCGCCTGCCATTGTCGAAGAGGGCATCCACAGCCTCCTGGAGCATCCTTTTTTCATTTCTAAGTATGACCTCCGGTGCCCTCATCTCGATCAGCTTCTTCAGCCGGTTGTTCCTGTTTATGACTCGTCTGTAGAGATCATTGAGATCAGATGTTGCGAACCTCCCCCCTTCGAGCGGGACGAGTGGCCTGAGATCCGGAGGAATGACGGGGATAACATCCATTATCATCCACTCGGGCCTGTTTCCAGATTGCCTGAAGGCTTCAACCACCTTTAGCCTTTTCTGGAGATGTTTTTTCCTGTGCAAGGAAGTCTCTACCTTCACATGAGCCCTCAACTCCCTGGACATGTCATCTATGTCGATTTCCGAAAGGAGATCTCGAATTGCTTCAGCACCTATCTTCGCCACGAATCCCTTGGGATTTGAGTCCATGATCTCCTGATACTCATCGATCGAAAGCAGTTGTCTTTTACTGAACTCTGTTTCACCAGGCTCGAGGACTAAATAATTCGCGTAGTATATCACCCTCTCCAGATCCTTCATTGTGATGTCAAGCAGTGAACCTATCCTGCTTGGGAGTGTTTTGAAGAACCAGATGTGGGCTACCGGTACAGCGAGCTCGATGTGCCCCATGCGTTCTCTTCTCACCTTGGACTGTATGACCTCTACGCCGCACCTGTCGCATACGACTCCTCTAAACCTTATCCTCTTGTACTTTCCGCAATGGCATTCCCAATCCTTCACGGGTCCGAATATCTTCTCGCAGAAAAGACCCTCCTTTTCCGGTTTGAACGAACGATAGTTTATTGTTTCGGGCTTTGTGACTTCACCATATGACAACTCCCGGATTTCATCCGGTGAAGCGAGCCGAATCTGGATGAAGTCGATGTCAGCAGGTCTTGTTTCCCTTTTATGCGTTCGAAAATCAATCACTGTTCCTTCTCCTCTCCAAAGCCCTCGGATCTACTTGTTCTTGCCATGATCCACATGCAATCCGAGACTCTGAAGCTCTTTAACGAGGACGTTGAACGATTCAGGGAGACCGGGGTCAGGGAGGTTCTCCCCCTTCACGATCGCTTCGTACACCCCGGATCGGCCCGTTACATCATCAGATTTCACAGTAAGCATCTCTTGCAATGCGTACGCCGCACCGTAGGCCTCCAGAGCCCAGACTTCCATTTCACCGAAACGCTGCCCTCCGAATTGAGCTTTCCCGGCGAGCGGCTGCTGGGTTACTAGAGAATAAGGGCCAATTGATCTTGCATGTATCTTATCATCGACGAGATGCGATAGCTTCAGCATGTATATGTAGCCTACGGTGATAGAGTAGTCGAATGGCTTCCCCGTCTTACCGTCGTAAAGTGTGATCTTACCGTTCTCTGGCAGTTTCGCTTTCCTCAGGTATCCTTTTATCTCATCTTCACGGGCGCCATGGAAGACGGGTGTGATGGCTCTGCACCCAAGAATCTTCATTGCCCATCCCAAATGAGTTTCCAAAATCTGACCCACATTCATCCTGGAAGGAACCCCAAGAGGGTTGAGTACAATCTCGACAGGAGTTCCATCCGGGAGGAAAGGCATATCCTCCTCGGGAACTATCTTCGCAACTATTCCTTTGTTACCGTGTCTCCCCGCCATCTTATCTCCCACCGAGATCTTGCGTTTCTGTGCGATGTATACCTTAACGAGCTGAACCACTCCGGGTGGCAGTTCGTCCGGATCGTTCACTTTCTTCACCGAGTTACTCGTCTTCCTCCTGATTTCCTCAATGAAGCACTCAGATCTATGAAGAACATCCTTTATCGCATCATTCTTATCAGGATTTGCGACACTTAGACGCCTTAGATCGACATTCTCGAAATCCAGTTCAGAGAGAATTTCCTTTGTGATTTTGGTCTTAGGCTTCACAATGGAACGGTGGGTTTTCTTATTCACCAGAGACAGAACCGTCTGCCTGTGAAGCAGCTCACGCAGCAACTCATCTCTGGCGGTAAGCACTCTTTCTACTTCAGTTTTCTCATTGAGCTTGAGCTCATTGATTTTCCTCTTCTTCTCCACTGCTATGAGCGGATCATCCGCACTTCTCGAGAAGACCTTTACATCGATTACCACGCCTTCGAGTCCCGGAGGTGCTTTGAGGGATGAATCTTTCACATCACCAGCTTTATCGCCGAAGATGGCCTTCAGCAATCTCTCCTCGGGCGAAAGCTCTGTTTCGCCTTTCGGGCTTACTTTTCCTACGAGGATATCTCCGGATTTCACATAAGCTCCCACTCGAATTATCCCCCTATCATCCAAATTCCCCACCACTTCCTCGCTTACATTAGGTATCTCCCTGGTAATCTCCTCGACACCCCTCTTCGTATCCCTGACCTGCAGGTCGAGTTCTTGAATGTGTACTGAAGTGAACCTATCATCTTTCACCAGCTTCTCACTTATTACTATCGCGTCCTCGAAATTGTAACCATACCAGGGAAGAAACGCGACAAGAACGTTGACTCCGAGAGCGAGTTCGCCCTGACTTGTAGCTGTTCCGTCCGCGATGATACTCCCGGCGCTTACCTTGTCCCCGATTTTCACAAGTGGGCGTTGGTTGATGCTTGTGTCCTGATTGGTTCGCTCGAATTTCTTAAGCTTATATACATCCCTCCCGCTGAATCCCTGGAACGAATCATCTTCCAGCTCCTTCTCATCAACCTTTATCATGATCGTATCCGCCGAGACGAAATCGACAACTCCGGAGCGTTTAGCCACCACCACAGCTCCTGAATCAACAGCCACTTTCTTCTCAAGCCCCGTACCGACGAATGGTACTTCAGGTTTCAGAAGCGGCACCGCCTGTCTCTGCATGTTGGAACCCATCAAAGCTCTGTTGGCATCATCATGCTCGAGAAAAGGAATTAGGGAGGCGGCTATACTTGTAAGCTGTTCGGGGGCGACATCCATGAAGTCGATCATTTTCGGGGCAAGGAGCGGGAAATCACCTCTCTGCCGGCAAAGGACTCTCCTGCGCAGGAACCTGCCTTGCTTGTTGATAGGTGCGTTTGCCTGCGCGATAGCATATTTGTCCTCCTCACCTGCACTTAGATACTTGATCTTGTTGGTGACGACCCCCTTCTCTACGACCCGGTAGGGAGTCTCAATGAATCCAAGCTCGTTTATCCTCGCATATGTCGTCAGCGATGTGATGAGACCTATGTTGGGTCCTTCCGGGGTCTCTATGGGGCACATCCTCCCGTAGTGAGAATAGTGGACGTCCCTGACCTCGAATCCAGCCCGTTCACGCGTAAGCCCTCCGGGTCCAAGTGCGCTCAACCTTCTCTTGTGAGTCATTTCGGCAAGTGGATTTGTCTGGTCCATGAATTGGGATAGCTGGCTCGACCCGAAGAACGTGTTTATGACCGCCGAGACCGTTCGGGCATTTACCAGATCATCGAGGGTGATCTTGTCCGGATCAAGGACCGACATCCTGTCTTTAATGAGACGAGTCATTCTCTGAAGACCCACATTCAGCTGATTCGCGATGAGCTCACCTACGGTCCTCACTCGTCTGTTCCCGAGATGATCGATATCGTCTGTATAACCATCCCCCTCCCTCAATTTGATGAGATACCGAATTATCTCGATGATATCCTCTTTCGTCAACGTCACATGTTCTCCCGGGATATCGAGCCTTAACCTCTCGTTAAGCTTGTGACGACCCACACGCCCGAGGTCATATCTCTTGGGATTGAAAAACAGCCGCTGGATGAAGAGCCTCGCCGTTTCGATGTTCGGCGGCTCACTCGTTCTCATCAAGCTGTATATTTTAGTCAGAGCATCCTCTTCATCCGCGGAAGGATCCTTTCTCAGAGTGTTGAAGATGACCTGGGCATCAGATTTTAACCCAAGCGTGTATACGGTGATTCTTGGAATTTTCTGTTTCTTCAATTCCTTGATGAGCTCATGTGAGAGCTCGCTCCACTTTTCGAAGATTATCTTACCCGACTTATGATCAACTATGTCGCCGGCAAGCAGGAAAACCTGTAGATCCCGTGGCTTATATTTCAGTAGCTCGGCATATTTCTTGGATGTGAAGATCTTCTTTTGATAAAAAAGTGATATGATGTCTTCATCGCTCGAGTAGCCGATAGCGCGAAGTAATGAAGTTACATGGAATTTCTTCCTTTTATCTATATATATGCTCATAACATCGTTTATATCCAGTGAAAGCTCGACCCATGAGCCTTTGAATGGTATTATCCTGGCGGAATACAGCTTCTGGCCATTAGGATGGATGTTTTCCTCGAAAACCACCCCGGGCGAGCGATGGAGCTGACTCACAATGACTCTCTCAGCTCCATTGATCACAAATGTGCCAACATCTGTTATCTGAGGGAGTTCGCCCAGATATAGCTCCTTCTCGAGTATATCTTTAACTTTTTGCACCCCATCCACGTTCTCTTTGATGATGAGCCTCAGAACGGCCTTCAGCGGGACGGCATACGTCATGTCTTTTTCCCGGCATTCCTCAACAGAGAATTTAGGTTCTCCAAGCCTGTACTCTACGAAATCCAACTGGTAATTATCCTGTGCGTCTTTTATCGGAAAAACATCCTCGAAAACACGCTGCAAGCCCTGCCTCTTCCTCTGTTGCGGAGATACGTCGTGCTGGAGAAAACTACGAAATGCCTGAAGTTGCACATTAAGTAAATGCGGCATTTCCATTGTAGACTTTAGCTTAGAAAATGATAATACTTTTCCGTCTTTGGATTTCACGATGTCTCACGCTCCTCTTATGCAGGATTTCTTGATACTCTCACGTTTCACGTTACTGTATCTCTGCTTTCGCTCCTGCTTCTTCGAGTTTCGCCTTGACCTTCTCCGCCTCCTCCTTGCTAATCCCCTCCTTCACCTTGGAAGGAGTACCTTCCACGAGATCTTTAGCCTCCTTGAGACCAATGCTTGTAACCTCACGCACTGCCCTGATAACCTTAATCCTTTGTTCACCAACCTCCTTGAGAACCACATCGAACTCTGTCTTCTCCTCAGCAAGAGCCCCTGCCTCTGATCCCGATGGCCCGGCGGAGGCGAGCCCGGGTGCTGCCTGAACAACGGTTTGCTGAGCTGTGACTCCGAATTTCTCCTCTATGTCTTTGACCAGCTCGGACAATTCGAGGACCGTCATGTTACTTATGGCCTCAAGCAGGTCATCCTTCGTTAGTTTCTTGGCACCTGGCATCATTAACTCCTTTACGATTTAGGTGTACCTTGGTCTTCCTTCTCCTTCAGATCCCTCAGCGCCTGGGTAACCAGTATTAACTTCAGCAATATCGCCCGCAATACGTTGACAGTTTGAACAAGCGGGGCATTGATTCCTGCGATGAGCATTGAAAGGAGTACCGGCTTTGTTGGAAGGGAGGCGATCTTTTTTACCTCTTCCGGATCGAGGAGGTTTCCCTCGATCAACGCGACCTTTATCCTTGGCTTGTCTTCCTTCCTGGCAAAATCGACGAGAGCCCTCGCTCCACTCACAGCATCATCGCTCAGTACGAGAGCGGTAGGTCCCTCGAGAGACTCGGCAAGCCCTTGTGTTGATGATTTTGCGACGGCTCTCTTCAGGAGAGTGTTTTTCACAACTCTAAGAGTAGCTTGGTTCTCCTTTAAGGTCCTACGAAGAACAGTAATTCCCTTCACATCTATCCCGGTAAAATCGGTCAGGATGATCGATGAATGTCCTTCTAACTCTCGTGAGAGTTCCTCGACCAGAATCTCTTTTCTCTCCCTTTTCATCGCTACCGTCCGAAGATCTGTGTATCAATCGGCACAGAGGGCCCCATGGTAGGTGAGATGTGTACGCTTCTCAGATAAATCCCCTTCGCCGCACTCGGCCTTGCTCTGATGATCGATTCCATGAAAGTCTTTATATTCTCGATGAGTTCTCCTCTCGAGAACGACGCTTTTCCAACCGGGGCATGAATGTTTCCCGTCTTATCAACTCTGAACTCGATTCGTCCCGATTTTAGTTCCTTCACCGCTTTTGCGATCTCGAAAGTCACCGTCCCACTTTTTGGATTCGGCATGAGGCCCCTGGGTCCAAGGACCTTTCCGAGTCTTCCCACCTTGGGCATCATATCAGGGACCGCAATGATGCTGTCTACATCGAGCCAGCCCGATTGAATTTTCTCTATGTACTCGTCCCCACCTACATGATCAGCACCGGCTTGAAGGGCCTCCTTGGCCTTGTCTCCTGTGGCCAGTACGAGCACTTTGATTTTCTTCCCTGTACCGTTAGGCAAAACAACTGTACCGCGTACGATCTGGTCCGCATGTTTGGGATCAACACCGAGCCTCACGGCGATCTCTATCGTTTCGTCGAAACCGCTGTTTGCATTCTCCTGTACGAGAGACACAGCTTCTTCAATCTCATATTTCCTACCCGGGTCTATCTTCGACAGTTTTTCTTTATACTTCCTGGAAAATTTCATAATGATTTCCTCAATCCACAACTTCTATGCCCATGCTTCGAGCAGTTCCTTCTATGATTTTCACTGCCGCTTCGAGGGAGTTTGCATTGAGATCTTCCATCTTTTCTTTCGCGATTTCCTCAACCTGCTGTTTCTTCACCTGGCCCACCTTCGTCTTGTTCGGTTCAGCCGACGCTTTCACTATCCCGCAGGCTTTCTTCAGAAGAACCGCAGCGGGAGGAGTCTTGGTAATGAAGGAGAAGGTTCTATCAGCGTAGACCGTAATTTCAACAGGTATTATCGTACCGGCTTGTTTCTGCGTCTTTGAGTTGAAGGCCTTGCAGAATTCCATTATGTTCAGACCATACTGACCGAGCGCCGGACCAACCGGTGGAGCCGGATTTGCGGCACCACCGGGTACCTGCAGCTTTATGAATCCTACTACCTTCTTGGCCATTCCTTGAGTGCCTCTCCTTCTTCTCTAAAGTGCCTTCAGCTGGACATAGTCGAGCATGATCGGTGTCGGTCTACCAAAAAGACTGACAATGACTCTTACTTTTCCTTTGTCGGGATAGAGATCCTCAATGGTTCCATTGAATCCTGTGAATGGTCCGTCCGTGACCTCCACGAGGTCTCCTCTCCTGAACGGTATCTCATCTGGTGTCGGAGCTTCCTTCACTTCCTCCATCTTCCCGAGGATCTTATTGATCTCAGATTTTGTGATGGATTGTGGATGCCTGTCCGTTCCAAGGAATTTGATGACTCCCTGTATGCTGTTTATGAGATGAAGCGTTCTATCGTTGGAAAGCATTTCCACCAGGATGTATCCGGGATAAAGTCTCCTTGTTGTCTTCACTTTCTTACCCTTCTTCAACTCATATACATCTTCGGTAGGTATGAGAACCTGCCTGATGCTGCCTCCGGATTCCCCTTCCTGTTCTATTATACGCTTCAACCTGGCATGCACCTTGCTCTCATGCCCGGAGTATGTCTGTATTGCATACCATTTGTAATTCATATTTCCCTGGTCTTCATTCATCTCCCACCCCACACAAGCTCAAAAGAGGATCACATCATTCATTATCGTAAGGATCTTATCCACAAGACCGATGAAAAAGCCGATGAGTATCACAACGATTATGACGACGACTGTCGCTCCCTTCACCTCGTCTTTATTCGGCCAGGTCACTCTTTCTACTTCTTGTTTTACCTCTTTCAAAAACTGCAAAGAGCGGTCTATCGCGCTCTGAGCTTTTTTCTCCCTTATTTCTTCCATAACTTCATTCTCGACATACATGGCAGGCCTGGAGGGATTCGAACCCCCAACTTCCGGATTTGGAGTCCGGCGCTCTGACCAGTTAGAGCTACAGGCCTACTCCTACGGCTCTCTCGTCAAATTACCTTGTTTCCTTATGAGGGGTATGCAAGCGGCAATTCGGGCAGTATTTCCTGTATTCAACTCGCTCAGAATGCTTCCGTTTGTTCTTCGTCGTGTGATAGTTCCTTCTCTTACAGGTTGTACATGCCAGAATTATCTTATCCCTCATCTTAACCTTCTACCTTGAAACGCTCTATTCTCCTACTCGACTATTTCGGTTACGATCCCTGCTCCTACCGTTCTACCGCCCTCCCTGATGGCGAACCTCAACTCCTTCTCCATCGCTATCGGCGATATGATCTCAACGTCCATGTTCACGTTGTCACCAGGCATCACCATCTCAACACCCTCCGGTAGCTTGATCGATCCCGTCACATCGGTCGTCCTGAAATAAAACTGCGGACGGTACCCGTTGAAAAACGGAGTGTGACGACCCCCCTCCTCCTTCGTCAGTACGTATACCTCCCCCTTGAACTTCGTGTGAGGCGTGATCGACTTCGGCGCCGCCACCACCATCCCTCGCTCCAACTCGTCCTTGTCAACTCCCCTCAACAATACACCAATGTTGTCTCCAGCCCTGCCCTCATCCAAAATCTTGCGAAACATCTCCACCCCAGTCACAACCGTCTTGCGATGCGCACCCAACCCTATCACCTCCACCTCATCCCCGGTCCTCACTACCCCTCTCTCCACCCTCCCCGTCCCTACCGTCCCTCGACCCGTTATCGAAAATACATCCTCCACAGGCATCAAAAACGGCTTGTCCACGTCTCGCTCCGGCAACGGTATGTACTCATCCACCGCCTTCATCAACTCCTCCACCGCCGCCATCGCCTCCGCGTCACCCTCCAATGCCTTCAATGCACTCCCCTTAACCACAGGTATCTCATCCCCGGGAAACTTGTACTCGCTCAATAGATCCCTCACCTCCAACTCCACTAACTCCAGTAACTCCGCATCATCCACCTGGTCCACCTTGTTCAAAAATACCACCATGTACGGCACGTTCACCTGCCGCGCTAACAATATGTGCTCCCTCGTCTGCGGCATCGGACCATCAGCAGCACTCACCACCAGTATCGCCCCGTCCATCTGCGCCGCACCAGTGATCATGTTCTTTACATAATCCGCATGCCCGGGACAGTCCACGTGCGCATAATGCCGGTTCTCCGTCTCATACTCAGCATGACATAACTGTATCGTTATCCCACGCTGACGCTCCTCCGGCGCCTTGTCTATATCGTCAAACGGTAAAAACTTCGCCAAACCCTTGCCCTCAAGTACCTTCGTTACCGCACTCAATAACGTGCTCTTCCCGTGATCCACGTGCCCTATCGTCCCGATGTTTAAGTGCGGCTTCGTACGCTCAAACTTCTGCTTCGACATCGCTCCCCTCCTCTTTGAAGCAATCTGAAGCTATTTGCCAATAAGTGAAACCTTAAGCCCACGACCGGGATTGAACCGGTGAACCTCGTCCTTACCAAGGACGCGCTCTACCAACTGAGCTACGTGGGCGAATGTTCTCTCCAAGACCCGCTGAATCTATATGGAGCGGGCGATGGGAATCGAACCCATGTGATCAGCTTGGAAGGCTGAGGTTCTACCACTGAACTACGCCCGCATATGAAAAACAATTCTGTGGAGGGGGGAGGATTCGAACCTCCGAAGGCTGAGCCGACAGATTTACAGTCTGTTCCCTTTGGCCACTCGGGAACCCCTCCAAGACAAAAAAAATTCTTTATAAAGCTGGCGAAGGGACTTGAACCCATAACCTGCTGATTACAAATCAGCTGCTCTTCCATTGAGCTACGCCAGCAAGTTGAAATTTTGTGCTAAATTTAATAATATAAAAATTTAAATAATTATTGTCAATGATTTTTAATTCGTGTACTTTCCTTCAGAATTTAAACTTTCTTTCTGAAACCATGAAAATATCAAAAGGTTTAAGTTTAATATTTCTTTAATCTAAATCCCTTAATTTCTACGCTTAGAACTTACAGATCAAATGCTCCAGTGTCTCGTTTACAGACCCTGAGGCCTTCCCCCTGTCAACCGGCATTCCGAGCTATTGTGGTGCTGCCCTTATCACCTCTTTTTCCACCTGGTACCATTCCTTGTATCTTCTAGTGCTATTCCCATTTTTTCTAGCTGACATCTTATTGAATCTGCCTTTTGAAAATCTCCCCTCTCCCTGGCCTCCTCACGTTCTCTTATCTTCTCCCGTATCTCCTCGCTCAGTTCATCCCTTTCCTGGTTTATGACATCAAAGACATCGTTGAATTGCCGAAGCATGTAAAGTACCTGATCCTTTTCACTCTGCGATATAGCAGACACATCAAGATGTGAATTCACTTTTCTGATTAATTCGAATATGACTCCCAACGCTTTAGCAGTATTAAGATCATCATCAAGTGCATTAAAAAACTCCTTCGACGCTTCTCCCACCAGTTGTTCCACCTCACCAGTGCTTTCCTCATGGGTTTTGGATTCGACTATCCTACGGTAGAAATCGTTCAACCTCTGAACAGACTCCTTAGCCTGATGGAGACCATCCCTGGTAAAATTGAGCCTTCCCCTGTAGTGACTTGAGGAGAGGAGATATCTGATGGCGCTCGGCTCATAGCCCTCGGCAAGAAGGTCCCTCAGAGTGTATTGGTTTCCCAGAGATTTGCTCATCTTCTGCCCTTCTACTATTAAATGCTCACTGTGGATCCAGTATTTCACAAACTGCTTACCCGTTGCAGCCTCACTCTGTGCGATCTCATTCTCATGATGTGGAAAGATATTGTCAACTCCCCCACAGTGTATATCGAATGAATCGCCAAGATACTTCATGCTCATCGCAGAACACTCGATGTGCCATCCCGGTCTTCCTTCACCTATCGGTGCACTCCACGATGGTTCCCCCTCTTTCTTTCCCTTCCAGAGGGCAAAATCCCTCACGTCATCCTTATCATATTCGTCAGCCTCTATACTGATCCCCGATTTTATTCCACCCAGATCTATGCCGGATAGCTTCCCGTAGGATGGGAATTTTGAAATACTGAAATAAACGGAATCCTCTCTTCTATAAGCGTACCCTTTCTCGAGAAGGCTCATTACCAAATCGACCATTTCCTGGACATGCTGGGTAGCTCTTGGATAGTGTTCGGCCCGCTGTATCCTGAGCATATCAATATCCTCGAAAAAGGCCTCTATAAATGGTTCAGTATACTCGTCCAGCGACACTCCCTTCTCCCGGGCGCCGTTTATTGTCTTATCATCCACATCCGTAATGTTCATGACCTGAGTCACCTTATATCCGCGTAATTTAAGATACCTTCTCAATAAATCTTCGAACATATAGGTTCTGAAGTTGCCTATATGAGCATAATCATAAACCGTTGGCCCACATGTATACATCCTGACCGATCCTTCCTGGATCGTTTGTAATAATTCTTTACGATTGGTCAGTGTATTATAAAGCTGGATTTTCATGTAAGACCAATTACATACCGCTGTAGAAGATCGACTTCCTTTTCACACTTAAATATATTCCTACCTCTCCCAACAACGGATGTAGGCAGCAATCCGACTCATCGTCCCTTTCATGGACAAAACAGCCCCCACCACCTGTTCATCCACAGGGACAGTCACTCGAAAGTGATTGTGTTTGGTTGAGGGTTAAAATTTGATAGGAAAAGTCCTGAAAGAACCTTAGAACGATTTATTTAGCGACATAATATAATATCAATTAAATTTTTGTCAACATCAGTAAGATTTTGACTCCTTACTTATCGCTGATCCTGAATTCCTCCACAGACCATTTCCCGCCACTCTCCTCGAGTGAAATGAATATCTTTAGCTTCCTCTCGAGTCCTGTTTTTTCGTCCACGTATGCTATCGTTCCCGCTGCATAGGCAGATACACCCCCGGAAAGTTCCCTATATCTTGATATCGAAAAGCGGCGCTTCGTTGCGCCCTCGAAGAACTCCTTCATTATATATTCCGCCTGGCTCTTGCCATATTCGCCATCGAGTCCCAAAAAGCCAACTTTCATGATCACCTTCCCTCTCTCAGACAGAAGGGATAATAGACCTTCCACATCGTTGCGCTCCCAGAGCCTCTTGAAGCGCTGCAGCAATTCACTTGCTATCTCTTTCTTATCATTAAATATTGGTACCGTATCAGCTCCAGCAACCGAAGATGTTTCATTTTGTGCCAGAATCAACGGCGACCG